>JAFYWY010000055.1 GCA_017546455.1 Opitutales bacterium
GGAGGAGACGTTAATCATTCCGCCCATCGCCTGACCGTTCGTATTCACAGTCTCACCGGAAGTATTTGCATATCGCCCATGTCCCAATCGATACAACCATGTACCGACTTCCAAGCCGGACATAAACCCGTTGTCCGCGTACGGCGTGTAAGCCACCTCGGTCACGATTTTATTAAGGCGCTGAATGCTCCAGTCGATATTGCTGTTCGGAGCTGCTTTGTAACCGGCGGAGGTATAGACGACGCTGTAATTGCCGTTTTCCGTCAGAAAATAAACCGGATTCTCCTCGCAGTGCATCGCGCCCATCACGTACTGCGGCGCCACCAGACCGGCCCCGCCCATTGACGTAAAACCGACAAGCGAATTGTACGTCCCGACCTGCGCGTACGAATCGAGATTCGGCATCAGCTCAATGGAGGGATTTTTGACCGACGAACCGTCCTTATAATAAACTTCGACATCGACGGCACCCGCCCCAAAGCGGCCCTTGTTATAACTGAAATCCAAATAGTATTGGAGGTCGTAGCGGGTATCGGCTACGCCGGCGAAAGCAGTGAATGCGGAGCTCGTAATTGCCGTTGCGGCAACCAGCAGGGTTAAACGGGTTAAGGGCTGATGCATAAACAAAAAAGGTACAAGGAAAGATTGGGGGAGGGATTTTCTCCCCCCTCCGCAACCGAAAGGAAATCACAATTGCTGGAGCCGTCGAGTCGGCTACTAAGACTTGCGGCGGCGTCGGGAAGACACGAGTGCCAAGGCACCCAAGCCTGCGAACAAACCGAACGCCGAGGGTTCGGGGATGGCCGAGGAAATTGCCAAGATTCCGAGAGTGCCGTTTCCGGCCTCTCCCGTAAAGCAGAGCTCAAACGCATCTCCCGAAAGGTTGGAGAAATAATTCCCCACCGAAATCTGTCCGCCCGAAGACCAATCGTCTTCCGGGTTGATGAGGATCGCATTCTCTCCGTTCCCGAGAATCAGTTGATCCACGCCCGTAAACAGTGTCAGGCTTTCCCCGACCTTCAGTGCGTTGGCACGCGCCAACGTTTCTTCGCCCAAAAGCGCGCCCTGCTCCAGAGTCAACGTACTGCCCATGGAGAGGCCGCCTTCGGCAATTTCAAGCGTCGAACCGCCCGCTAAAATCAGATTCGCTTCCAAATACGCATCTGACGAAAACAGCGCCGTGCCCGAAATGCTAATCGTCGCTTCCGTAGCTTCGGAGCCGACCGAATCCGTATAAAATCCGACAAAGGCGGATTCGCTGAGGCTCAAGGACGTCAGCATGTAATTTTCGACACCGCAGACCTTGAGCGTACCCGCCTCGGCGCTTATGGTTGTCAAAGCCTTTCCGGAATCGTTGAGCGTAAGCGCCCCCGCACCGCTTTTCGTGAGCGATGCGCGTTCACCGGAATAAGCAAGCGCCGCCGTCGAATTAAGCGTTGCACCGGCATCCACGTCGTAAATCACGTTGGCCCCGCCGTTCAGGGTCGTCGTCGCCGACAAGGTGCTAGCCCCCGCCGTCGCATGGATCGTCCCCGAAGTATTAATCGCGAGGGAGGTGTTGGCCCCTCCGAAAGCGGACGCATCCAGAATCAGCGAGCTCTCGTCAAGCACCACAGCAGACTTGAGCGAATCCCCATCGCCCATCGACAGAGAGGCACCTTCACGCAGACGGATGTCTGCCGCCTTGTCAAATGCGCTGTTGTACTTGAGCGTTCCCGCGCCAACGACTTCCAGGCTTGTCGTTCCCTGAAGATTCAAGATCCCGGAGAACTCAAGCGTTACACCGTCCTTTTCGTGGCGGGTGAGATTGAAATCGTTACCGACTGTCACCGCCGCCGTATCAATCGTAATCGTACCCTCGGTGTTCGCCGTCCCCCAAGTCATGTTGTTGGAGAAAGTAACCGTGGATCCGACCTCGCCGATTGCTCCCAGCGTAGTGTTTCCGGCCAAAGTTACAAGAAGGTTATTGTGTTGCTCTCCGCCGGCAGCGTACAGACTGCCACCTTCATTCACGTTGAGGTAAGCGTACTTTTGACCGGTCCAATCGTTGTAAGGAGTTCCGGTCAACTTTAACCCTTTCAGCAGGTTAAATCTCCCACCGTCGTTCACATTCATGTTCGCGGAGGTCCCGTAGAGAGTCATTGCGGCACTACTTGTTAATTGTCCGCCAATGTTGATGTTGTTACGCGAACCGTAATACGCCAACTGATCTCCCTGCACGGCCAAAACAAAGGCTGCTGTTTTGGAGTTATCGGTACTACCGGCAATAACGAGATGAGAGCCTGAGCTAATATTAACCGTGGATGTATTATTTTCCGGAGAAAGGCAAAGGCCGCTAACATACATGGTACCATTTGCACCATCGCCACCCAAGTTCAACGTCCCTGCAAGCTTGTAGTAGCTATTTCGCGTATCCAAGACCGCCCCGTTCTTCAGACTTACGGTCGTCGTGTTATTGCCGGTCCAAGATCTATCCTGCGCTTCCGTTTCCGTGATTTTCAACGCATCGACGCTAACACTATTCCCGGCTCTGAGATTGAAGTTTCCGACCGACATTTTCCCGGTTCCGCTTAAGGTTGCGGTGGCCGTATCCAAGGTTAAGACATCAATATTCGCATTGCCATTGAAGATGGTAGTCGTTTCCGTTTCCTCAAAATCAAATCCATAGAGATCAACAGAGCCGTTAAATTCGACATTCCCTTTGCCCCGACGAATCCATGTCCCGCGGTCTCCAGTAACATCTCCATTGACCGTAAGTTTGTTGGAATTTTCCGGAAAAAATCGACTAGAGCCTTCTAGCTCGATATCGGCGTCCACCGCTACGGAACTAAGCAGACGGAAATTTGTGCCATCACCCATTCGAATTTTGCTCCCGTACGTGCTGTCGGAATACAGCGTAAAATACCCGGACCTAATGTATGTCGTTCCGATAAAATCGCCGTCAACGGACAAACGGTTGTTGTAATCCTGCGTTAAATTCAATCCGAGCACACCGGCTCCGGAGATGCCCTCAATACTAACGACGCCGCTCTTGCTTTTTCCCAGAGAAAGCTCACCCGATTCATTGATCTCCAAAACACCCTCCGAGCAGACGTAATCGAACGCGCTCAGCTTATTGTTCAGCGTCAGCTTTCCGCTTTGCAGAACCAGTGCCTCGCTGAGGGTCACCTCCTGTCCGGAGAAAGTGTAAGATTCGCCGTTAACGAAACGGAGTCCCTTCACAGAGCTTGCCGAAGTAAAATTCAACTCTTTTCCGGCCTCCGTTCCGCGGAACAAAACAGTTTTATCCGCCGAGAACGCGCTGTAGTCGCCCTTCCACTCGACAAAGCCGTTTGCCAAAGCAAGCGTGACGGACAAGCCGTTCTCCGTTGCCGAAAACGTGCTCGCTTTCAGATAGTCCGGCATGGCATCGGCAATTACCGCCGATTTATTCGCCCAATTGCCGTCGAGCAATTTGTAGGTTTTACCGATTTCGAGGAGGGATTCGTTCGTAAAACTGATTGCCTGACTCGAAAAATTCGTTCCGAACTCCATAGTCGCCGACAAAAGCGAAGCCGTTTCATTCAGAACAGAGGCATCAAAGCCAAGCGTCCCGCCGTTGAGCACGAGCGTTCCCGTCAACGTTGCGGTCCCGGACTTGCTTGAACCCGCGATTGCGGAAAGCGTGTGTCCGGCATTCAGCGTAAAGGACTCACCGAAGCTCAGCGTCGCGCCTTGGGCGATGGCAATATTTCCGTTAAGTGTCGGGGTCTTGGAGAAGACCAAAGTTCCCGAAAGGGCAGAAACATCCTTTACAACAACGCCGTTTCCGCTGAATGTCTGCGTTCCCGTACCGGCCATCGCAATGCTCGCTCCCGCGACCGCGCCTTTGTAATCGTAAGTTCCGCTACCCGTGATTGTGAGCGTCGCATCCTTCGTGCTTGTCGGCACCGCACTCTGCGTCGTCGTTAAAGCCGCACCGCCGTAAACAACGCTATGCTCATTTCCTAAGAGTCCTTGAATTTGAGCATTATCCGCATTTACTGCAAGTGCAACACTGCCGCCGGAAACGCCCTGCAAATCAAGCGTCGCAGTCTTCAAAGCTTTCTCATGAGCAAGCTCTACGAAAGTGCTGTAGCCCGAATCCGTTCCCGTACGTTTGGCCGTGACCTTGCCGTTGAAATTGCCCTCGTTCGTGAAAACCAAGCGCGAGCTGTGCGTGCTATTCTGATCCGCATTCCAAGTCACGCTTCCGGAGCCGTTCAGGCTACCGATAGAAAACTTCGCATTCGTCTTCGTATTTTCCTCGAGCTTCAAATCCTTTTCGGTAATCAGCAGCGTATTAAAATTCAATTCCTGCGACACCGAAGTGCTCGTTCCCGCAAAATCAATCGTCACGTCCTTGCTTCCAGAAGAAGCAAGCAGCTCCAAGGTCCCGCCGACAGCGGTGAGGTTTGACGCGTTCGCAAACGTCAGGATCGGAGCCTCAACCTGCAGGGTCCCGCCGCCACCGACCCCGACCGTATTGTACCCGGCCGCAGAAAAAGTCCATTTCCCGGAACCTTCTAAGCGAATCGTTGCACCCACAGCAGCAAGCACATTCGCGGACAAACTGAGGTTATTCCCTCCATTATCAACGTAGGCAATTCCGGAATTACCCTTGATATTGCTGTATCCGGAAAAAGAGGATCCTTTGGCAGAAGCATCTATTCTTCCGCCATCCTCCATGATTACACCGAGATAAAGTGTCTGTCCGTTCAGATACAGCGTATGATCGTTCAATGACAACCCGCCGACATTGACAAAAACCATTCCCGTTAATTGAACATCACCTTCTTCAACAACGAGATTCGCGCATTTAAAATTGGCACTACCATCCAAGGCCAAAGTGCTTTCGCCGTACTTGTGAATCGTCGCAACGTTAATGGCCCCCTTGAAATCACTCAGCTTATCAATCGTAAGGTGCAACTCACTTGCCTTCGTATCGGTCGCACTTTCCAGGCGATTTCCGTAGAGAGTCGCTCCGGATTCCAAAACAAGATTTTTAATCGTCTGTGTCGTATCTCCGATGTTAAGCGTTCCGCCGGCTTTTAAGGTAACGCTCTTGGCGGTATTCAAAACATTATCCTGCGTTACTTCCAGGGTGATTGCGCCCGATTTGTCGCTCGTCTTCGTGCTGTCATAACCGGCAACGGAAAGCGCGCCCGTAAAGTCCTTGAGATTGGTTAATTTAACAATCCCGCCGGTGTAAGTTTGAGCATCCGCAACGATATCGTGAGCTCCGCCGATTTCAGAATTAACGGTAAAGGTTCCGTCTGCGGCAGAAAAGCGATAGGCCTGTCCCTCCGCAACGGTAATTTCACCGGTATAATTCAAATTACCGTTCGCTCCGAGAGAAAGCTCCTTATGTTCACTCAAATCCAACGACTGAGCGGCATTGTATTGCAGAAGAATCCCGTTGGAATTCTTGGTCACGTTTTTGAGCAAATCCGTCATCGCCACGCGATTCCCGTAGCTCAAGTTGAGCGTCACCTTTTCAATCGCCGCCTCGCTCGAGTATTTGAGCGTCACGCCGCTTCCCATGAAGTCAATCCCGCCGGCAAAGTCGTTTTTCTCATTGGTCAGCGTTACAATGCCTTTGGCGTAAGCATTGCCGAGAATGAGCTTGTTCTCTCCCGTCAGGTGGTAATTGACGACCAATTCGCCGCCGCCGCCACCGAGACGCCACGCCTTATCGACGGCCGTCAGCGTTTCGGAAGTTCCCTTTTCGCCGTATTGAATAACTTGTCCTGCCAAGGCACCGACAATCAGATTTTTGTGCGTAGAAAGGCTGAACTGCTTGTCGTCCTTCCCAAGCGCAAGCACGCCGTCGGACGCTTCGTCGACATAGGCAAGCATATCCGCTCCCGCAGCTCCCTGCACCGTAAACGTGCCCTTTTCTTCGACTTTCCACTTCCTGCTTCCGGCCGCAGCCGCGTCCTCGACGATCAGAATTCCGCCGACGACCGAGCGCTCGCCCGTAAACGTATTATTTCCCGTCAGCGTAAACGTACTGTCCCCGGCGTCCACAGTCACCGTCCCGTTGCCCGTAATATCTCCGGCGTAAGTCGTGTTTGCCGTCGTTCCGGCGGAAAACTCCACCTTGAGCGTACCATTATTCAAAACAGTATTCCCGTGGTGACCGTAATAGTCTTCCCACGCGTAAGTGTCCTCCTTTATCAGGCCGCCTTCGATGTATTCCATCTGGTGGCGGACTCCCTCGCGCATAACGTAAATCCCGCCGTTGACGGTGACATCGCCTTTCAGGCGCGCGTGTGAACCGAGTTCAAAGACCGCTCCGGTTTCCACCGCCACCTTCATCTGCGCATCGGCATAATGCCAATCGTCTTCAGAAAAAAACACATCGTCGGAATAATTCACCGAGCCCTTGCCATGGACCGTGTTCGTCCCCGACAAAACGACTTTGCCGCTTTTGACTTCAAAGCCGCTGCCGGTGTTTTTGCTCAAATCCGTAACAATGCTATTAAGCGTC
Source organism: Opitutales bacterium (assembly GCA_017546455.1). Taxonomy (GTDB): domain Bacteria; phylum Verrucomicrobiota; class Verrucomicrobiia; order Opitutales; family UBA953; genus Spyradosoma. Next base: position 6,512 of record JAFYWY010000055.1, read on the forward strand.
CAAACGGAATTCTCCCCCGCATCGGCAACGATTCTAACCGCACCCTTTTCCGTGTCCCGGAACGAGCCCTTGAAGGTCGTCTCACTGCCCTGCTTGTAAGTAAGCGTCGTCGCCTGATCGCCCGTGTTCGTAATGACGGCTTCGTCGGTCAACGCATTGATGCTGAACCCGTCGGCACCGACATTGGTGTTCGTCGTATACCAATCCATCGAGTTGCCGTTCATATCGAGCGTCGCGCCGCCAAGGCCGAAAGTAAAATCACGTGCAATCTGCTTTATATCCTGAATAACAACCGTCGCACCGCTCGACGCCAAAACATTGTATGCGGAATAGCCGTTGTCGCGTTGGAGGTAAACCTTTCCGCTCCCGCCGACCGTCAAAAGCGCATTCGTGTTGCCGGTTCCCTCGATGTAAAGATCACCTTCGCCGTTTTTACGCCATTCGCGCATATAACTTTCGGAGTCATTCGCCAGCTTCAGGTGTACTTCCGCGCCCTTGTTGATGACGTAGCCGGCGGAATTAAGCATGTAGCTCTGTCCGTTTGCCGACTCGATTGTAAATTTTCCCGAGTTGAATTCGAGGTAGCCGATGCCGGTATCGACCGTTGCATTCAGAATAATCGTATGCGCCCCGTTTTCGCCGCTTCCCGTAAAAACGAGATTGTGCGTATTGCCCAAGCCGCTGATTCCGTTTTGATAATGATTTCCGTAGGCGTACCAATTCTGAACGTCCTTACGGTCCGTAAGGCTTTTCCAAGTATGCGTCCCGGAAGCGACACCGAAGAATTCAATCACTTTCCCGCCAACCATAATCGTGCCCGTTGCCGGCTTTTCCCCGGTCGCCGCACTGACCGCGCCCAATGTTGCCGTCGTTGCGGAGCTCATGTCCACGGTCTTGTTGAATTCCGCCATCGCATCGGCAGTCCACTCTATCGCCCCGCTTCCGATAGACCAATTGTAGCGGTTATCTCCGGTTAGCGCGAAGAGGTATTCGTATTGCTTAGTCTCTTCGTTGTAAACGTAGATCGGGCTTCCCGAGTCGCCGCCGTTGGTCGTGATCGGCAAAGGATTCTCCGTGCTAACGCCCTCCGCAGAAAGATCCATTTCCCAATTGATGCGGTAGGTATCAGCCCCTTCCGAGAAGCTCGCCCCGGCAATCGTATCAATCCCGCCCGCGAGAAAAGTATAGGCACTCCCGGCATGCACCTGCGTCCCGTTGTAATCCCCGAATTTATAATGGACCCCGCCTCCGGCACGATAAATGGTTTCTCCGACCAAGCTCGAAATCTCGGCGTCGGTCGTAATTCCGCTATACATCGATGCCCCGACCACATCCGTAAAAATCTTGTTCTGACGGTACAATGCAAAGTCACCCATTCCCGCCGATTCTCTGACCGTTGCATAGGAAATTGCATGTGAACTTCCGAGCTCGCTGACCCCGAACGAGGCATTGAAAATGGAATTGTGCTCTGCCGTTACGATATAGTTATTTCCCAAAGCCGCGCCGGCGCCGTGGAACCAGCCGGGCATATCTTCTACACCGCCAAAATCAATCATTCCCTGCGAAAGCAGAATTTTTCCGGTTTCTTCCCCCTTTTCGTTCACGAGCACAATCCCGCCGTCCTTGTCGCGGATGGCCTGCAACAGCGTGCTCACGCCGGTTACCTTATAACGGCCCAAATTCTGTGCGAAGTCCGTATAGGTTCGCTGATCAATGTCGGCGTGCATCATCCCCGCTTCCGCCGTCGGACAAAGCAATGCCGCGGCCAATCCGGCAACTGCAATCAGCTGGAAACGAGAGAGAAAAGGGAATCGGCTTTTCATAGAATACAAGTAGGGTAGAAATTTCGCACCATACTAAGCTCCGAAACGGAAATGCCAATAAAAATTTTCAAAAAGTTTTCACTAAAGAAAATGAGGCAAAATGACAGGATTCGCCGACCGTTGACAGAGGGCCTAAAAGCTTAAAAAAACAAACCTCATCCCGGCGCGAGCCTACTTCGCCAAAAACGGGAAAACGCGGGCATAAAAAGCTTCCCCGCAGACGCAATAAATCAGAGCGCCGAGCAAAAGCCAGGGGCCGAGCGGAAACGGGCGTGAACCGATGCTCGCAAACATATCCGCGGCCTCTTCATCGCCTTCAAGCGAAAGCCGGGATGCCTCCGTCGCACGCAAATCGGCAGGCACTTCCTTGCCGAAAATCTTCTGAAAAAGAGTCGCCCCCAAACCGAGGAACGACGAGGCAAAAAATGCGAACACGGCTCCCTTCCAGCCGAAAAAGGCCCCGATGCCGCCGAGCAAAATGACGTCGCCCTCGCCCATCGCCTCACGTCTCATAATTACGGAGGCAAAATAGCGCATCCAATACGACAGACTTCCGCCGACCGCCAAACCGATCAACGCGGGCACCAGGCCGTAGTGCAATCCCGCAACGAGCATATCTCCCTGGAGCTGAGCGGGAACTTCACCGTGCATTTCCGGCAGAAAAAACGAAAGCGCTAATCCCGAAGCGACAAAGGGAGCGTTCACGCAATCCGGCAAATACATCGTATCCCAGTCGATAAACGCGAGCACGATTCCGAAAGCGCAAAAGACCATGAGCGCAAGCGCCTCCTGCCACGGGAAATAATGCCAGGCCGCGGCAAAAAGCAGCCCCGTCAGCGCCTCGATTGCCGCATAGCGAATACTAAACTTTCTCCCGCAACACGAAGCCTTCCCGCGCAAAATGAACCACGAAAGGATCGGAATATTGTTCCAAAGCGGAATCGGCCTCCCGCAAGCGCAATGCGAACCCGGAGTCGCCACGCTCTCCCCGCGGGGAATGCGCAGGATGCAAACATTAAGAAAGCTGCCGACAATCGCCCCCAACACGAAAAACATTCCCGTAAAAAAATAAGGGCAAAGCAAATGGGTCTGTCGGAGATTTTCAAGCATCGTTTCATTAGTAAACGCCCGACAAAACAGACGCGCAACGTAAATTCTCAAGCTTCGAAAATTCAGTTCCCGCCGCCGTAAAAAGCGATAAAAAAACGCCGCGTTCGCAATCAGCTACTAACGGCGGTTTTGAGCTTGGTTTTATCTCCTTTTTTATTCGCGAACCAAGGCAACGCGGAAGCCGAGGTCATAGCCGCGGCGGGTGGGCGCATCGTAGAAGCGGTCCGCAGAGCGGCAACTACGCGGGCTGCAATCTCCTCCGCCGCCGCGAATCACGCGACGCGAACCCGTAACAGAACCCGCCGGATCAACCCCGCCACGCAAACGCGAACGATACCAGTCTAAGCACCATTCATCAACATTCCCGTGCATATCATAAAGGCCCCATGCATTCGGCGCTTTTCTTGCGACCTGATTTTTGCCCTTTCCGGAACCGCCGCTGTAGCACGCAACGCGCTTGAGGTCGGCAATCTCGTTTCCGGAATGGTATTTCGTCGTCGTTCCCGCACGGCAAGCGTATTCCCACTGCGCTTCGGTCGGGAGGGTGAACTTCCAACCAAGCATTTTTCCTTGTGCATGCGCCCACGTTGTCAATCGCTTACAAAATGCCGTCGCATCAAACCAGGAAACTTTCGTCATCGGCTTATTCTGGGCGTTATCCGACGGTTGAACACCGGTAACCATTTCAGAATACTGAGCTTCCGTTACTTCCGTTTTCCCCATATAAAACGCTTTCGTGATGCTTACCTTAACTTGGTCCTCGTCCTTATCGCGTCCCTCCTCATCTCTCGGGCTCCCCATAACAAACTCCCCGGCAGGAATCGGCATGAACTCCATTTTCGTCCCGTTCGGCAAAGTAAGCACGACCGGTTCAGCAGCCTTGGGGGCATCCTCTTTCTGAGGAACGTTTTCCTTCTCGACTTCTCCGGCAATCGCCCAGGAAGTAGCACAAAACAGACAAACAAGAGATTTTACTAAGACTTTCATATTTTATGAAATATTAACGCTACCGCCCTAATGTCTCAATAGAAAAACCGCACCAAATCCTGGGAGCCGAGCTTGCAGCTCACCAATTGCGAATTCCAAATTCCGAGTTCCGAATGATTGCACCCGCCTTTTTCGAAAGTTTAGGAGCTTAGAAGTTGAATCGGCAAAGCCGAGAGGTCGTCCTCCTAAGGCTAACGACAGAATTCGCTAAGCGGTAATCATTCGGAATTCGAGATTCGCTATTCGCAATTGCCTCTTCGGGGCTGTGCGCCGAAGGTGTACGACATTGGATAACCTCGGGTGTAGGTGAAACCGAAACCCGCGGATAGACACTTCGCCGTCATGCGCCGCTGAGCAACACTAATGTACCCCTGACGCTCCTGCGGCGCAATGGAACGAGCTACACGCTCTTTTCGTAGGCAAATCTCCAAAAACGAATTTCCGGAGCTAGCCTAAGGGCAAGCTTAATCGGCTCAAAAATGCCCGAGAATATGCCCTTTTCGGCTCGCATTGAGCCGATTTTCGCTTATTTTTTCAACATCACGAGCCGAAACCCCTCCGAAAAGCGCCTTTTCGATGAAATATTCCAACGCCTTATCGAACAGGTCGAATTCGCCGTAAAAACTTACTTTTAAAAACACGCCGCGTTCGCAATCGGCTACTAACGGCGGTTTCGAGCTTGGTTTTATCTCTTCTTTTATTCGCGAACTAAGGCAACGCGGAAGCCGAGGTAGTTGCCGCGCACGTCGGGCGAATCGTAGTCGCGAATCGCAGAGCGACAATTCTGCGCGAAGTTGAGACAACTCCCGCCGCGAATCACGCGGTACGAGCCTGATTTAGCCCCCGCAGGATTATCCCCGCCTTGTAAACGCGAACCATACCAATCTAAACACCATTCCCAGACATTCCCGTGCATATCGTAAAGTCCCCATGCATTCGGCATTTTTTGCCCGACCGGATGTGTTTTACCTCCACTATTCGCATCATACCACCCGGCGCGCGCCAAGTCTCCAAATGAATTGCCCGTATAGTATGCCGTCGTCGTTCCCGCGCGGCACGCGCATTCCCATTGCGCTTCCGTCGGCAACGTATATTTCCACCCGCGGAGCAAACGCCCTGCTGAATGCTCCCGCTCCGTCAGCTTACGACAAAATTCCATCGCCTCGTCCCAGAACACACATTCCACCGGAAGATTGTCCCCTTTAAAATAAGACGGATTACTTCCCATCACAGCTTTCCATTGTGCCTGTGTTACCTCCGTTTTTCCGAGGTAAAACGGCTCTGAAATTCGCACACGGACATGAGTCTCGTCATCATCCCTCCCTTCCTCTCCGCCGGGGCTTCCCATCATAAACGTCCCAGCAGGAATCTGCACAAGCTCCTGTCTTACGCCAGGCACCTTAATCTTTTGGCCGACGCGTATCTTGGTCCAGTCAACATCCGGGTTTAACTTGCTGAGTTCGGAAACACGACAAGCGACTTTCTTGGCAACCTTAGCCCGCGTATCACCTTTCTGAATCACGTATTCTCCAATCGCATCAACCCCTTCAGAAAGGACAATCGAACGCAGGGTTTCATTCCCGAAAAATGCATGCTCTCCAACGGCAATAATCTTTTTCCCGTCAATATTTTCGGGGACTGTAAGATCGGAGGAACTTCCCGTGTAAGCGGAAATTTCGGCAGTGCCATCGCTGAGCGGGCGCAACGAAAAGTCGCCGGCAATTAACGGCAATGCGAAAAGGAGCGTAAAAAATGTGATTAGGAGTTTCATGTCGGAACGAGTGGAAGCCTATTTTCTCGTACACGCCCGCTCAAGAATTAAATCCGGCAAGGCCTACTGACAACCCCTAGAAATTCCTTTTTAGGAATCTATCTACAAAAAGAGCAGGTAGCTCGTTCCATTTCACCGCAGAAGGGCTCGGAGGCACATCAACGTCGCTCTGCGGCGCATGATGGCAGAGCCGCCTATCCGCGGGTTGCGGCTCTGCCTACACCCGCGCTTATCCCATGTAGTGTCCTCCGGCGCACTGCCTAATCTTGAGACTGCAAAAAAACGAATTTTAGGGCTGCCTACTTCGTTAGCAACGGGAAGGCACGCGACGTAAACTCTCAAGCACTGAAAATTCAGACCGCACTGAATCCCATAAGAACCATTTCATCCCGCTTGACAGGTGGCGGGCTCGCCCGTTTATTTCGATAAACGAACGCTTTACTCCCCATGCTTTCCTGCAAAAACCTGACAGTCGAAACCGCTGACGGCAAAAAAATCCTCAATCACGCGGATGCCAGCTTCGCCTCGCGACAGATGCACGCCGTTATCGGCCCCTCCGGTTGCGGGAAAACCACGCTGATGAAGGCGATGCTCGGCATGATTAATCGCACCGGCACGGCAAGGTTCAACGGCAAGCCGATTCGTTCGTCGAACGACCTCGCGGGCACCATCGGCTTCGTCCCGCAATTTACCCTCGCGCAACCGAATCTGAGCGTCGCGGAAACCTTCCGCTATGCCTTGGCGCTGAACCTGAAAGATGCCGCCGAGCGGGAACGCCGCCTCCAATCCGTTCTCGAAACCACCAAACTCGCCCCGCACGCCGACAAACGCGTCGCATCGCTTTCCGGCGGGCAAACGCGCCGCGTCGGACTCGGACTGGAACTGACGCTCAGCCCGGAATGCCTGATTTGCGACGAAGTGACCAGCGGCCTCGACCCCAATTCCGAGGACGAAATGCTCGACCTCCTGCGCGAGCTCGTCGAACGGGAGCACAAATCGATTATCTGTATTATCCACAATCTCGCGAAGCTTTCCCGCTTCGATACCGTCACCGTCGTCCTGCAGGGGCACGTCATTTTCCAAGGCAGCCATCCGGAGCTTTTGAATTATTTCTCCATCGGAAACGCGTTGGAACTCTACACCTGTCTCGAATCGCACTCTCTCGCCTTTTGGTGCGAACGCTGGGGAATTTATAAAAAAAACGCCTTGGAACTCGTCAACGACGATGGCGCCGAGGCCGCCGCCGACACCCGGGCGCCCGAAGCGCAACGCCAAGAGCGCGCAGGCTTTTTCACCCAGCTGATTACCCTGCTCGCCCGCCGCTTCCGCCTGTTCATCCGCGACAACGGCTACTTCGCCCTGACGCTGGCCATCACCTTCGGCTTCCCGTGCATCGTCGTCATTTTTGCCTTGGACGGACTCCCGCAAGTACCCCGCATGCCGCTCGACCAGGCGATTATGACTTCGCAACAGGCGATGGAGGCCCGGGCAATCCAAATCGAACAAATGCGCATCGCGACACTGGCAACCGGGCTCGTGCTCTTCCAAGTCATGCTGCTCGCGCTCATGGGGGCCAACAACGGCGGACGCGAAATTGCCGCCGAACGCAATCTCTACGAAAAAGAGCGCATGACGGGTCTGCGCCCGAGCGCCTACGCCCTTTCGAAAATTATTTTCACCGCCTCGATCGCCGTCTTTCAGGGCCTTTGGATGTGCGCCTTCGTAAAGATTATTTGTAATTTCCCCGGCGACTGGGGCGTCCAATTGCTCACGATGGCGGGCGTTTGCGTGGCAATGACGCTGATCTGCCTCGGCTTTTCCGCCCTGATGCAGTCTGCGGAAAAGGCCTCGCTCCTCTCGATTTATCTGGTCGGCTTTCAACTCCCGCTCTCGGGCATCGTCCTGGAGCTCCCCGATGCCCTCGTCTGGGTCTTCCGTCCCTTTATTAATATCTACTGGGGCTGGTCCGGCTTTTTCAGCGCCATGCAATCCAGTCCGATTTACGACGCCTACACGCTGATGAACGCTCACGCGGCAATCTATGATTTCTCCGTCTCGGGAACGGTTTTGCTACTCCACGCCGCTTTGGGCTGTCTCATGGTTTTCCGCGGTTGCGCCCTCAAACGCCCGTTATAGAAAGCCTAGTTTCGCGCAACGTTTTTCGCCGCTTTTTTCGTTGAATTCAAGCCGAAGGAAGCGCAAAATTGTTGCAGTTATGGCAAAATCAACATCTAAGTTTAAAACGATGGATGCTAACGAAGCCGTTGCATCCGTTGCTTACAGACTCAGCGAAGTCATCGCGATTTATCCGATTACGCCCTCCTCCCCGATGGCGGAATCCTGCGACGAATGGTCGGCAAAAAAGATGCCGAACCTGTGGAATAACACCCCCAGCATTGAACAGCTTCAATCCGAAGCCGGCGTTGCGGGTGCCGTTCACGGTTCGTTGCTCGCAGGGGCACTGACGACGACCTTTACCGCGTCGCAAGGCCTCTTGCTCATGATTCCGAACATGTACAAGATCGCGGGCGAACTCATCCCGTTCACGATGCACGTCACCGCACGCGCACTCGCAACGAACGCCCTCTCGATTTTCGGTGACCACTCCGACGTCATGGCTTGCCGCGCCACCGGCTTCGCAATGCTGAACTCGACCTCGGGCCAGGAAGCTCAGGACCTCGCACTCATCGCACATGCCGCTTCGCTCAAGTCCCGCGTGCCGTTCATGCACTTCTTTGACGGCTTCCGCACCTCGCACGAAGTTTCCAAGATCCAAACGCTCTCGGACGACGAAATCCGCGCCGTTATCGACGAAGCCGATATCGCCGAATTCCGCTCCCGCGCCATGTCGCCGGACCGCCCGAACGTTCACGGTACGGCCCAAAACCCGGACGTTTACTTCCAAGGCCGCGAATCCGTCAACAAATACTACAACGCGCTCCCGAAAATCGTCCAAGACACGATGGACAAGTTCGCCGCCGCAACGGGACGCCAATACCACCTTTTCGACTACTACGGCGCTCCGGACGCCGACCGCGTCATCGTCTCCATGGGCTCGTCCTGCGAAACGATCGAAGAAACGATCGACGCGCTCAACGCCCAAGGCGCCAAGCTCGGTCTCATCAAGGTCCGCCTCTTCCTTCCGTTTGACGCGGAAGCCTTCCTCAAGACCGTTCCCGCAACGGTGAAGAGCATCGCCGTTCTCGACCGCACGAAAGAACCGGGCTCCATCGGCGAACCGCTCCTGCTCAACGTCTTCACGGCCTACGCGGAATCCGGCAAGGCAATGCCGACCATCATCGGCGGCCGCTACGGTATCGGCTCGAAGGAATTCAACCCGGGCATGGTCAAGGCCGTTTACGACGAACTCGCCAAGGACGCTCCGAAGAAACGCTTCACGATCGGTATCTACGACGACCTGACCAACACCTCGCTCGCATGGGACAACGCATTCGACATCGAAGCGGATGACGTCAAGCGCGCAGTCTTCGTCGGTCTCGGCGCAGACGGAACGGTCGGTGCTAACAAGAATTCCATCAAGATCATCGGCGAACAGACTCCGAACTTTGCTCAGGGCTACTTCGTTTACGACTCCAAGAAATCCGGTGCTTCGACGGTCTCGCACCTGCGCTTCGGCCCGAAGCCGATCCGCTCCGCGTACCTCATCCAGAAGGCCGGCTTTGTCGCCTGCTCGCAGTACGTATTCATCGGCCGCCAGCCGATTCTCGACTACGCAATGCCGGGCGCAACGGTGCTCCTGAACTCGCCCTTCTCCCCGGAAGAAACCTGGAAGCGTTTCTCCAAGGAATGGCAGGCGGAAATCATCGAAAAGAAGCTCCGCGTTTTCGTCATCGACGCTTCGAAGGTCGCCGCCGACTCCGGCATGCGCGGACGCACGAACACCGTCATGCAGGCCTGCTTCTTCGCCCTCGCGAATGTTCTCCCGAAGGAAGAAGCCATCGAACAGATTAAGAAGTCGATTCAGAAGACCTACGCCAAGAAGGGCGACGAAGTCGTTCAGATGAACTTCAAGGCCGTTGACAACTCGCTCGCAAATCTGCACGAAATCAACGTTCCGGAAGCCGTCGAAGCCGACGCCCTCCCGCAGGTCATCCCGCAGTACGAAGGCGCTCCGGAATTCTTCAAGCGCGTTCAGGCGATGATGATTGCCAACAAGGGCGACCTCATCCCGACCAGCGCGATGCCGGTTGACGGCACCTTCCCGTCCGCAACGACGCGCTTCGAAAAGCGTGACCTCGCAGACCAGATTCCAGTCTGGACGCCGGAACTCTGTATCCAGTGTAACAAGTGCGTAACGATCTGCCCGCACGCCGCCATTCGCGCAAAGTTCTATCCGGAAGCTCTCAAGGCCGATGCTCCCGCCACGTTCAAGGGCGTACCGTTCAAGGCTAAGGACTTCCCGGGAACCCTCTTCACGATCCAGGTCGCTCCGGAAGATTGCACGGGTTGCACGATTTGTACGAACGTCTGCCCGGGTAAGGACAAAAACGACCCGAACCGCAAGGCTCTCATGATGGCCCCGCAGCCGCCGCTGCGCGAAGCCGAAGCCAAGAACTGGGACTTCTTCCTCAACCTCCCGGATCCGGATCGCACCAAGCTCGGCAACACGATTCGCGACTCGCAGTTCATGACGCCGCTCATCGAGTTCTCCGGTGCCTGCGCCGCTTGCGGTGAAACGCCGTACATCAAGCTCATGACGCAGCTCTTCGGCGACCGCACCTACATCGCCAACGCAACGGGTTGCTCCTCGATTTACGGCGGCAACTTGCCGACCACCCCGTACTGCACGAACAAGGACGGACGCGGACCGGCTTGGGCCAACTCGCTCTTCGAAGACAACGCCGAATTCGGCCTCGGTATGCGCTACGCAATCGACAAGAAGACCGAAATCGCACGCCAGGCTCTCAGTGCCGCTGCAGCAACGGTCGGCGAAGAATTCGCCAAGTCGATTCTCGAAGCCCCGCAATCCACGGAAGCCGACATCGCCGCTCAGCGCGAACGCGTCGCCGAACTTTGCAAAAAGCTCGAAACCGCAGGAACGCCGGAAGCCAAGAGCCTCATCGCCCTCTCCGAATTCCTCGTTAAGAAGAATGTCTGGATCGTCGGCGGCGACGGCTGGGCCTATGACATCGGCTACGGAGGACTTGACCACGCAATCGCCTCGGGCAAGAACATCAAGATTCTCGTCCTCGACACGGAAGTTTACTCCAACACCGGCGGTCAGATGTCGAAATCGACCTCCATCGGTGCCGTTGCCAAGTTCGCGGCAGCCGGTAAGAAGCTCCCGAAGAAGGACCTCGCACAGATCGCCGTTCAGTACGGTCACGTCTATGTCGCCCGCGTCTCGCTCGGCTACAAGGACACGCAGGTCCTCCAAGCCATGAAGGAAGCCGAAGCCTACGACGGACCGGCCATCATCATCGCCTACGCACACTGTATCGCTCACGGCTACCGCAACCTCGCGGAAGGCGCAGCGCACCAGAAATTGGCTGTCGAATCCGGCTACTGGCCGATCTTCCGCTACAACCCGGCAAACATCGCACTCGGCAAGAATCCGTTCTCGCTCGATACGCCGGCCCCGAAGGCCCAAGTTCAGGAATTCATGAACTCGGAAACGCGCTTCAAAGGCCTGCAACGCGCCAACCCGGAACACGCAGCGGAACTCTACGCCAAGGCGCAGGAAGTGGTCTCCGACCGATTCCACTACTACCAGGAATCGAAGAAGGCCTACGAACCGGCCCCGAAAGCGGAATAATCCTCCGTTTCCCTAAACAAAAACACGCGTTCCCGCAAAGGAGCGCGTGTTTTTTATTTAGCGCTGTGTGGAAACTTCTCCATCGAAATAACGTTCTAACAAACAAGATGAAAAAGATACTCTTCGCTTTCTGCGCTCTTACCTCCGTCGCTCTCTTCGCCGGCGACTCCCCTTTCGAAATTGCCCAAAAACTCTACGGAAAAATCTACGTCACTCAGGTAGAAGGATTCGAAGATTATACTGTCCGCGTCACCGAAGTGGACGGCCTCGAACACCTGCGGGTAAAAATCGTACCTTTCTATGCAAGCGCCCCCGGCCAATGGGAATTCGTCAAAGACGAATCCTTAGCCGATTTTAAAATTCGCTACACCAAGGTCGAAGGCCTGGAAGATATAACAATCCGATTTGTCCGATTTCACGAAGGCCCTTCCATTAATCCGCTTTGCCCCTAAACGACGCCGGGAAACTTAAATTTGCGGACAGCTTTTACGACGGTGAAAAATCCGAACTCAGACACAAAATGCCTCCACTTCTGTCTATGGAAAACGAATCCCCAAAGCAAAATAGTGATGAAATCCATACGGAGTTCCCGCAGAGCCGCCGCGTTTACGTCGAAGGTTCTCGCCCGGACATCCGTGTGCCGATGCGCAAAATCTCGCTTTGACTCGCTCCCGCTCCGGAGAGGTTTTGCACGAAAATGCGCCCGTGCGCGTCTACGACACTTCCGGCCCCTGGGGCGACGAGGCTTTTCATAAGGATATTCGCAAGGGGCTTCCCGCCTTGCGGACGCCGTGGATTTTGGAGCGCGGCGATGTCGAAGCCGTTGAGCCGGGTTATATCGTTCCTACCGTAAAAACGGCTTGCCATCTCGAACAATTCGACCGAGAAAATCGGAAAGTTTACCGAGCCAAACCGGGTGCACGCATCACGCAAATGGATTATGCCAAGCGCGGCATTATCACGCCGGAAATGGAATTTGTTGCCATTCGCGAAAACATGAAGTCGCAGGCAGCGCACGACGCAATTGCGAAATCTCCGCGTCAGAACCTCGGGTTCATGCATCCGGGAGAGAATTTCGGAGCGGCAATTCCGAAGGAGATAACGCCGGAATTCGTGCGCTCGGAAATTGCCCGAGGACGTGCCATTCTTCCCGCCAACATTAACCATCCGGAGGCGGAACCGATGATTATCGGGCGCAATTTTCTGGTTAAAATCAATACAAACATCGGCAATTCCGCCATCGCCTCGGGGATCGAAGAGGAAGTCGATAAAATGCGATGGTCCTGCCGTTGGGGCGGGGACACGCTGATGGACCTTTCCACGGGGAAAAATATTCATGCGACGCGGGAATGGATTCTGCGCAATTGCCCTGTTCCCGTCGGGACGGTGCCGATTTATCAGGCCCTTGAAAAAGTCGGCGGAAAAAGCGAAGAAATCAATTGGAAAGTCTTCCGCGAAACATTGATCGAACAAGCCGAACAAGGCGTGGACTATTTTACGATTCATGCTTGTGTGAAAAAAGATTTCGTTCCGCTTGTCGCCTCGCGCGTCACCGGCATCGTTTCACGCGGCGGCTCTATCATGGCAAAATGGTGCCAACGCCATAATGCGGAGAATTTTCTCTGGGAACATTGGGACGAAATTTGCGAAATCATGGCTGCTTACGATATCGGCGTTTCCATCGGCGACGGCTTGCGCCCCGGTTCCATTGCCGACGCAAACGACGAAGCGCAATTTGCCGAACTCAAAGCCCAGGGAGAACTGACGAAGCGCGCTTGGGAACACGGAGTGCAGGTTATGAACGAAGGGCCCGGACACGTTCCCGCTCAACTCATTCGCGCCAATATGCAAAACCAACTCGATTGGTGCCATGAAGCGCCGTTTTATACGCTCGGACCGCTGACGACCGACATCGCGCCCGGCTACGACCACATCACCAGCGCGATCGGAGCGACGCTTATCGGTTGGTACGGCTGTGCTATGCTCTGCTACGTTACGCCGAAAGAACACCTCGGACTGCCCAATCGGGACGATGTACGCGCCGGCGCCATTGCTTACAAGATCGCAGCTCACGCGGCGGATTTGGCAAAAGGGCATCCCGCCGCACAATATCGCGATAACGCGCTTTCCCGTGCCCGTTTCGAGTTCCGATGGGAAGACCAATTCGCGCTCTCGCTCGATCCGGAACACGCACGCCGTCTGCACGACGAGGCGCTCCCGCAGGATGCGGCGAAAAAAGCCGCATTTTGCTCCATGTGCGGCCCGGATTTTTGCTCAATGCGCATTTCCTCGGACCTCTAATTGCTCCGGAGTCGAAAAATTTGGAATACGCCGTCCTGTCTGCGGGACGGTAACTCTATTTCTAAAGAACACCCCAAAAAACATTAAACAGGAGTTGACAAAAGAATACGTTTCCCGAAACATCAAAGACATTATTCAAAAGTCCTCCATGAAAACAATTTCCGACAAACAAAGACTGCTTCACGAACGCTTAAGCCTCACGGCGAAGCGCGTAATAAAGCGTATGGCTCGCGGAAATATTAATCTTATCCTCGGGCGATTCGTTACGGATCAGGAGATCCAATCGCGCCTTCATTCTGCTGCGGCCTGTTTTAAAAACGCAAAATAATGCGCGCAGACCTCAAGGACTTGCACGCTCGCTTTTACGCGGCGTTTAAACAAGCCGAAAGCGCCATTAAGTCTGCCGAACACGCCGGAGAAGATTTACCCATCCCGTGCATCAACGAGCTTCGCTACGCAGGATACCACCATATCCGGTCTAACCAATTTTTTGCGGACGGCTTTCACGAAAAAGCCGAAGAAGAAATGCGAAAAGCAATCCGCCACACGGAGCGCGCCCATTTCGATATCTCCGAATTCTACGTCTCGATTTATTCTGAGAAAGTAAAGGTAATCATCGGGTCCTACAGAGGCTACGAATACCTCGCGGCAAGGCACATTCCCAATTACTCCGATCATATCAAGACAATCCACGAAATCGGAAATTTCCTCGAAACCCTCCACACCTTAGACAAAGCTTCTCCGAATTACGTCGAGCACTGTAAGTTCATCTGTAGAAAGCTAAAAGATTTTATCGCCGCATTTCGTTCCGTCGAAGGAGCACTGCTTTCGGAAATCGCAGAAAAAGAATCCGGGAAGAAAATCTCGTGGATTCAGTGTTTAGTCAGCGCAATTATCGGCTTCCTGTTGGGGAAGTTTTTTTAACTCTCCGCATACACTCACATACCTGGCGTGAATCGACCTAATTTAATACCAAACGATTTACTTCCCAATGCGATTTCCGTGTATTTTTCGTGTTTCGGGCAAAAACGTCGGAACCGCCGTCTGAGGCGCATAAACACTAAAAATCCCGCTTGAATACTTGCTTCAAGCGGGACTGAAAAGTGGTAGCCGGTGCAGGACTCGAACCTGTAACCAATTGATTAAGAGTCAACTGCTCTACCATTGAGCTAACCGGCCGTGTTGTTCAAAAAAGAACGAGGTTAAAGATGGCATTAATTTCATAATCATGCAAGTCTTTTTTTAATATTTTTTCAAAAAGGCTTTTTTAACGGGCGAATTCTTTTGTTATTTTCGGGAAACTTTGTTTCAATCGCAACACTATGACTACAGAAAAGCAGACTCAAAGCACAACGGAAACCCGAGCAGTTCCCGCTCGGACCCGCCTGCGCGTCCAGCCCTTGGCTCATGACACCTTTTCGACGCTTGCTTACGCCTGCATCATGGGGCTTTTGTGCTTCGAATTCCTGGCTCTTTTCTGGCTCGATATTTTTTAATTTTTTATGGCTACCTTCAAATCACTTCCCGGTTTCCGCGAGTTCTATCCGGAAGACTGCGCGATTCGCAATTTCATCTTCTCCCGCTGGCGTGATGCCGCCGGGCGCTTCAACTTCTTGGAGTGGGACGCTCCCGCGCTCGAACCGCTCGAGCTGTTCACGGAAAAGTCCGGCGAAGAAATCGTTTCCCAGCTCTTCAACTTCGAAGACAAAGGCGGCCGCAAGGTTTCGTTGCGCCCGGAGATGACGCCGTCGCTCGCCCGCCTGATTGCGGCGCGTGCCGGTTCGTTGCGACGCCCGATTAAATGGTTCGCCATCGGCGAAAACTACCGCTACGAAAAGCAGCAACGCGGACGCCTGCGCGCGTTTTATCAATACAACGCGGACATTTTCGGTGAAGCCGGTTGCTCCGCCGACGCCGAAATCATCGCCCTCTGCGTAGAATCGCTCTGCGCCTTCGGCCTGAGCTCCGAAGACTTCTGTATCCGCCTGAGCGACCGTACGCTGTGGTTCCTCTTCCTCGAAAGTCTGGGAATCGCCGACGAAGCGACCGCCGTCAAAGTCCTCGCCGTCGTCGACAAGCTCGAACGTGTCGCGCACGACGGACTCATCGAAATGATGACAGCCGCCTTGGCAGGAACGAGTCTCGACGCAGCGGAAACGCTGGCCAAGGTTCGCGAATTCGTAGCTCTCGGAGATTTCGCGGCGCTCGAAAAGTATTTTGACGGCAATGAAAAGCTGGCGGCACGCCTCGCCGACTGGCGCAACCTGCTCGCCCTCTTGGCGGCACTCGGCGTCGGAAGCTTCATCCGCATCGACTTGACGATTGTCCGCGGGCTCGCTTACTACACGGGCTTTGTATTTGAAGCCTTCCAGCTCGTCGGCGAAGGCCGTGCCCTGGCCGGCGGCGGACGCTACGACAAGCTCGTCAAAAAGCTCGGCGGCCCGGACATGCCGGCTGTCGGCTTCGGCATGGGCGACGTCACGCTGCGCAACTTGCTCGAACAACAGCATTTGCTCCCGCAGATCGAAGATGTCCCCGATTTCTACGCAATTATCCTCGGAGAGGAAAACCGTGCGGAAGCGCTTGCGGACGTCGCGGATCTGCGCCGCTTCGGTCTGCGCGTGGAATACGCCTTTAAGGACGGCAAGTTCGGCAAGCTGATTCAGGCTGCAGAACAAGCCGGAGCCCGCTACGCCTTGATTTACGGCACGAACGAACTTGCCCACGGAGTCGTCAAGGTACGCGACACGCAGGAGCGCCGTGAAATTGCCTTCCCGCGCGAATCTTTGGCGGATACGCTTTTCGGCATTCTTCAGACCGGCCTGCCCGTCATCGAAGAACCGCACTGCCACGGCGACGGTTCCTGCGATCACTGCACCTGCGGAAAAAAAGAAGCCCGCTAAGCGCCCCGGCGAATCGCCGGCACCGCTTATTTCATTGAATTCCGGGGTGACGCCCTATTAATTATACGGCGTCACCTGAACAACGCCCCATGCCGCCTTCCCGCAGAGATTTTATTAAAACCGGAGCCCTTATCGGAACCGGCCTCGTCATGTTCCCGCAAATCCTTGCGGAGAGCTCGCCATCCGCAGTCGCACCGTCCGAGGAAATCTGCGTCGCACTCATCGGTTGCGGCACGCAGGGGAATGTGCTTCTCGACGCGATTTTGCGCCTGAACCGCAATCTTGGCGTACGCATCGTTGCGGTCTGCGACCTTTGGAAATTCAAGCTCGACTCGACCATCCGCCGCCTTAAAGCAAACGGACGCGAGGTGAACGGCTACACCGATTTCCGCGAGATGCTTGAACGGGAAAAATCCTTGGACGCGGTTTTCATCGCCACGCCGGATTTCTGCCACGCTCCGCAAACGATCGCCTGTCTCGCCGCGGGCAAGCACGTTTACTGCGAAAAGATGATGGCGGAAAATCTCGAACGCGCGCGCGACATCGTCCGGGCCGCCCGAGACGCCCGCAGCAAGGGCCTACTTACGCAAATCGGACACCAGCGCCGCTCGAACCCGTACTACCGCTTTGCCTTCGAGCAGGTACTTCCCGCAAAAATCCTCGGAAGAGTAACTCACGCCGTCGGACAATGGAACCGCGCCGTGACCCGCGATTTCGTCGCTCCGAAAAAGTTCCGTCCCGACCCCGCCCTGCTCCGCGAATTCGGATACGAAGACGAGCATCAATTTCTAAACTGGCGCTGGTTCAAAAAATACTCCGGGGGACCGATTTCCGATCTCGGAGCTCACCAGATCGACATTTTTAACTGGTTTTTCGGTAGCCCCGAAAGCGTCATCGCCGCCGGCGGAAACGACTATTACAAAAACCACGAGTGGTTTGACAACGTAACCGCCACCTTCGCCTACGCTACGCCTGCAGGCACCGTACGCGCCACCTACCAAGTGCTGACAACTACCAGCTACGGCGGCGGCTATTACGAAGCGTTCATGGGCGACGAAGGCTCGTTGCGCCTCTCCGAAAAGGTCTCGCTTATCCGAGCCTACCAGGAGCCGCGCTCCGTCGTCGATTGGCAAAATTACGTCGAACGCGGCCTGCTCGCCACTGCCGACATTCCCGCTCTCCCGTCTGCCGACAACGATTTCGATGCTCGCGCCTCGGCCAGCATTCCCGCCGCGGAATTCGTTTTCCCGCAACGCATTACCCTCGGCAACAAGACTATCCACCAGCCGCACGTCGAAAACTTCATCCGCGCGATTCGTCAAAAAGCCGTACTAACCTGCGACGCCGAAGAAGCATTCCGCTCCGAAGCTCCCATTTACAAAGTCAACGACGCCGTTGCCGCCGAAAAAATGCTGCGTTACAGCGCGGAGGATTTTGCGGTTTAGTCCCTTTAAATAATCGAAAGGCATGAATCTCCCACTTCCGATTGCGCTGACCTGCGGCGATCCGTCCGGCATCGGTCCCGAAATTATTGCGCGCCATCTGGCCACGCATCCGCAGGACGCTCAACACATCGTCCCCGTCGGTCCGCAGCGCTGGCTCGACACGCTTCCGTGCCCGGGCATCGCGGTCGGCTCTGCCGATTTCGCTGCGGAAGCCGGACGCCCGAATGCCGCCGGGCAACACATCGCCCTCGAAGCCATGGAGCGTGCAGCTGCAGGCACGCTCAACGGCGAATTCGCCGGGGTCGTCACCGCACCCGTTAACAAAGCAGGCTTACAGAGCATCGGCTACCGCTTCCCGGGGCAAACGGAATTTTTTGCCGCACGCTGGGGAGGCGATCCGGTCATGGCATTCGTCGGAGAAAAAATGCGTGTCGTGCTCGCGACCTGGCATATCCCCTTCCGCGACGTCCCCGAAGCGCTGAGCCCGCAAGTCATGGAAAACGCCGTGCGCGCCGCTACCTTTCTCGCCGAAAAATTCGTCGATACGGAACGCCTTCCGCGCATCGGTGTCTGCGGTCTGAACCCGCATGCGGGAGAAGCCGGCATCCTCGGAACGGAAGAACGCGATTGTCTTGATCCGATGCTGAACGAGCTGCGAAAAAAATTCCCCGGGCTCTCGCAATGCATCCCCGCAGACACGATCTTCTGCCGGCACCTGCGCGGCGAGTTCGACGTCGTTGTCGGCCTCTACCACGACCAG
This sequence comes from Opitutales bacterium, assembly GCA_017546455.1. Classification (GTDB taxonomy): domain Bacteria; phylum Verrucomicrobiota; class Verrucomicrobiia; order Opitutales; family UBA953; genus Spyradosoma. The sequence goes on from JAFYWY010000055.1 coordinate 25,388, forward strand.
GCCCTGGCGCCGCTGAAAACCTTGGAATTTGATTCCGCCGTCAACGTTTCCCTGGGATTACGCCGTATCCGCACGTCTCCGGACCACGGGACCGCCTACGATATTGCCGGCAAGGGCATCGCCCGCCCGGACTCCCTCGGCAACGCCATCCGCGTCGCCCGCAAACTCTGCGCGGCCCGCACCTCCCCGACCCCAACAATTGATTCCTCACGCTAGATTTCTGTTTATTTCTCAAAGAAACGTGATTATCTTTGATTCTTTCATGCTATGAGCGAAGAAACCATTTCTCCTGAAACGCCGGCGGTAAACCGCCACTTCATTCGTCAGATTATCGACAACGACCTCGCCGCGGGAACGGTTAAAAGCATTGTTACGCGCTTTCCGCCGGAACCCAACGGCTATCTGCACATCGGGCACGCCAAGGCGATTTGCCTCGATTTCGGGATGGCGAAGGAATACGGCGGAAAATGCCACTTGCGCATGGACGACACGAACCCGACGCGCGAAGATGTCGAATATGTCGAATCCATCCAGGAAGACGTACGCTGGCTCGGCTTCGATTGGGGCGAAAACTATTTCCACGCCTCGGACTATTTCGACAAGATCTACGACTACGCGATCCGGCTGATCAAGCTCGGCAAAGCCTACGTTTGCCATCTTTCCGCCGAAGAATGGAAGGACTACCGCGGCGTCCCCGACAAACCGGGAAAAGCCTCGCCGTGGCGCGATCGCTCCGTCGAAGAGAATCTCGAAGAATTTGCCAAGATGACGCGCGGCGAATACGACGAAGGCGCGGCAACGCTGCGCGCGAAAGTTGATATGTTCTCGCCGAACATGCACATGCGCGACCCCGTCATCTACCGCGTCCGCAAAGTCGCTCACCACAACACCGGCGACAAGTGGTGCGTTTACCCGATGTACGACTTCGCGCACCCGCTCGAAGACGCTATTGAAGGCGTGACGCACTCGATTTGCACGCTTGAATTCGAAGTGCACCGCCCGTTCTATGATTGGGTGATCAACACGCTGAACACGCCATCGAAACCGCACCAATACGAATTCGCACGCCTGAACCTGACCTACACGATGATGAGCAAGCGCCGCCTGCTCGAACTCGTCCAGGAAAAACTCGTCAACGGCTGGGACGACCCGCGCATGCCCACCGTTTGCGGTCTGCGCCGACGCGGTTACACGCCGGAAGCCATCCGCAATTTCTGCGAAATCATCGGCGTCACGAAATACAACTCGCTGACGGATGTCGCCTTGCTCGAACACACGGTTCGTGCGGACCTGAACAAGACCTCGCCGCGCGCAATGGCGGTCATGAATCCGGTCAAGGTCGTTATCGACAACTATCCGGAAAATCAGGTCGAAGAGCTGACGGCGATTAACAACCCCGAAGACGAAGCAGCCGGAACGCGCATCGTGCCCTTCTCCCGCGAAATTTTCATCGAACGCGAAGACTTCATGGAAGACGCGCCGAAGAAATTCTTCCGCCTCACGCCGGGCCGCGAAGTACGTCTGCGCTGGGCTTACGTCGTCAAATGCGTTTCCTGCGAAAAGGATGCGGACGGCAACGTCACCGTCATTCATTGCACCTACGATCCGGAAACGCGCGGCGGCAACACGCCCGACGGCCGTAAAATCAAATCCACGATTCACTGGGTTTCGGCCGCACACGCCAAACCGGTGGAAGTGCGTCTCTACGATCGCCTCTTCAAAACGGAAGAGCCGGCAGACGTCCCCGAAGGCGGCGACTGGCGCGACAACCTGAATCCGGATTCGCTGACGATTGCCACGGCGCTCGTCGAACCCTCGCTCCTCGACGTTGCAGCAGGCACGCGTGTTCAGTTCGAACGCATCGGCTACTTCTGTGCCGACCCGGACTCCAAGCCCGGCGCTCCCGTCTTCAATCGCACGGTAACGCTCAAAGACTCGAAGAAGTTTTAAGCTTCGCGTATTCCGAGAAACAGAAAACGACAGCTCCCTCGCTTTTGACTAAAAAGCCGGGAGCTGTCGTTTTTTTTGCTTTCCGGACAAAACCTTCCTTAAAACAAAATTCGTATGAAAAAGCGTATAATCAGTCTGTCCGTCCTGTTCGCCGCCACAACCGCCTTTGCGGGAACGGCAAACGAGACTTACCTCGAACTCGGCGTCGGCTACGCCAATTTCCGGCATAACGGCGATTCCGCCGCAGACGCGAATGTCTGGCGCGGCGTTTTCAACTACGCGCTCGCCCAAGACGAACCCGTTTTGATTGCGGACGTCCGAACCACCCTGGAATATGCAAACGATTACTCGAAAGGCGACGACTATTTCATCGGGAACGTCGAAGCCGTACTCGGGGCGAAAGTTCTCAGCATCCTGAAACCCTATGCTTTTGTCGGACCGGAGCTTCAGAACTACCACGGATTCCGAGCCCTCGGAAGCGAATACGCCAACGACGATTGGCGGCTCGGTCTGACCTGGGGCGCTGCCGTTGAAGTCGAAGTCATCCCCGGATTCCTCCACCTCACACCTTACGCACGTTTTTCGAACGTCGATAAGTTAGAGCGCAACCGCTACGGCTTTGACCTTTCCGTCTGGTTTTCCTACTTCGGTATAGGTGCGGACTTCAACTACCAGGATTTCCGCGGGCAGGCAGACGCCGAAGCCTGGCAGGCAAGCATCTACGCCGGCGTACGTTTTTAAAACAGACGAGACAAAACAGCTCCGTCAAACGGACAAGCTCACAGCGACGCGATTTATCCAAAAAATCGCTCGCAAAAAATGCGAAATCTTCAGAGCATTGGACCATGCTGATTGAGATTCCCAAGAGTGAGCAGGTCGCGACGGAGCTGTTTTTTGAAAAAGTAAAAGAACTCGGCGGACGCGCACTTTTCGTCGGCGGATGCGTACGTGACGCCCTTCGCGGCGAGACGCCGAAAGATTTCGACGTCGAAGTGTACGGTCTTCCCGCCGCCGTAATCGAAAACCTCCTCCGGGAACTGAACATCCGCTACAACACCGCCGGTCGCTCGTTCGGGGTGTTCAAAATCCACGACGCCCCTATCGACATCGCCCTCCCGCGCCGGGAATCCAAATGCGGGCGCGGACACACGGCCTTCATCGTCGAAGGCGATCCCGACATGCCGCTCGCCGAGGCCGCAGCACGCCGCGATTTCACTGTCAACGCCATCTACTATGATCCGCTTGAAGATGAGGTTTTAGACCCCTTTGGCGGACGCAGCGATTTGGAGAAAGAAATCCTCCGCCACACCTCGCCCGCGTTTTCGGAAGATCCCCTTCGTGTCCTGCGCGCCATGCAATTTCTCGCGCGGTTTCGTTTCGACATCGCCCCCGAAACACTCGAAATCTGTAAAACAATCGAACCGGAAGGCCTCTCCCGCGAACGCGTTTTCGACGAGTGGAAAAAACTTTTTACAAAAGGCGAAGAGCCCTCCCGCGGACTGAACTTTCTGCGCGATTGCGGCTGGGTAAACTATTTCCCCGAACTGGCGGCACTCATCGGCGTCGAACAGGATCCGTTTTGGCATCCCGAAGGTGACGTCTGGAACCACACGCTCCGCGCGATGGACTCCTTTGCAAGAGACCGCGTCGAAAATGATTTTGAAAACATCGTCGTCGGTTTCGCCGTCCTCTGCCACGACTTCGGGAAACCGGCCACAACGGCACTCGGCGACGACGGACGCATCCACTCCTACCGTCACGAAAGCGCCGGCGTAAAGCCGACACTCCGCTTCCTCAAGTCCATGACAGACCAGCGGGAACTCCTCAGCGACGTCCCGATTCTCGTCGAAGCCCACATGCGTCCGCGCGCCCTTTTCCTCGCTCAATCCGGCGACGCTGCCATCCGGCGCCTTTCCAACACCGTCGGACGTATTGACCGTCTGCTCCGCGTGTGTAAAGCCGACGCGATGGGAAGCCGCTTCCACGAAAGCGAAGACTTCCAGGAAACGGAACGTTGGCTCACCTCCCGTTCCGAAGCCCTTAAGATCAAAGACTCCGCCCCGAAGCCCTTGGTCCTCGGACGCCACCTGATTGCCCTCGGCTACCGCCCGAACGCACAGTTCACCCCGCTTCTCAACCAGTGCTTCGAAGCCCAGCTCGACGGCATCTTCACCGATGAAGCCGGCGGTATCGCCTTCCTGAAATCCCTCCTCGAAACGAAAACTCCGGAGCGTTAGCGTTATCCGTTTCCCATCGGGATAAACGTCCTCAACTACTTTTCCAAGATCTTACTTTCGTTAAACAAAGCCAAGCCTTTCACCGTCAGGCGATATTTCTGCCGGGGATGGTGCGGATTATTCGGATAGAGCGGAGTCGCCACGCCGAGTTTCAGCGCCGGGCTTAGGGTGTACTCAATAAAATTTTTGCGATCTTTCAAGCCGATTACCGCCATCGACTCTTTTACGGAAACCGTATTCATTCCCGTCGCCAAAATAAAACGACGAACGTTTTCGCTAAGCCCGCCCCAAATTCCGTCCGGACTTATGGGAGTATCCGCCAAGCTTGCGGGGGTACTTGTAGGGGAGGTTGCGGCGCAACTTGAGGGGGTCTCCCCGGAAGTTGAGGGGCTACTTGCGGGGGTACTTGTTCCCGTACTTGCGGGATCGCTTATGGGAGTCCCCCACTCTGCAGGAGCATTGATGAGCAAATGACGATTTCTCAACTCGTTTTTTTCTCCCATTAGCAGGTTACGGAAAAAGCGAATTAAAAACTCGAAATTCGGCGCAATTCCTTTTTTCACATTGCGATAATTAGCACGCACGAGCGCGTTGCGGAAGTACCACGAATGCCGTTCAAACAAGGTATTGTCTGCCTCAAAACCGATAGAGCGCAGGTATTTTATAAGAAAAATTGCCGTCGTCCGCGTATTGCCCTCGCAAAAAGGATGGATCTGCCACAAGCCGGACGCGAATTTTGCAATATGGGCAACGGTTTCGCTCAGATTCAAATTTGAATACGCAAACTTGCCTTCCTGCACGATATCGTATTCCAAGGTACGCAGTAATTCCTCGCAGCTGACATACAACACCGTGTCGCCGCGCAAAACCCATTCTTTCTTGGTAATATCAAACGGACGCACCCTCCCCGCATGGTCAAACACGCCCTCAAAAATACGCCGATGCGTCGCAAGAAAGCCGGGAACGCTAAACGAAAACGATTGTTCGCTAAGCAGTTTCGTGATGTTGACGGCCACTTTGTCCGCTTCCCGCACTTCCGCTTCATCCGGAAGGCGTGCCGTGCGCGTTTCGTAGTAATTGCGGACTAAGTCCTGTGCATCATCGATAGAAATTTCGCCTTCAATATGCCGCAGAGCCGTTTTCTTTAGATAGTCGGAGACATGAAGCCCGTCAACAGCCTGCAAGCCGATCGCGGTTTTCCACGCGGAAGCGCGTTCCCGCGTATGCGGCTCGCTCACGCGAAGATACTCGTCGAAATTAGAAAATTTCGCTTCATCTTCCCGCAAATATTCTTCGAAATCCATCGGCTTCTATTGTCTCCGAAAAGCTGCGGGAACGCGAGAACAAAGGGGATTTTTAGTGAATAACGAATAACGCCTTGTGTGTTTTGCACAGCAAAACGAAAATAATAATTCACTTCAGTCCATGATATTTCGGGAAAGACTCGACTTTATTTTTAGGGAATTCGGGGATTTCTCCGGATAACCCTCATAATCCTTTCTTGCAACGGCGTTCCCGCAGGAGTGTAATGGGAAGCCTATGTTACAAGGAATCTCACCGCTGCTTTCCCCCGAACTGCTCGCCGTGCTTTGCCGCATGGGTCACGGCGACGAAATCGTGCTCTCCGACGCGCATTTCCCCGCAGAAACATTTAACTCGCGCGTCCTGCGCGCCGACGGCATCCGCGTTCCCGCTCTGCTCGACGCCATTCTCCCGCTCTTCGTGCTCGACCCCTATGTGAAATCGCCCGTCATCATGATGGAAGCGGTCCCCGGCGATACGCTCGATCCGGAAGTCGGCAAGGCCTACCGCGAAGTCATCGACCGCCGCCGCCCGGGCACGCCGGACTTCGAACTGATGGAACGCTTTGCGTTTTACGAACGCGCCAAAAAGGCTTTCGCAGTCGTCGTCACCGGAGAAACCGCCAAGTACGGCAACATCATCCTCAAAAAAGGGGTAACGCCGATCGACTAATTCCGGTCCGGTTTTCTTAAAACAAAAAACGTTCCCGTAGTCTTCTACGGGAACGTTTTTTTGTTCAAAAAGCTCTAAAGCTTATTTTCCTTTTTCCGCGAATTTCGGAGCGAGGTACTCGGCGCAGCTGTCGAGAGAAGCGAGGCGCGGGTAGTCGGCTTCCGGAACTTCGATGCCGTGCTTCTTGCGGAGCTCCATCACGATGTCGAGGAAGTCCATCGAATCGAGGCTGAGTTGTTCACGGAGCTTAACATCCGGCTTAACGTTGCTCAGGTCTTCATCCGGGGCGATATCTGCCACGATTTCAAGGACGATTTGTTTGATTTCTTCTGCTGTCATGTTTGTGTGTTTTTAAGGATTAAAAGAGAGCGCTTGTTTATGCGAATTTTTTGACGATGAGGGTCGAGTTGATTCCGAGCATTCCGAAGGAATTGTTGAGAATGTATTCGACCTTTTCGGCCTTTTTGGGTTCTCCGATGACAAGCCCGTCGATTGCGCATTCGGGATCGAGGTCATCGATGTTGATACACGGGTGAACGAGTTGGTCTTCGAAAGAACCGAGGTTGCCGGCGAGCTCGAGCGTTCCCGCAGCTCCCATGCAGTGTCCGATAAAGCCCTTGGCGTTGTTGACGTAGGTCGTCGGGCAGTTTTGGAAGACTTCGCGCATGGAAATCATTTCCTGAACGTCGCCCTTGCCGGTTCCCGTTGCGTGCGTGCTGATGATATCAACATCCTGCGGAGCGATTCCGGCCTTCTTGAGAGCGGCGCGCATGCATTCCGCCTGGCGCACGGGATCGGGAAGCACGGTGTCTCCGGCGTCCGAATTAATATGCCATCCGACGATTTCCGCGATGATGCGGGCGCCGCGCTTCTGGGCGTCTTCGAGGCGTTCGAGGACGTAGAGACAACCGCCTTCGGAAATAACGATTCCGTTACGCGACTTGTCGAAGGGGCGGGAGGCCTTATTCGGATCGACGTGATGAGCGAGAGCCGTCTGGTTTTTGAAACCGGCAAAAATCCCGAAAGTGTGCGGAGACTCGGATACGCCGCCGGCGATTGCCATATCGACTTCGCCGAGTTGGAGCATCTGGGCGGCCTGAATCAGACCGGCATTTCCGGCAGCACAAGCGGCGCCGATGGTGTAGTGCGGTCCGGTAATCCCCATGTTAATGGTAATCTCACCGGCGGGATTGTTTGCGACGGTGCGGGGATTGTGGTGGTGCGTCCAATACTTCGTGTCGTTATTGAAAAGCGAAATATTGTAAACTTCGTTTTCGGTTTCGACGTTGCCGTGTTCGGTGATTCCGACATAGACGCCGATACGGGACTTGTCTGCGGCCGCAAAATCGACATTCGCGTCGAAAATGGCTTCGTGCGCGCAGTAAATCGCGATGGAGCCGGCACGCGTCGAGGTGCGCAATTCGCGGCGTTTTTGATAGCGCGTTGCGTCAAAATCACAAATCCCGGCGGGTTGTTTTCCCATATAACGCACGTCGATTTCCTGAATGCGCGCGCGTCCGGCGAGCAAATTTTCGCGGAACTCAGCGAGATTATTGCCGTTAGGCGCGGTCAAGCCGACGCCGGTAATAACGATGCGAGGAAGTTTTTCCATGCCTAAAAATTGAGAAATTCCAATAAATCAAAAGGAGGCTCGCTTTGTCAAACCTCTAAGCTTGCGCACACCTTTGCGAATCAGGATTTCGGGCGAACGTCATCCCGGAAACCGTACGCTTTCGCCTCGCCAAGAATGCGGAATCGTCACAGAATTTTTCCGTGAAATTTCTCGGCAGTCTGACTTCTAAATGGCAATCCGTCGTCCGTCCCGTCATCTACGGGATTACGGCAGGCTTGGCGGCGGTTGCCTTTCAAAACGCGATCCACCTGCTCTACGACAACGGAATTGTGCGCTTTTCCCGCATGAGCACCGGAGAGTTTCTTCTCTACTCGTTTCTCTCGCTCGCGGGGACATCAGCCCTAGCCGGTATTCTCGTGACGCGCCTCTGTCCGGATGCTGCGGGAAGCGGCAGTCCGCAGCTCAAATCCGCCTTTTGGAAGGATTTCGGATTCGTTCGCCTGCGGGCGGTCTGGGTCAAATTCCTCGGAAGCGTGCTGACCGTCGGAGGCGGTGCGTCTCTCGGAAATGAAGGGCCGATGGTTCAAATCGGCGGCGGAGCAGCCTCCAACGTTGCAGGGCTTCTCGGTATTCCGTCGCACCTGCGGCGCGAAGCAACGGCAGCGGGCGCAGCGGCGGGGTTGGCAGCCATTTTCAATGCACCGATGGCGGCAGTCGCCTTTGTCCTGGAGGAAGTCATCGAAGACTTAAACAGCCGATTCATCGGGGCCGTCCTGCTTGCCGCCGTCACGGGAGCACTCGTCGCCCATTTCTTCATGGGAGACGCGGCGGTTTTTGCGATTCCGGCAACGGAGCACGCGAGCACTCCGGTCTATCTTTTCACGCCGCTGACGGCCTGCGTTGCGACGCTGGCCGGGCTCCTTTTTCAAAAGACCGCGCTGAAAATTCGCCGCTTCGGGAAGACCGGGCTTCCCCGCATCCCCGCCCCGATCCGGATTGTCACAGGAGCCGTTTTTGTGTGGGCGCTCGGGAGCACAGTCTTCCTTTCGACCGGTCACCTCGGCGTCTTCTTTCTCGGGTACGAAGATCTGAGTGCGGCACTCAACGCGGATCTCTGTTGGTGGATTGCCGGACTTTTGCTGGCAGCCAAATTGGCGGCAACGGCGTTCTGTTACGGGCTCGGCGGTTGCGGCGGTATTTTTGCGCCTTCGCTCTTCTTCGGAGGCACCTGCGGCGCGGCACTCGCAGGGCTTCTCGCCCTTTTCATTCCGGGAATCGGGCCCGAAGAAATTTCTGCGCTCGCGGTCGTCGGCATGTGTGCCTGCTTCGGCGCAATTGTGCGGGCTCCGGTCGCCGGCGTGTTGCTCGTTTTTGAAATGACCCATAATTTTGCGCTCGTTCCCGCCCTCATGCTCGGCGGCATCATCAGCGTTGCCCTTTCCAAGTATCTTTCGGAAAAAGGATTTTACGATGAAGTCCTCGCACAGGACGGTCAGGAAATCTCCAAGGTCATCCCGCCGCGCGACCTGAGAAGCTGGCAGCATTCGCCGGTTTCCCGCATTGCCAACTTCCGCCCGCAATTGCTTCGGGAACTCTCCGAAAGCGCCGTCCGCGAATTACTCGCCGAGACGAAATGCTCGCGCATTCCGGTCGTCGATGCCGACAGGCGCCTGCTCGGAATTGCAACGCGTATGCAGCTGGAAACAGCCTGCTCCGGCGGAAACCCGGAAACGGCATCGCTCAATCCCGCGCTCGCCTGCACCCGGGAGACCCCGATTTGCGAAGTCGAAAAACTGCTCATCGATTCCGAAGACGGTATCGTCGCCGTTACCGACGAACACGGATGCGTCATCGGCGTAATCACGCTTCACGATATCATTCGAGCCGAGATGAATTTCAGCGGGAACTGATATTCCGCACGCGGGCTTGTCACGGCACGTATTTTGCACTTATGCTTTCCCGCTATATTTTTTTCGCATTTAAGAGACATGAGTTACATTATTCCGAATGTTGTCGAGCGCGACGCTCGCGGTGAACGCTCTTGGGACGTTTACAGCCGCCTGCTCAAAGACCGTATCATTTTTCTCGGCTCGCCGATTTACGACGAAGTCGCCAACGCCGTCATCGCCCAGATGCTTTTCCTGCAAATGGAAGACCCGAAAAAGGATATCCACCTTTACATTAATTCCCCGGGCGGCAGCGTAACGGCCGGCATGGCCATTTACGATACGATGCAATTCCTTTCCTGCGACGTAACGACGTACTGCATCGGCATGGCGGCGTCCATGGGCACCGTCCTCCTCGCCGGCGGCACGAAAGGCAAGCGCTATGCGCTCCCGCACTCCAGCGTGATGATTCACCAACCGAGCGGCGGTGCAGGCGGCCAGGCTTCCGATATCTCCATCGCGGCAAAGGAAATCATCCGTTGGAGGGAAACCCTCAACGGCGTACTCGCCAAGCACACGGGTAAGAGCGCCGAGCAGATCGCCAAAGACTCCGACCGCGATTTCTACATGTCCGCGAAAGACGCCCTCGCCTACGGAATTGTTGACCGGGTAATCGAACCCAAAGCCTAATCCCGCAATGGCCAACGACGAACCCAAATGCGCGTTCTGCGGGCGTTCCCGCAGCGATGTCGGCATCCTCATTATCGGACCGGACGGCGCCAATATTTGCGACGAATGCGCAAAGCTTTGCGTCGAAATGACGGAAAGCTCCAGCGCCAAACGCAACCCGCACGCCTCGGAAATGACCCCGGCGAAGGTCGCCCAAACCGCCGCCCGAGTGACGGTCGATAAAAAGCCCGATCCCGACGAAATTCAGGCAATCGAGCTGAAAAAGCCTGAAGACATCCGCCGCGTCCTCGATGGCTATGTTATCGGACAGGACACGGCGAAAAAAGTCCTTTCCGTCGCGGTGTACAACCATTACAAACGCCTTAACGACAAGCTCGAACGCGAAAAAAGAGCCAAGGAAAACACTGGCTCCGCGCAGAACGAACTCGACGAAGTAGAGGTAGAAAAAAGCAACATCCTTGTCATCGGTCCGACCGGAACCGGAAAAACCCTGCTGGCGAAAACCCTCGCCCGCGTCCTCGACGTCCCCTTCGCCATCGCCGATGCGACCACGCTCACACAGGCGGGATACGTCGGAGAAGACGTCGAAAATATCTTGGTTCGCCTACTCCAGGCGGCCGGCGGCGACGTCAAACGCGCCGAACGAGGCATCATTTATGTTGACGAAATCGACAAGATCGGGCGCAAGGGCGACTCCGCCTCACTGACCCGCGACGTTTCCGGCGAAGGGGTACAACAGGCTCTCCTCAAAATCATCGAAGGCACACGTGCCAATGTTCCGCCCAACGGCGGGCGCAAGCATCCGGACCAAAAATACGTCGAAATCGACACGACGAATATCCTCTTCATCTGCGGCGGTGCATTCGTCGAACTCGACAAAATCGTCGGCTCCCGCATCGGCAACAAGTTCCTCGGATTCGATACCCAGGGCGCCAACGGGCAGGAGCTTTCGGCGGAAAAAATCATGGCGGAACTTCAGCCCGAAGACCTCTTCGAATTCGGAATGATTCCGGAGTTCATCGGTCGCTTGCCGATTACCTCGGTGCTCGACCACCTCAAAGAAGCGGACCTGGTGCACATCCTGACGCAACCGAAAAATGCGCTCGTCAAACAGTACCAAAAGCTTTTCGCGATAGAAGGCGTCGAATTAGTTTTCGAAGACGCTGCGATTACCGAAGTGGCCCGCAAGGCACTTGCCCTGCGCACCGGAGCCCGCGGTCTGCGCTCGATTCTCGAAAAATTCATGCTCAACATTATGTACGAACTCCCGAACCGACCGGACGTAAAACGCGTCGTCATCACTCCGGAGATCGTTCTCGGGAAGGCGTTTTTCCCGGAACCGGCAAAATAAAAATCGCATAAAAAAGGCAGCTGTCGCGGCTGCCTTTTTTATTGTCTACGCAGAGACTGTCTTTTCGGAGAAAATCGGTTTGGCAAAAGCCTGCGGGGACGATACAATCGCGCCAGAAATTTTATGAAACGCCCCAAAATTAACCCCCTCGTTTTTGCATTTCTGATTCCGGTCGTTGTCATTATTGCTGCGCTCGCCCTCGTCATTTCCCGACGCAGTGCGGGAAGCGATGTTCCGCCGCTTCCTTCGGAGACGTTCACCGAAAATCCGGCCACGCTCCGCGGAAACGTCTATTCGCTTAACTGCATCATCGACCGCCAGCTCGCGCAAAACGAAAAAGGCCGCATCCTCGCCGTCCGCCATTGGGAGAAACAGGGGCGCCTCGCCGTTTACGTTCCGGCATCGCTGAATCAGAATTTTGAAATCGGGCAGCGTTACACCATGACGGTTCGCGTTCAGGACAATGCCCTCTACGTCGAAAGCCTCCAAAAATTCTAAGCCTCTTTCCCGCATGAAAGCCTCCTCCCTTACCCTTTTCGCTTTGGCTTCCCTGCTTGTTCCCGCAAGCGCTTTCGCACAGGCCACCATCAACAACGGGCAGATGGGAAGCACTGCCGGCGACTACCGAAGCAGTACCCTGTCCCAGCAGTCCGACAAAATTTTCGACGCCGATTCCGACCTGATCAATCCCGGCGAAGGCATGATGCGCTGGAAGGGGAAAATTTTTAATATCGAAGACACCAAATTCTTCCGGGAGCGCTTCGAACGCTACCTTTCGGAACCCGCTCCCGAGGGGGACCCCGAAGAATACCAAAAGCTTCTGAAGCGCGTTCATAAACTGCTCAAGCAGGAGTCCATTCCGGAAAACCGCGTGAACGGCGAAATGATTAAAGCGATGTCGATGTTGCTCGAGCTTTCGGAATACGAAGTCGATTCCGGGCAATCGCTCACCCTGGCCAAACAGGTTTACAAGGCCTGCCGCCAGCGCGCCGAACTGATTGAACTTTACGCCTGGCAAAAAGCACTTCAAACGGAGCAGAAGAAACTGCGCCAGAAGATCGATAACCGCGAAAAGATTCGCCGCGTCCAGGAAGAATCCCTTAACGCCGGGCAAAAGAAAGGGCAAAAGAAAACCCTTCCGCCGTCGCAGGAGCAGCAATTCCTCTCCGAAGCGGCCGCCGAAAATAAAGTCGCCATCAAGGCAAAGGGCAACGAAGCGCAGGTGCTCGGCACCAAATCGAAGCTCGAATTCCAGAGCCTGATGGTGAGCTTTTTGGTCTCCCGCCGCTACGAACACGCCCTGCTTGCCTCGTCGTTTTACCGCGTCCTTTTCAAAGGTTCGCAGCACGACCTCAAGGTCGGCGAAAAGGAATTCGACGAATTGCTCCCGATTTCGAACTTTATTCCTTCGCTGGAATCCTTCGACCAAATCGCGCGGGAACTCCAGGGCGAAACGCGTAAATGCGTCAAGGGCAGCGAGACGCTTTGGGACGCCGGGCAAAAATACCACGCCTTCCGCCAATTGCTTTCCGCCTACTTTATCGGCGAAAACGAAGTACGCGTCGCCTACTATCCCGCAGAACGCAAGGCGGAATTCCTCCAGCTTTGGTTCAACCTTCGCGAGCTCATGCGCCAAAGCGAAAACAAAGACCTCGGCGCCATCGACGCCAACCTCGAAAAAATCTTGGCCTTTGCCCCGGACTTCCCCGCTTCCGAAGTGACCGGAAAGCTCAACGCCGCCAAGCAGGCCAGCAATATGGCCATCCTCCGCGCACGCCAGACGGCGATGATGGCCGGAGCCGCCGGAACGCCCGAAGCCATGGACCGCGCAATGGCGGATATCGAGAGCTACCTGCGCACGGCCGCGGAATTCTGGCCGCAAAATCCGGAAATCCCCAAATTCATGGAAGACGTGCTGGCGCGCACCAATGTGCTCGCACAACTTGCCCCGGAATTCGACCGCCTCGTCGCCGCTAAAAAAACGCGAGAAATTTTCAATCGCCGCGCCGAATTCACCGCCGCGCTGATGCAGGATGCCGCCCGCCGCGAACGCTTCGAGGAAATCATTTCCCATGTCGCCCAAATCGAAACCGTGCTCACCCAGGTGAATATGCTCCTGGCGCGCCACGACGACTACATCGCGTGGGACATGTTGCTTTCCGCCGAAGCCATCGATCCGGAAGACGATCAGGTCATCCGCACGAAAGCACGCGTCGCCCCGCTTGTGTCCGACTATTCCCGCCTGCTGGAACGCGCCGCAGCCGATGAACGTGCCGGAAAATATTCCGAAGCGCTCAATAAATTCCTCGCTGCGGAAAGCCTCAACAGCGCGTCCGAAGTCTGCCGCCAAGGAATTCAGCGCACGGCGGAAGCCCTCCTGAACTCCATTCCCGCGAGCGCCGCCGGCGTTTCCGTCCTTCCGGAAAAAAGCCCTGACGCCACCGCAGCATCGCCTGCCGAGTCCGCAACATCGAACGGCGAAGCCGACGACTGGGATTTTTAGGATTTTCAAACGACCGATTTTCGGAGAAACTTATTTCAATTATGAACCTTACAGCAAAAATCAGTCGTGAATGGCGCGATCGTATGATCATTGTCCTGCTCATGCTCTTGGGCTCCTCTGCCTGGTTCTTTTATGACGGAGCTGTCGCCTATCCGAAATACAACATCAAGGCCGATGCCTACGCGGAACTCCAACGCGTCTATCAGGCGGACGAAACCCTTCTTAAGGAAAAATGGAAGGCGCTCGCCATCGAAAATCACTGGGACCCGGAAGACGTACCTAAAAAGCGTAAGGACGAAGCCCAGCAATTTCGCTGGGGAAGCGGCCTGCTTATTATCTCCGTCGCATTCCTGCTGTGGATGCTCCGCGAAATGCACCGCATCATTCTCGCGGACGACGAAAAATTTATCGGCATCACGCGCGCCGTCATTCCTTTCAACGCACTGCGGGAAATCCGCTTCGATTCCGTTTTCGGAGTCGATAAACGCCGCTGGGACAAAAAAGGAATCGCCGTCGTTTTTTATAAAACCGAAAAAGGCGTACGTGCCTCCGCTCTGATTGACGAATACAAATACGCGGGGAGCGAACGCATCCTCGAGCGTTGCGAAGCAATCATCGAAGAAAAGAAAGCCCGCAAGGCTACCGAATCCGCCGAGCAAGATTCGAAATAATCCTTCCTCTCAACACACTAAACACCCGAAACATAAAACATTAAACCCATGCTTTACGTTCTCAGTACACTCAACCTGCAAGGCATTCAGTCCTTTGCGGCAAACCATCCCGCACTTAGCGTGATTATCGCCCTGGTCGCCGCCTTCCTGCTTTGGGTAATCGGCTTCGCCGTTTACAAAAAAAGCTCCGAACACGGCAAGGAAATGACCTGGACTTACGCCGCTTTTTGGGGTGTTTTCGCCCTTATCTGCGCTCCGCTTTACCGCATCCGCAAGCTCAACATCGACTCGATTCCTAAGGAAGGCGGCGTCCTGCTCTTCTCCAATCACGTATCGTACATCGACGTCATCATCCTCGGGCTCGCCTCCAAACGCCCCGTCCGATTCCTCTCCTGGGCCGGCTTCGAACGCGTCCCCGTGTTGAGCTGGTTCATGCGCACGATGCACACGATCCCCGTCTCCCCCGCGCGTGCGAAAGACGGCATCCAAACCGCCGTCGAAGCGCTCCGTAAGGGCCAAGTCGTCTGCATTTTCCCGGAAGGCGGCATCACGCGCAGCGGTAGCCTGCGTCCCTTCCAAGGCGGCTTCAAGCTGATCGCCTCGCGCGCCGACGTCCCCGTCGTCCCCGTCTATGTCGACGGCCTCTGGCACTCCGTCTTCAGCTATCGCCATAAGAAATTCTTCTGGAAACTCCCGCAGCTCCGCCCGACTCCGGTCACCGTTCTCGCCGGAACGCCGTTCCGCATGGGTAAAAATCCGGGCGACAAAAACGTCTCGGAAGCGCGTCAGGCTCTGCTCGACTTGGGTTGCGAAGCCTTCTCGATGCGTGAGGAACTTCAGGAAAAGCACGTCGCCGAAACCATCCTCGAAGCGGCCGCCGCTCATCCGTTCCACGTCGGCATCGTTGACCACTCGCGCGAACGCATGGTCCTCAAGCGCGGGATTCTCGTCGCCGCAGCCTACTGCTTGGCCAAGCGCATTCGCCGCCAGGTCCGCGAACACCGCGTCGGTATCGTCCTTCCGGCCGGAACGCCGGGTGTCCTCGCCAACTACGCCGTTTCTTTCGCCGGCAAAATTCCGGTAAACCTCAACTTCACCCTCGGACGCGCTCAGGTCGAAGCCTGCCTTAAAAAGGCGGACATCCGCACGATGATTACCGTCGCGCCGATGAAAAAACAGATTGAGGACCGTCTCCCCGAATTTCCGTGGACCAAGTCCCAGATTGATATTCTGACGTGGATGAAAAACATCAACCGCTCGGAAATCATTCTCGCGTTTCTCCAGCTCATCCTCCTCCCGAGCTTCATCACCAAGCGCCTGTGGCGTATTCCGACCAAGGGCGGCAACCGTGAAGCGGCCCTGCTCTTCACCAGCGGCAGTTCCGGCATGCCGAAGGCGGCCGTCATTTCGCACCGCAATATCATCGCGAACGTAACGCAGATTGAGGACTACGACATCCTCCCGCCGAAGACGCGCCTGCTCTGCAACCTTCCGATCTTCCACTGCTTCGGCTTCACCGTCCTCCTCTGGTTCTCCGGAACGCAGGACATCGTCGCCGTCACCACGCCCTCGCCGCTCGATTACCAGAAGAACCTCATGGCAATCGAAAACGAAGGCATTACCGCGATGATCAGCACGCCGACCTTCCTGCGTTCGTACCTGAAAAAGGCGACGCCGGAGCAGATGAAATCGCTCTACCTCGTCGTTGCCGGTGCCGAAAAATCGCCGGACGGATTTGCAAAAGCTTGGGAAACGAAGTTCCCGAACTCGCACTACCTCGACGGCTACGGCATGACGGAAGCTTCGCCCGTCGTCTCCGTCAACAAACCGGACGTCTCCGTGAAAAACGGCGAACCGGGAGAAGTACACGAAGGCACCAAACTCGGCGCCGTCGGGATCCTCTTCCCGGGCATGACCGCCAAGGTGCTCGACGTGGACAACGACAAGCTCTGCTCCTTCAACGAACCCGGCATGCTCTACCTGAAGGGCCCGAACATCTTCCCGGGCTACCTCAACGACGACGGCGTGCCTGTTCCCGCAACCGACGACGAAGGCTGGTACAAGAGCGGCGACATCGTCTCGCTCGACGAAAGCGGATTCATCACAATCCGCGGACGCCTCTCCCGCTTCTCCAAGATCGGCGGTGAAATGGTCCCGCACGGCACCATCGAAGAAACGATTTCCCGCGTGCTCGAACTCGATATCGAGCAGCTCCAAATCGCCATCACGGCTCGCCCCGACCCCGCAAAGGGCGAACAGATTGTTCTGCTGACGACGATTGCCGATCTGAATCTTGCGGATCTCTGCAAAAAACTTTCCGCCGCCGGCCTCGCCAACCTCTGGCTTCCGCGCGAAATGAAGGTCATCGAAAAAATTCCGGTTCTCGGCACCGGCAAGCTCGATATCAAGGCTTGCGCCGCCATCGCCGCCGAAAAGTAAATCCGGCCGAACCGATAGCCGCCGACGGAACTCCCGTCGGCGGCTATTTGTTTTTTCGCGCCTAAAAATAAATGAATAAAACACTGCACTCCCGCCGCTTTTTCTTTAAAACTCTGTGCAGGTACTTTTTTGAATGAAAAAACGATTTTTGAAAATTTTCGTAATCGCGCTCGCCCTTTTGTTGTCAGCCGGAATTATCGCGGGCGCAATCCTCGGATTTTTTGCCCGCCGTGAAATCATTGCGGAGACTTTCACCGTATCTGCACCCGAGCTCCCCGAGGCCGCCACGGACTCCGCCCAAGGCGTTCCCGTCGGCTCGCCCTTCGACCTGCGCATCATCACGGAAACAGCCCTCTCCTTTCAAACGCCGTTCCGCTTGGAAATCTCACTGCCGGAAGGTCTTGAAGTCCGCGAAAATGCCGTACAACATTTCACGTTCGACTGGACACACCGCCGAGGAGATATCCGCCTCTCGCTACTCGCCTTCAACGCGGGAACATTCAGCGGCGGAAAAATCGAACTCATCTCAAGCGTAAACGGCAATCCCCGGACGCAGACCCTCGAACTTCCGATCATCTTCGCCGCCCTGCCGGAAACCGCACCCGACGAACAACTCCGCCTTGCCGGGACTCTCAGCGCCGCCGACACCCGGGAATCGCATTCATTTATCTGGCTCGCCGCCGTCATCCTCCCGCTAATCGCCCTCGCCGTCCTGATGCTTCTCCAACGCCGGAGAAAAACGCCCGCGCCGGAAATCCCGGTTTGGGTGCTCGCCCAAAACGAACTCGACGCCCTGCGCGGCGAAATCAGCTCCGGCCGTCTCGGAGCCATCGCCGTCGTCACACGCCTTTCCGATATTGTCCGCCGTTACCTTTCCCGCCGCTTCGCACTGAGTGCCGACGCAATGACTTCTCAGGAATTTTTCGCCTCGATGGAACGCGGCAACAGCCCGCTTGCATCCAAGCACCGTCAGTTTCTCCGTGAATTTTTAAGCGCGGCAGACCTGATTAAATTTGCCGGAGTCTCCGCCAGCGCGGAACAGGCTCATTCAGCCCTTGAGCGCGCCGAATCCCTCGTCCGAGAAACCGTTCCCGCACCGGAACAGCCCGTCGAAAAAGCCTAATCCCTTCCTCCATGGACCATTTTCATCTCCAGTTTCCTTGGGCCCTCGTCCTTCTGATTCCGCTCGCATTACTCATTTGGCGCCAGCTCGCCAAACGCGAACCCGCCCTGCAAATTCCGTCGCTCGCGCAAATCCCCGCCGGCAAGCTCAAACGCCTTTCTCCCGCCCGCATCATCCCTGCAGCCTTTTACGCCGTCGCGGGCTGCCTCATGATTATCGCCCTCGCCGGCCCGCGCTTTGACGCAGGAGAAATCCGACAGAAAAGCGAAGGCATCGACATCATGATTGCCATCGACCTTTCCGATTCGATGTCTGCCTACGATCCCGCAAAAAATCTGCGGACGGACAGCGAAATCCGCCGCGCCCACGAAGCCGGTGAAACGCTCCGACGCCTCGACACCTGCAAGGAGGAAATTAAGCAATTTATCAAAGCCCGTCCCAACGACCGCATCGGCCTGATTGCCTTTGCCGACCTCCCTTACGCCCTTTGCCCGCCGACGCTCGACCACGCCTGGCTACTCAAGCAAATCGACGCCCTCGAATTGCACACAATCGGCGAAGGAACCGGACTCGCCGCGCCGATTATTTCCGTCGTCGACCGCACGAAAGATTCCGATGCCGAACGCAAGGTCATGGTCCTTTTCACGGACGGCTCCAACACGGTCCAAAACAAAGTGACTCCCGAGCAGGCCGCCAAAATCGCCAACGATTACAAACTCACCGTCCACACCGTCGGCATCGGTAGCCGCCGTTCCTACATCGAACAACGCGGCTTTTTCGGCAAACAGCTGATGGCCTACCCGAACGCCTTCGACGAAGCGCTACTGAAGAAAATCGCCGAAACAACGGGCGGAAATTATTATGCCGCCGACGACCGCGAAGCCATGCGCGCCGCCCTCGACGCAATCGACAAACTCGAAAAAACGCCCGAAGAGCTCCCGCGAATTGCGCTTTATGACGAAAAGGCCGACGACTTCGCCGGCTACGCCCTCGCCGCCCTGCTCATCGGTTTCCTCCTTTCCCGAAGCGTTTTCCTGCGTTTCCCGTAAATTTTGAATTTTGCTCATCATGGAATTTTTCATCCATCCCGACCGCCTTTGGCACTTGCTCTGGATTATTCCCGCCCTGACTATCGCGGCGATTTGGGCGAGCGTGTGCCGACAACGCGCACTGCATCAATTACTCGGCAAGGCCCATTTTTCCGAGAAAGGCAAGCTCCCCGTCGGCATCAACACCTCGCCGAATAAACGCCTGTTGCGCTTCTTTCTCCTGATCGCCACGGCAATTTTGCTGACCGCGGCCTGGGCGCGCCCGAGCTGGGGCGAAAAAATCGTTCCGTTTACCGGTGCCGGAAGAGATGTCGTTGTTGCGCTCGACCTCTCCAAATCCATGCTCTGCGAAGACGTTAAACCGAATCGCCTCGAACACGCCAAACGCTTTGCCGACGAGCTTTCCGCGCGCCTGCCCGGTGACCGCTTCGGCCTCGTTTCCTTTGCAGGGAAAGCTCTCGACGTTTGCCCGCTCACTTTCGACCGCGTCAGTTTCCGCTACATTTTAAACGACCAGAAAATCGGCACCGTCCCCGTCGGCGGAACAAACCTCGAAGCCGCACTGAAGACCGCCGCAAGCGCCTTTGATGCAGCAGAGAATCCCGGCCACTGCGCCATCGTCCTCATCTCCGACGGCGGAGAACTCACCGGCTCGCTTGCCCGGGAAGCCGAAAAACTCCGTGCCGCCAAACTGCCGGTCGTCGTCATCGGCGTCGGCGATCCCGCAATTGCCGCCCCCATTCCCGTCCCTCAAGAAAACGGGCGCGTCGCCTACCTTAAAGACCGCGACGGCAACACCGTCAACACGCGCCTCGAAGAAACGCCGCTTGCCGCACTCGCGGCTAAAACCGGCGGTGTTTACATTCGCTCGACGACAACGGAGATGGGCGATGCGCTTGCCGCCGCCTGGATTAAAAAATTGACGCCCGGCGCACAAAAGGAAAATGTCCACGCGGTTCCGATTGAACGCCGCGAATGGGTCCTCATCCCCGCGCTCCTTTTCTTTTCCCTTTATCTCCTGCTCGGCGAATCGCTTTCCCGCACCCGCGGATTGCGCGCATCAGCCTTTCGCCTTCTGCTCCGCGCTCCGAAATTGCTGATCGGAACACTCCTCCTAATCGGGATCACCGGTCATCTCCCGGCCCAAACGGAGGCAGCGGAAGCAACGGAGGAAAACGAAAACGCTCCGGAAGAATCCGCCGAAGCCCTCTACAATCGCGCGCTCCAAGCCCAGGAACAAGGCGATATCGCCCGCTCCCGCGAACTTTATCAAAGCGCCCTCGCACGGCCTCAGGTTTCTCCGGAACTGCGCTCGGCAACGACGCAAAATCTCGGCGCTGGATTCCACGCCGAAGGACGCAACGGCACGCGGGAAACCGGCCAAGCCGCGCAGACGAATTTGGACGAGGCCTTGAAAACCGCCGGCGTTGCCGAAAAGAAATTTGAGCAGGCACGCACCTTTTACCGCGATTTTCTCCGCGCCAACGACGCGGCGGAGACGGCCGGAACAACGCGTAACCTCCAAATCCTGCTCAACGAAATGAAGCAACTCGAAGAGCTTAAAAAGCAGATTCAAGAGCTCAAAAAGCAACAGCAGGAAGCGGCTCAAAAAGCGCAGGAAGCCGCGCAACAGCAGCAACAGGCCAACAACGAAAAGAACGCCGGACAAGAGCAAAACCAACAGCAGCAAAACGCCGCAACCCAAGCACAGGAACAGGCCCGCCAAGCGGCGGATCAAATGCGTCAGTCCGCCGAAAAGCTGAATAACGAGTCTTTGAAAAATGCCGCGCAGGAAGCCTCCCGCGAACTTCAAAAAGCCCAAGAAGCGCAAGCCGGCGGCGACGGAGAAAAGGCGGAAGAGCACCTCAAAAAAGCGGCGGAAATCCTTCAGTCCGAAATGCAGAAAAACGGGCAATCGGATTCGGAAAAACAGGACGCTTCCGATCAGAAGCAATCGGACTCCCAAGCTTCCGAAGGCGAGGATTCCCGTGACGAAAACAAGGACGGCGAGTCCAACGGCGATCAAGGGCAAGACGATCTTTCTCAAGAACCGGAAGAACAATCCGCCGCCGCAGCAAAAGCCGCCGAAGAAGAGCGGGAACTCGACCGCGCCGCCACGGAAGCCGTTCTTCGCGACATGGCTCAGGAAGAAGCCGAGCGCCGCAAAGCCATTCAGCAAATCCGCAACTCCCGAGTCCGGGAAGTCGAAAAGGACTGGTAAACGGAAGCCTCAGCAAGCGTCCAAGCTAAAATCCCTTAGGGGCAAAACACATTTTGGGATTGAAACCTGCGAGCGAGCACGCATGATTTGCGATGCTCTGCAGTGTTCGAGCCTCCGTCAAAAGTCCTCTTTTCCTATGAGTCTATTACGGGATTCGCTCTGCGGCAGAAAGGCGCACGCCGCTTCGGCGGAAGCAAATTTTGCCGCACTTGAAGCCCACCTTGCCAAACATGGTGCAAGAGATTTGGCGCGAGACGGCACAGGCGGAGTTTTTTTGTGCTCCGACAACATACCCGGACACTCTTCCGAAACTAAAGGCCGAGCATCGTCAGCGCGGCTTCGCGGGAAAGTCCTTCAATGCGGATGAGCTTGTCGCGAGCCGTCTCTCCGACGCTGACGCAGACGTTTTTCCGCGGCAACGAAAGTTTTTCCGCGAGGAACTCTTCCAATTCCTTGTTGGCCCTTCCTCCTTCGGGGACGGCTTGTACTTTGATTTTTACGGCATCGCCCAAGTATCCGACAACCTGAGTTTTTTTGGCGTTCGGAACCGCGCGAATCTTCAGCAGGAAAAATGCGTCAGCCATAGCAACGCCTTAGCGCAGGGGATTACGGGAACTTTCCGGATCTTCCTCGCGAATGCTCAGTTCGCCCTCTTGAGCGTAGCCCAAGCGGCGGCGCATTTCCATTTCCGCAAATTCCGGATTCTTCAGCATCTGGTTGATGTAGCGCTTCAAATACTCCGCTTCGTCTTCGAGTTTTTTCAATTCCTTAGCCCGATCAAGAGCCATTTGCTCCATAGCCGCGCGCTCTTCCCGCGCCTCGGCAATCTTTCCGTAGCAAAAAATTGCCTCGATTGCCAAAATGACAAGCAAGCTACAAAAAATGATAAGCGGCGTGCGCGACTTTGTCGAAGGCATCATGGCGAAAAAAATTAGTCCTTAACGAGAGCGTCCGGATCGTAGCAATTCTTGAGCGATGCCGGCGAAATACGCGTCACCTTCGCCCGCTCGCCGCCGTCCGTATCCATGATCACGAGGAAGGAGCTTTTTCCGACCTCCTCAACGGCAACGACGTGGCGCCCGTCCGCGCACCAGGTCGGATTCGAGAACTTGCGTCCGCCCGGAATCAGCGCGCCCAAGTCGCGGACTTCCCGCGTGTTTAAATCGTAAATTCCGACACCGCCTCTTCCGCTACGCACATAAGAAAAAGCAATTTTCGACGGTGCAACGCGGCTCCAGGCGGGGTCCGTCGCATAGGAAAATCCGCGCGTTACCAAACGCGTTTTCTTACCGCCCGAAACGGGAACCGTGTAAAGGCTCGGGCGTCCGTTCGGTCCGCTCGTAAAAAGAATCGTTTTTCCGTCCGGAGAAAAAACGGGTGTCGTCTGCACCTCTTCGTCGCGGCAAAGCGAAACGGCATTTCCGCCCTTCGCCGGCTTCACGTAAATATTCATAACGCCGCGTGCGGAAAGCGCTAGCGCCACCTTCGAACCGTCCGGCGAAAAAGCCCCGCCGTTGTTCGTGTTCGGATAAGCGGCGAACTTGGAAAACGCGCCCGTGGAAATATTGACGGAATAAACGTCCGCAGCGCCGCTGGCATGGTAGGTCGTATAAAGCAGGCGCGTTCCGGAAGGGTCCCAGTGCGGCATGATTGCAATGCGCTTGTGGTTGGTCGCACGGCGGATACGGCGGAACAGCAGGTCCGAGAAATAAATTTCGCGGGCTCCCGTTTGCGAGCTGGAAAACGCGAGCTTCGTCTTCGCAAAAATCGGTTTGAGCTTCCAATCGTATTTCTTCCCGACGGCAACAACGATTTTGTCGCAAAGTGCCGCGACTGCGTCATTATCCGTTCCCGACACCGTGAGGGTTCCGGAAAACGCCTTGCTCAGGCCGGAGGCCGTTGCGCTGAGCGAGCCGCCGTCAGCGCTCACGCGAATCACGGCCGCCGTGCGCGGAGATGCCTTTGTGTCAAACGCACCGTGAAAACTCAGAGCATGGCGAACCAACGCGCCGACTTCGGAGTCGGACGATTCGATGCGCACGGGAAGCACGCCCTGGCGGATAATCGCCTGAATGCCCGCATCAACGGCCACGTCGCCCGTCGCATAAGCCGGCAAAGTGAACGCGGAAGCCGCCAAAATTCCGGCACAAAAAAGAAAAATCTTAGAAGAAAACTGCATCATTTTCGCTTAATCATTTCGCAAGCGAACCGCCTTTGTCCACCGCGAAAATTTTTATTTTCCGGAAAGGGCTTAAATTCAGGCTTTCTGCGGGAAAACCGATTTCACGAAAGCCGGAAAATCGGCGTAAAGCGGCACCCCGTTTTCCGAAAGCCAAGCCTCAATCGTCGCGTCAATCGGTTTGCCCGTCGCTACGGCGGCGGAACGAATTCCCGCGTTCAGGCCGCATTGCCAGTCAGACTTACGGTCGCCGACCATCCAGCAGCGCGAGGCTTCCAACTGCGGAAACGCAGCCAGTTGTTCGAGGATGAAGTCCGGCTTCGGCTTACGGTACTTGGAATCCTGATCCGGAGCCTCGGGCGCCACGCCGCAGGCGGTAAATGCCGACGCGGGAACGCCGAGCAGCTCAAGGAAACGCGCGTGGCATTTTTCGTAATCGTCCATGGTAAAATACCCGCGTCCGATCCCGCTCTGATTCGTCAGCAGAAACAATTTACAGCCTGCATTTAACGCACAGTGAACGGCCTCGCGCACACCGGGAATGAGCTCCACCTTTTCCGGTTCGTGCAGGTAGTCCTTGTCGAAAATAAGCGTTCCGTCGCGATCGAGAAAAAGCGCGAGCGGTCCGGTACAATTGTTCCCCAGAAATTGATTTTCCATGCTTAGTTATGATTATGAATTTCGGCGTTCCCGCGAGCAAAATGGGTTGCCCGCCCCCAATAAAAAAACAAAATGCTCCGCTTTCTTCGCTATAAAAATTAGCCCGCATGAATAAGACCGAACGAGCCCGCTTCATCGAAGCCACTTTGGAACGCCTCTACCCGGAGACGCCGATTCCGCTGAAGCACAAAGACGCCTTCACCCTGCTCGTCGCCGTCGTCCTCTCGGCCCAATGCACGGACAAACGTGTCAACGAAGTCACTCCCGCGCTTTTTGACCTTGCGGACACGCCGGAGAAAATGGCGGCGCTCCCCCGGGAAAAGATCGAAGAACTCATTCGCCCCTGCGGGCTGGCGCCGAGAAAATCCGCCGCGCTGAAAAATCTTTCCCGGACCCTCGTCGAACGCTTTGCCGGGCGCGTCCCCGCGACTTTCGAAGCGCTGGAATCGCTCGACGGCGTGGGCCACAAAACGGCCTCGGTCGTAATGTCGCAGGCCTTCGGTGTCCCCGCATTTCCGGTGGACACACATATCCACCGCCTTGCCGCCCGCTGGAAAATTTCCGACGGGAAAAACGTCGTCCAAACCGAAAAGGACCTCAAGTCGCTGTTCCCGCGCGAGCGTTGGAATAAGCTGCATCTGCAAATTATTTTTTACGGACGCGAACACTGCACCGCACGCGGCTGCGGCGGACACGACTGCGAAATTTGCCGCACTCTCAACGGTCCCGCGGACACCCGCAAAAAATAAAGCGTGGACAGCCTTTTAAAAAACGGAAAAACTTTCACCTTTCACTTTTTATTTCACAAAACGTTATGATTAAGAAA
This sequence comes from Opitutales bacterium, assembly GCA_017546455.1. GTDB lineage: Bacteria > Verrucomicrobiota > Verrucomicrobiia > Opitutales > UBA953 > Spyradosoma. The sequence continues at coordinate 50,720 of JAFYWY010000055.1, forward strand.
ATCCTCCCCCTCGTCGGCATGCTTGCCGTTGCTCCCTTCCTCAGTGCTGCCGAACCCGCCGCTCCCGCAACCCTGTCGGCTGCGCCGGCAGAAAAGGCTCCTGAAGTTTCCGCAGAGAAAAAAGCCCTCTTTCTGAAAATCGCCGGTTGCTATTTCGCCTCGCAAAACGGTCTTGAGTTCGCCGAATTCACGCCGGAAGAAACCGCAGCCCTGCTTGAAGGCTTCAAACTCGGCCTCGAAGGAAAATTCAAGGACATGGAAAACGACGTCCGTGACAACCAGGCCGAATTCATGAGCTTCATGCAAACGCTCATGGGCAAAATCCAGGCAAAGGCCCAGGCCGCTTCGCTGGCCGAAATGCAAAAGGAAATCGCCAAGAACAAGGCCGACGGCGCCGCCTACATTGAAAAATGCAAGGCCGACAAAGCCTTCAAGCAACTCCCCTCGGGCGTGCTCATGAAGCTTGAAAACGCCGGCGACGAAACCCAAAAGCCGACACCGCAAAGCTTCCTCACGGTCCGCTACACCGGCAAGTTCATCGACGGCACGATTTTCGACAGCTCGCTCCGCGACCCGGAAAACGGCGAACCGAAGCCGTTCACGGCCGACAGCGCGCCGGCAGTGTTCCCCTTCCCGCTCGAGGGCACGATTCCGGGCTGGGTTGAAGCCTTCCAGCTTCTCGGTAAGGGTGCCAAGGCAACGCTCGTCATCCCGTCCGAACAGGGCTACGGCGACCAACCCGGTCAGCTGCCCCCGGGCTCGACGCTCGTCTTCGACGTCGAACTGGTCGATTTCTCGGACAAGGCTCCGGACCGCGAAGTGCCCGCCGGAGAATAAACCGGACCTTTCCGCTTACGGAAAATCCCTTCCCGCCACACGGGAGGGGAATTTTCGTTTTCGTTAACACATAAACTCTTAGACTAACCAAGTATGTTTTCTAAATCATTCCTCGTCTGGGCATTACTCCCCTTCATCGGAGCCGTCCCCGCACTTTCCGCCAACGAATCCGCTCCTCAGGCACAAAATCAAGCCTCCAACGAGCCGATTGCCGTCCTTCCCGAAAGCGGCCTGCCCGCTACCTGGCTTCAGGGCACGCCCGTAACGCACTGGGAGAAAGATAAAGTTTACGTCTTCGAATTTTGGGCCACCTGGTGCGGCCCCTGCCTCGCAGCCATTCCGCACTTGGACCAAACCCACCGGGAAATTACGGCCAAGAAAATCAACGCCCAAATCGTCGGCGTGAACGTCAGAGACCGCGTTTCACCCGCAATGCTCAAGCCGTTCCTCGCAAAACTGCGCGTCCCGCCGAGCTACACCGTCGCCGTGGACAGCCAAAAGAACACGGAAGAACTTTGGGCACGCCCTCGCAAGATTGTCGGCATCCCGCACGCCCTCGCCGTTAAAAACGGAAAGGTCATTTGGGCCGGCCACCCGATGCGCCTGAGCACCGAGCTCATCGAAGCCATGACCCAGCCGAACTTCGGCGAAGAAAAGCAGGAAGAGGCTCCGAAGAAACCCGACACCGACACCCTGCGCAAGCGTCTCGGAAACATCGCTTCACTTTATTCCTCCTCGGACACCGAAGATGCCGAACGGGAACTGGGACGCTTCCTTGAAGACAAGACAGTCCCCGCCGCCCTCAAGCAGGAAGCCTTGGACCTGCCCTGTTACGCCGCGCTCGCCCGGGAAGAGTTTCAGGAGCTGAATATCTGCCTGCGCCGTAAAGCCGAAGCCTTCCCGCAGGATCCGGCCAACCTGAGCGCCGTCGTCCGTTTCATTTTGGAAAGCAACGAAATTCCGGAAGAGGAACAGGATCTCGAACTCGCGGAAGAATGCCTGAAGCAGATTCTTTCGGTTACGCGCGACAATAAGACCGCCGAAAAGCTCCGCCGCCAAACCCTGCGCCAGCTCGCCCGCGTTTATGAACTCGGCGAAGACAGCGAAGCTCGCGAACGCACGCTCTGCGAAGCCTGGCAAGCCAGCTCGGAATACATTTGGCTCAAGGAGCTCGAGTCCCGCCTTCAATCGCTTCCGGAAGCCGCCGATGCACAAAAGGTCTATGCGGCACTCGACAAGGGAACGGCCGCGCTTCCCCGCGATTTCACGGCAGAAGCTTTCCCGGCGAAGACGCTTCCGCAACGCGAAACGCAAGCTCCGCAATTTAAGGCTTCCACGAGCGCCGCAAGCGCCGAGATGCTGGGCTTTTTGAAAACGCTCAACTGGGTTCGCGGTAAGGCCCCGGAAAGCCTGCCCGCCGACGGGATTATTGCCGTCAATTTCTGGGCTCCGCCGCCGCCCGGCCCCCGAACCGCAATCTCGCACCGCCCCGCCGAATGGCTCGATGAAAAAATCCGCGGTCACGAATTGAGCATCCCGGTCGTCGTCATCGCCGTTGCAGACAACGCCGAACGCGTCCGAAAAGCTTTGTCCGATCCGCGCTATGCAAGCGAATTCCCGGTTGCGATCCTGTCGCGCTCCGAATTTCTCCGCAAATTCGGTAAAATGTCCGATATGCCGCAGCTTCCGGCGACGCTGATTCTGCGCGACGGAGCCCCCCTCTGGCAGGGAAGCGCCCAAGATCTGCCGACTTGGATTGTCGAAGACGCAAGCCGTCCGGATTACAACCACGAAGCCGCCGTCAAGAAACAGGAAGCCGAAAAAGCGGTCTACCGTAGCAAGCTACGTCGCCTGCGGGAAATCACCCAATCCAAAGGCAATAAGGCTGAAACGGAAAAGCGCCTCAAGGAATTCCGCGAAGAGCTGAAAGACACTCCGGCGCTCTACATGCGCGCCTCGGAAGCCCTCACGAAACTTGCTTGCGCGCGCAAAGATTTCACGGAAGCCGGCAAGGTTTGCGAATCCGTCATGAGCAGCTATCCGAATGTCGACTACATCGCGACGATGCAGCTCAACATCGTAAACGCGGATCTCCAGCTCCGCGCCGCTAACCTGCCCGTCATCATTTCCGCTTACCGCAACATCATCGGAAGCGGCACGCCTCACGTCGCCGATTACTGGCAGGCAATTTCCCGCATTTACGCCGAAATGGGCGATTGGGAAAACGCCGTTTACGCGGCTTTCGCCTCCAGAAACAACAGCGCCGACTGGAAAGCCTACCGGGCAAATTAAAGTCTGACGAACGGAGGGGAAGCGAGATTCCCGAAGAGCTTTCTTTAACCTTTAAGCTCTAATCTTTAAGCTCTCTTCCCCTCCGCGCTTGACCTTCCCGCAAGGGCAATCATACTAAACCTTAACACTCTTTTTCATTAAACCCCTTATTTTATCAAAGAAAATGCCGAAAGTTCTTCTCTCCAGCATCGACAAACGCGAACAGGCTCAGGTGGACGCCGCCGAAAAGGCCATCAAGACCGGCAACGCGCAAGTCGCCGTCGAAACCTGCTCCGCCGTTCTGCGTCGCCATCCCGAATGCACGGAAGTTCGCCGCATCCTGCGTCGCGCTCAGAAGGTCGCCACCGGAAAGCGCCCCGCTCCCGTCAGCGGATTGAGCAAACTCCTCGGCGCTCTGAGCGCTCCGAGCAAAGCCGCCTGCGCCAAAGACCCGATGAAGTCGATGCTCGAAGCCGAAAAAAAGCTTTCCTCCAATCCCTACGACATCAACGCGAACAAGCAACTCGCATTCGCCGCTGAAGCCGCCGGCCTTTGGGACGTCGTAGCACTCGCGTACGAAGACATCGTCGCCGTCGAACCGAAAACGGAAAACTACACCCTGCTCGTTTCCGCCTTCCTAAAGGACAAGGATGTCGCCGGCGCCCTCAAGTCCGTTGACAGCGCCCTCAAGAAGTACCCGAACAACGGCGACCTTCAGGAACTCGCACGTCAGGTCTCCGTCGCCCAAACGATGGACAACGGCCAGTGGGACGAAAGCAAGGACTACCGCTCCAAACTCGCCAACACGGAAAAAGCGCTCGAACTCGAAAAGAAGAGCCGCGTTGTTTCCGACGCCGAGTCCGCAGCGGAAGAAGTCCCGAAGATTCTTGCGGAAATCGAAAAGAATCCGGAAGACCTCCAGCTCTACCGCAACCTTGCCCGCAACTACAAGATCATGGGAGATTTGGACAACGCCGTCCTCACGATCCAGCGCGCCCGCGAAACGACCAACGGCAAGGTCGACGCCACGCTCGAAAAGCAGGAACACGAACTCACGCGCGAAAACTACGAACGCCGCATCAAGGAAGCCGAAGCCGTCATCGCCGAAGATCCGTCCAACGAAGAATACAAAGCCTACCTCGCGGAACTCCGCAAGTCCTTCGAAGAATACACGCTTCAGGCCATCCAGACGCTCGTCGAAAAATACCCGAACGATTACAACTACCGCTACGAATTCGGTCTCAAATTGCTCGAATCCGGCAACATCGAAGGCGCTATCCGCGAACTTCAGCTCGCCCAACGCGCTCCGAAAAACCGCCACGCCGCGATGCTCAACCTCGGCCGCGCCTTCATCGCCAGCGGCAAGTTCGACCTCGCAGCCGACCAGCTTTCCGTCGCCAAAGACGAAATCAAAGTCATGTCCGATATCAAGAAGGACATCGTTTACGAATTGGCACAAGCCTACGAAAAGGCCGGCAAGCAGGACAAGGCCATCGCCGAGTACAAAGCCATTTACATGGCGGACGCTTCCTACAAGGACGTCTCCGAAAAAATCAACGCCGCCTACAATTAATCGTTCAACCGTACAAACGCCATGCACCCGCAAATCGAAAAGCTTCTCGCCCGCTATCCGGTCCTCGCTCCCTGCGGGGACGACATCCAAAAGGCAGTGGACGCGCTCGCCGAAACCTATCGTTCCGGCGGAAAGCTCCTCCTTTGCGGCAATGGCGGCAGTGCGGCCGATGCCGATCATATTGCCGGCGAACTCCTGAAAGGCTTCTGCTCCAAGCGCCCGCTCAAGGCGGACGCGCGGGAGCGCCTCGGCGAAGAACTCGCCTCCAAGCTTCAGGATGCCCTACCCGCAATTTCCCTGCACTCACTCGGTGCCATCAACACCGCGTGGCTTAACGATTGCGATCCTTACTACGGCTACGCGCAGTTGGTTTGGGGTCTCGGCAACGCGAACGACGCACTCTTCGGAATTTCCACTTCCGGAAACTCTAAAAACGTTTGCCACGCCATGGAAGTCGCTAAGGCTAAGGGCCTGACCACCATCGGGCTTTCAGGGAAAACCGGCGGAAAGCTGAAAACACTCGCTTCGATTTGCATCTGCGTTCCGGATTCAGAGACTTTCCAAATCCAGGAACTCCATTTGCCGATTTATCACGCGATTTGTCTCGCGCTCGAAGATAGCTTCTTCGCCTAAAAATTAAGGACAAAAAAGCGGGAACGTCTTAACGGACGTTCCCGCTTTTTTTGTCGGAAAATCAATTTCGCAACCCGATTAGCCGAGCCATTCGGTACGCTCGGAGAGCGACGGAGCCTTTTTCCCGTAGTCCGGATCGGAAAGGCTGGCACGAATCTTCTTCGCGAGCTCGGGAACGGCTTCCGGCGTCACCTTTTCGTAGAGCAGGTGGTCAACCTGAACAATCGGTCCCGTACCGCAACAGGCGAGGCATTCGACGAATTCGAGCGTAACATTGCCGTCGGCGGACGTTTCTCCGCGCTTGCAGTCAAATTCCTTTTCGAAAGCTTCCATCGTCTTGTAGCTTCCGCGAAGCGCACAGGAAACCGTACGGCAAATCTTCACGTGGCGCTTACCGATGGGATTGAGACGGAACATCGGGTAGAAAGTGACGACTTCGTAAACATTGATCGGCTCGATTTCGAGCTTCGCGGCGATCCACTTCATCGCGGCGTCGGTGACATAGCCGAGTTCTTCCTGTGCGATGTGGAGCAACGGAAGCGTCGCGCTGCGCTTTTGCGGGTACTTGGCGACGATCTTATCCGCCTTTTCGAGCGTTTCCGCCTTCAATCCGGTCGCTTTCGCAAGCTCACAAATGCTCTGAGAACAAATATCGTTTTTCATGTCTGTAAAAATTGTTTTCTTAAACCTAACACGTTCCCGCCTAAAAGGCACGTTTTTTCCTCTCAAGGGAACGGAAACCGCCCGTATCTTTGCACCTCCATCTCCGTGAAAAATTCTAAAAGATCCTCTCACAGAGACACATACAGAGCCTCCCGCGCCGCTTGCTGTTTTTATTCCCAAACCTATTCCGTCGAAGAGCTTTAAATCGGAAGCCTAAACGGAGCGGCGACAGGCCAGTAGAGAGAGCAATTCGCCGGCAACGGCCTTGTCGTCAAAGGGAAGCGTGACATCGGCAAACTCCTGGTACGTTTCATGGCCTTTGCCGGCGATGAGTACGACATCTCCCGCCTGAGCGGCTTCGAGGGCGAGTCCGATTGCCCGACGGCGATCGGGTTCGAAGAGAATTTTTCCGGCATCAACGATTCCGCCACGCATATCGTCGAAAATCTGTTCGAGCGGTTCTTTTCTCGGGTTGTCGGAAGTGGCCCAAGCGAAATCGGCGAAACGTTGAACGGCTTGCACCATCTTCGGGCGCTTTCCGCGGTCACGATTTCCGCCGCAACCGAACACGGCAAGCAAGCTGCCGGCAGTAATGCGTTTGAGCATTCCGAGCGCATTTTCCAAAGCATCGTCGGTATGCGCGTAATCGACAAAAACCTCAAACGGGAACGGATTTCCGCCGACGCGTTCCATACGTCCGGCAACTCCGCCAAAAGCTTTCAAGTCGGCAACGGCCTGCGTGAGATCGCCGTTTAGAGCGGCCACGATGGCAAGCGCGCACAGAACATTGCTCACGTTATAATTCCCGGGCAACGTCGTTTCCGCCTCCATACTGCCGCCGGGATAGTGTAGCGTGAAGCGGCTTCCGGAGGCGCCGAGCACAATGTTTTTGGCTTCAAAATCCGGAGCGTCGAGGCGTTTTTCGTTTTCCGTTCCGAAGGTAAACACTCGGGTCTGCGGAGCAATTTTCTCCCGCAGACGCAGGCCGTATACATCGTCGGCATTCACAATCGCAGCCCGCGGGAAAGCCCCTTGAGAACCGTCGAACAAGCGCGATTTCACGGAAAAATAGCTCTCCATGTCGCCGTGATAATCCATGTGATCCTGCGTCAGATTCGTAAATGCGACGACATCGAACGGCAACGCATAAACCCGGTTCTGGCAGACGGCGTGCGAACTCACTTCCATCACGCAGCCCGCGCAGTCGCTGTCGCGCATCTCGGCAAGGAAACCCTGAACGTCCACGGCTTCGGGCGTCGTCTTGTAGGAAGGCATGCTACGCGCTCCCAATTCGTAGCGTACGGTACCGATGAGTCCCCAGGATTTATCTCCGCCGCATTGACGCATCATCAGGAAGCGCACAATCGAGCTCACGCTGGTCTTGCCGTTCGTGCCCGTGATCCCGACAAGTCGGAGTCGGCTCTGCGGATTGTCGTAAAACACGGAAGCGGCCTGAGCGGCGGCCTGAGCAACGTCGGGAACGACCACCTGCGTAACCGAGTCCGGAAGCGCCAAGCGTTCCCGTACGACAATCGCGCACGCCCCCTGCTTCAAAGCGTCTTCGGCGTAAACGGAACCGTGCGTACGCAGGCCGTCAAAGGCGAAAAACAAAGCGCCGGGGACAACACGACGGCTATCCGTGATCAAAGCCGAGGGACAAAGGGTTTTGTCTCCGAAGATAAGGGCTCCGGAAACCTTTTCGAAAAGCTCACTAATGTTTTTCATCGGACTCTGCGGGATGAATCGGTTTGATTTCCAATTGGCGAATTGCCTCCATGGCGACCTTTTTAAAAATAGGAGCCGCAACGCTGCCGCCGTAACCGGTAATGCCCTTGGGCTCGTCCACGACCACCGTAATAATTACCTTCGGATCGCTCGCGGGGAAAAAGCCGGAAAACGAACCGACGTGGTGTCTGTTGGACGGCCTTCCGTTGACATATTTTCGGGACGTCCCCGTCTTTCCGGCCACTTCATAACCGGGAATCCGAGCCTGCTTGCCGGTGCCCTCCCGGCAAACGGCAGCCAGCATTTCCGCGACGCTTTTGGCGACGGCGGTCCTGACGACTCTCCCGCGGGAACGCGGCGAATACTCGACGAGCGTTCCGCCGTCTTCGTGGAGAATGCGCCCGACGAGCAGCGGTTCCCAGAAGACGCCGCCGTTTGCGATAACGCTCATCGCATTATGCGTCTGAAGCGGCGTGACGGTAATCCCGTGTCCGATCGGCATGCGCGTAATCGTGTATTTATCCCAGCCTTCGGGAAGCGGCTTGGCAGGGTCGCGCACTTTACCCGTGGCTTCCCCTTTTTCTCCGATAACCGAAATCAGATTCGTGCGCTGGCCGAAGCCGAATTTCAAAACAAAATTGTAAAACGCCTTTTCCCCGTTTTTTTCCGCAAAGCGCATCCCTATTTGGGCCGATCCGCGATTGGAGGATTGCTTGACGATTTCGCGCACGCTGAGGTTGTTGCCCATCGTGTGGTCTTCGCCGGGCAATCCGCGCATCTGTCCGAAATACGGGGCCTTGGTCACCGTACAGTCGAAACGGCTTTCCGGCGTGATGACATTTTCCTCAAGCGCCATCGCCACGGTAAACGTCTTAAAAACGGAACCGGGCTCATAAATATCCGTCACCGCACGGTTGCGCTGGTGCTCCATCGGAGCCTTCTCCGTATTGTAAAATTCGTTGAGATTGAAGGTCGGCCAATTTGCCAAAGCCAGCAAACGCCCGCTTCCGGCTTCACTGGCGATAACGCAAATCGATTTCGGATTATATTTTTCCCCGAACTTGCGGCACTCCGCTTCGGCGATTCCCTGGATGCGCGCGTCAATCGTCAGCTCTACAGTGTTCCCGTTGCGCGCCGGCACTTCGCAGGAACGTCGGTAAATAAGCTCGCGTCCGCGCCGGTCGTGCGTCATCTCCGTCCAACCGTTTTCGCCGCGGAGAAAATTGTCCATCACCTTTTCAACGCCCATCGCAGGAACGCCTTCGTTGTTGACGTAACCGATGAGCTGGGCCGCCAACTCGCCTTTCGGATAACGGCGCACGAATTTTGCAATTCCGTAAACCGGTTTGACGGACGAGCGGACGATCTTCTGGCCTTTCTTAGTCACATGCGTCGGTTGCAAATCCATAATCGCCTGATGCACCTCGGATGAAACTTCCTTCTTCAAAACCGCCCAGCGGGTGTCCTTGGCCTCGTATTTTTTCCGCACGGTTTCTTCGGGCAATCCCAAAATCTTTGCGACCTGCGGGATCAGCTCCCAATCGCCGTCCGCCAGTTCGCTCGGGTCCACGCCAATGTCCCAGCATTTAAAATTGTAGGCGAGACTTTCGCCGCGCGAGTCCCGAATATCTCCCCGCATCGCGATTTCGAGTTTCCGCGAGTGCGTTTTTTCCTTGGCCTCCTTGATGTACTTTTCGGGGGCGATAAGCTGGAGCCAAGCCAAGCGGGCGACAACCGCCAGAAAACAAAAAACGATGCCGAAAACGACAAACCTAAAACGCCCGTTCGATGCAATAACGTTGCGCATTCGAGGCCTACTGCCGTACCGAAGAAGAGGAAATTCCGAAATTATTCGATGCCAATTCAATTGCTTCCGCCCGCGGATTCGGATCCGCCAGGCTTTTTCCGTAAGGCACCTTCAGCGAACGCACGTGGATGACGTGCGCGCGGTCTGCGTCCTGAAATCCTCTGCGCTGCGCTTTTTCGCGCACGGTCGTCGCATTGCAGATGCTATCCCGATGCACGCGGGCTTCGGGGAGTTCCTTCGTTTCAAGAACCTTAATTCGGCTGTTCGTACGACGCACGTCCGCATTGAGACTGTCGCGTTCACGCTGGACTGCAACAATCGTAAGCGAAGAAATCAGCGCCACGACAAACATCGCGGCAACGACGACTACCGAGAAAATATTCTTTTGAACGAAGGGCTGCATAAACAAAGAGATAAATTAAATTTTTTTTAGGGCTCGCAAACGCGAAGAGCGGGAACGCGGATTGGCCGCAATCTCACTCTCAGAGGGGCGCAAGGTTTTGTGCGTAATCAGTTCCGCACGACAGATGCGCTCGTCCTGGAGACGACTGTCAAAGCGATCGACCGGGCGACCGCAGACTTCGTTGAAGAATCGTTTTACGATACGATCTTCGAGCGAGTGGAAGGAAATGACGGCAAGCACGCCGCCGACCTTCAACGCGGAGAACGCTTTAGGCAAAGCACTTTTGAGTTCTCCGAGTTCGTTGTTCACCGCAATGCGAATCCCCTGGAAGGAGCGCGTTGCCGGGTGAATTTTAACGCCGGGACGTTTGCCGATCTTCGATTCGATCAGCGCCGCGAGCTCCGTCGTCATTGAAAGTTTTCCGGTCCCGCGAGCCGCAATAATGGCATCGACGACGCTGCGCCAACGGGGCTCTTCGCCGAAATCGCGAATCGCTTCAACCAGCTCTTCACGCGAAGCCGTTTCCAAAAACTCGGCGGCGGGAATACCGCTGCGCGTATCCATACGCATATCGGCAAACGCTTCCTTGCGGAAAGAAAAACCGCGGGACTCGTCGTCAAGCTGGAAGGAAGAAACGCCGATATCCATCAAAATTCCGTCAAACGGAGCTTCCTTAACTTCATCCAAACGGGAAAAACAAAATCCGTAAAAATGAAAACGGTCGCCGAAACTTTCCGCAAATTTTTCTGCACGAGGAAGTGCCGCCGGATCACGGTCCATCGCCGACAAACTCACTCCGGCCGCCGCGCCTCGCTCGAGAATCGCACGCGAATGCCCACCGCCTCCGAAAGTACAGTCGAGAAAGCTCCCGCCCCGCTCCGGTGCTAATACCGCCAGCGTCTCTTCAAAGAGAACGGGAATGTGTTTTTCCTCAGACATGCCTGTGAATTTGTGAATAAAATGTGGAGAGTGTAAATAAAGTTTAATTACATATTCACATCCTGCGAATAAGTTTGTGAATAAGCTTTAGAGTCCGAGTTGAGCCAGCGTCTCGAGGATGTTTTCCGGCGATCCCATCTTTGCATCTTCTTCCGCGAGTTTTTCCGGATTCCAAATATTAAATTTCTTAAATTCGCCCGTAAGCACGACATCGCCGCTGATTCCCGCGTGTGCGAGCAGGCGCGCATCCAAAGTAATGCGTCCGGCCTTGTCGCAACTGACCTGGCAGCTAAGACGACCGAGCATCATTAAAGCACGTTGCTTTTCGGGAGCGCTCAAGGTCGGCTGAGAAGCCGCTTCCATCAGTTTTTCCACCATCGACGGCGGATAAACCGTAATGCATCCGCTCGGGTTCGGGATGGCCAAATACACGGAACGCGCGTCGTCAGACGAAAAGCGCCAACCCGACGGAATCGTCAGGCGGTTCTTCGCGTCCAACTTATGCCGGAATTCTCCGACAAAGAACTGTGTATTTTCGATGGGCATGAAATTAATTTCTTCGGGATTGCCTCCCTATGCCAAACACTTTCCTCCATTTCGCCCCACCGGTCAACATTTTTCCCCGAATCTCCCCTAAAAACTTATTTACATTTTATTCACAACTTACAAACAAAGCACCACGAGTCAGCACTTCGCCACACCTCGGCAATCCCCAATCTCCAGGCTCGCGTTTCTTAATCCTCCATTCGTTCAATAATTGCTCGCCGACTCTCCGCAAATGCGTTTCAATAACAGGAAACATTTTGCCTATGAACTACCTCTCTCTGGACCTCGGCGCCGACAGCGGTCGCGTCATTCTCGGAACTCTCGAAAACGGGAAAATCACCCTCGAAGAAATCCATCGTTTTTATAACAAAGCCGTTCCCGTCAACGGAACCCTGCGTTGGGACGTCATTCGTCTTTTTGACGAAATGAAGGCCGGCCTGAAAAAAGTCGCGGACCGCGGCATCCCCGTAAAAAGTATTTCAACGGACTCCTGGGGCGTTGACTACGTGTTGCTCAAAGGCAACGAGCCGATGCTGACCGCGCCTTATCAATACCGCGACGCCCGCACCGACGGTTCTATTGAACGCGTACGCGCGATTATTCCGGACGAAAAACTCTTTGCGGAATCCGGCATCATGTTCCTCGGCATCAATACGCTCTATCAATTGTTTGAAGACGCGCGCACCCGCCCGGAAATCCTCGCCTCCGCAGAAGGCTTTCTCAACATCGGCGACTACTTCAACTGGCTCTTCTCCGGCGTCCCGGCCGCGGAAATTTCTCTCGCCAGTACAACGCAACTTTACAATCCGCGCACCAAGACCTGGTCTTACGAAACCGCCGATGCGCTCGGCATCCCGCGTAAGATCTTCCCGAACATCGTCCCGTCCGGCACAACCTTGGGCAAGCTCGTCCCCGCAATCGCCGAAGAAACGGGGCTCTCTCCGGAAACGGAAGTCGTCGCCTCCTGCTCGCACGACACGGGCGCAGCCGTCGCCGCCATTCCCGCGGACGCTTCCACGAGCTGGGCGTTCCTCTCTTGCGGCACCTGGTCGCTCATCGGCATTGAATCGCCGACGCCGTTTATCAATGAAACGGTGCGCCAAGCCAATTACACCAACGAAGTCGGCTACGGCCACACGACGCGCTTCCTGAAAAACATCGTCGGCATGTGGATCCAGCAGGAATCCATGCGTTACTGGAAAGCAAACGGCAACGATACACCCGCGCCCGAACTCGACAAGCTCGCCGCGCTGGAACCGGCACTGCGCTCGCACATCAATCCGGACGACGCACGCTTCCTCAAGCCGAACGAAATGCCGCAAAAAATCGCGGATTTCTGCGCCGAAACCGGCCAGCCCGTCCCCGAAAACGTCGGACAAACCATGCGTTGCATTCTGGAAAGTCTCGCCCTCGCCTACCGCAAGGCCTTGGACGATATTTCCGCACTCGCCGAAAAACCGATCGACACGCTCCACGTCGTCGGCGGCGGCTCCCGCTCGAAGCTCTTCATGCAGTTCATCGCCGACGCCACGGGACGCACGGTCGTCGCCGGCCCGGTTGAAGGCACGAGCTGCGGCAACGTCCTGATTCAGGCAGTCGCGGCAGGAGAACTCTCCGGCCTCGATGCCATCCGCGAAGTCGTCCGCAATTCCTTCGACGTCAAAACCTACGTTCCCGCGGCCGACCGCAGCGCCTGGGAAGCTGCTTACGAAAAATTCAAAACACTCTAATTCACTGACATGGCTCTCGCATTTTCTCTTGAACAACTCTGCAACGTCATCGACCCGATCAAGGTCGAAGGCTCGACAACGGCTCCGCTTTCCAATATCGGCGCTTTAGACTCAGCGAAGGAAGGCGATCTCGCATTCCTCGGCAACGAAAAATACCACGCTCAGGTCGCCGAATGTAACGCCTCGGCCATTCTCGTTCCCGCGGATTACACGGGTAGCTCGCCGAAGGAAAACCAGGCGTACATCTTCGTCGAAAAGCCCTCCTACACGCTCGCGCTGATTTGCGGCCAAATCGAAGCCGCACTTTGGCCGAAACCGCCGGCAGGCATCCACCCGAGCGCAGTCATTGCCGAATCCGCCAAAATCGGCAAAAACGTGCACATCGGCCCGTTCTGCGTCATCGGAGAAAAGGCCGTTGTCGGTGACGGAACCGTGCTCGACTCCCACGTTTCGCTCGGCACCGCCGTCTCGGTCGGCGAAAACTCGCATATCGAAAGCGGCGTCCGCCTCTGCGCTTACACGCAAATCGGTGCCCGCGTCCACATCCTTCCGAACGCCGTCATCGGCGCGGACGGCTTCGGCTTCATCCCTGTGGATGGCAAAATCGAAAAGATCCCGCAAATCGGCAATGTCGTTATCGAAGACGATGTCGAAATCGGCGCAGGCACCTGCATCGACCGCGCCCGCTTCTCTTCGACCCGTGTCGGCAAAGGCACGAAGATCGATAATCTCGTCCAAATCGGCCACAACTGCGTCATCGGCAAGTACTGCTTCCTCTGCGGTCAGGTCGGCATGGCCGGTTCGACGACGGTCGGCGACTACGTCACGCTCGCCGGTCAGGTCGGACTCGCCGGTCACATCAAGATCGGCGATAAGGCAACGATCGGCGCTCAAGCCGGTGTTCTCAGCAACGTTGAACCGGGGGCAACGATGCTGGACTCTCCCGCGATTCCGATCGGGCTCGCGAAGAAACTCATGGTTTTGAAGACGCGCCTCCCGGAAATGCACACCAAAATCAAAGCCATCGAAAAGCAACTCGCCGCCCAATAGCGCCGGCATTTGCCTCCCCAAAAAGAACGAGCACGAAACTCCCGCGCTCGTTCTTTTTTTTCGAAACACGGCACTGAAAAGTCCGCCCCCATCCAAACTCCCTCGGCAAATCGGCTTTGGAATAGAAAGCAACAGGCGTCATTTGAGACTCCGTGTCCCCGTGCCTCTGTGAGAGATATTATTAGAAACTCTCACGGAGACGCTGAGACACGGAGCGTAAAAGGAATTTCAAACGACACACTTCCAATTCGAACTTCTTCGGCGAATTGGCTTTGGAATAGAAAGTAATAGGCATCATTTGAGACTCCGTGTCCCTGTGCCTCTGTGAGAGATATTATTAGAAGCTCTCACGGAGACGCTGAGACACGGAGCGTAAAAGGAATTTCAAACAACACACTTCCAATTCAACCCTCCTCGGAAGATTGGCTTTGGAATAGAAAACAATAGGCATCATTTGAGACTCCGTGTCCCTGTGCCTCTGTGAGAGATATTATTAGAAGCCCTCGCGGAGACGCTGAGGCACGGAGCGTAAAAGGAATTTCAAACAACACACTTTCAATTCAACCCTCCTCGGAAGATTGGGGTTTGGAACAGAAAACAACAAACGTCACTTGCGCCTCTAACAACGTATTACACAACAAAACAAAAGCCGAAAAACCTATTTACTCCAGGCGAATTGTCCGTCATTTTTGAAATATGACAGAAAACGAAATTGGTGACATCATCGTCAACACCGCAATCCGGCTCCATCAGAAACTCGGATCAGGATTACTTGAATCCGTTTACGAAGCCATACTCGAAAAACAATTCCAAAACCAAGGTCTTTCCGTTCAACGCCAAGTTGCCGTTCCGTTCGAATATGAGGGAATTCTCTTCAACGAAGGATTCCGTGCCGACCTCATTCTTAATGATAAGGTCATTATCGAACTCAAATCCGTAGAATACCTTAACAACGCTCACAAGAAACAGCTTCTTACCTATCTGAAACTTTCCGGCAAAAAGCTCGGGTATCTCCTTAATTTCGGAGAAGCCGTCATGAAAAACGGTATCGTCCGAATAATTAACGGGAAATTGAGTTCATCGCGGGAAATTTCCTCACGGAGGCACGAAACGTAAAAGGAATTTCAAACGACACACTTCCAATTCGAACTTCTTCGGAGGATTGGCTTTGGAATAGAAAACAACAGGCATCATTTGAGACTCCGTGCCCCCGTGCCTATGTGAGAGATATTATTAGAAGCTCTCACGGAGACACTGAGACACGGAGCGTAAAAAGAATTTCAAACGGCACACTTCCAATTCAACCCTCCTCGGAAGATTGGGTTTTGGAATAGAAAACAATAGGCATCATTTGAGGCTCAGTGCCCCCGTGCCTCTGTGAGAGATATTATTAGA
>JAFYWY010000056.1 GCA_017546455.1 Opitutales bacterium
CATCGGGTATCAGGCGGGCGCCTTCAACAGTCTCTGCCGCTTGACAAGTTTTCGGCCTCCAAGGTAAAATACGTGCCAATTTTATCCCAAACACAACCCTATGAAACAATATATTACCCTTGTTGCGCTCCTCTCCGCAGGAAGTGCTTTCGCAAACGCAAGTACGCTTTTGGGCGAGTGGGACTTTTCGTCCGCGGCCATCGGAAGCGATGGGGCTATTGCGGCAACCGCGGGGGACTCTGGATTGAGCATGGTAACCTATGGACAGACGTTGTCTGGCGGTGCGCTCAACTTCAGTTCTGCTGCAACAACCGACTATGCCAAAGTTGATGTTTCCTCTTTGTCCATTGGTCCGTGTAGCGGAGATACAGACGATTATAATGCTTTTACGTTGGCAATAACGCTGACGTCTTTTACGATTCCGAGTTCTGGAACGAGCATGCTTTGGAGCACGGCAATCGATGCGAGTACGTCTGCTAATAACAGCCAAAAGTACACGACCGGAGTAGGGGTAACGCCGACCCTGGTTTCCGGAATGTGGGCTGGCAGCTCGTCCGGACGTACAAACTCTAATACTGCACAAAACCTGATCGGAGCTGCTTCCGCTGAAGAGCCGGTGACGGTTATTTCTATTATTTCGAGTGAAGGCTTCTCTCTGTATATCAACGGAGTGGAGCAGTTCTCTGATGCAAATCTGAAGTGGTCTTCCGGGAATCTTGCAGAGCTCTTTTTCGGAAATTGGAGCTCCGGCCAGGCAAATGCCGTTGCAACGATGTCGGTTTCCAATGTGGCGCTCTATCGCGGCGTGTTCATCCCCGAACCGTCCGCGTTCGGTTTGCTCGCAGGCCTGGGCGCTTTGGCTCTCGCCGGCGCGCGCCGCCGCAAGAAAGCTTAAAGATTAGGGCTTAGAGAAGACGTTCCCGCGGATTTCCCGGGAACGTTTTTTTGTGCGTTAAGGCGGCCTTTAGAAATTCGTTCTCCTGCGATTTGCTTCCGAAAAAAGCGCGTAGCTCGTTCCATTGCGCCGCAGGAATCTCGGGGACGAATCTACGTCGCTTAGCGTCGCATGATGGCAAGGCCTCCTGTTCGCGGGTTTCGACGGCGTCTGCTCCCCCGGTTATCCCATGTAGTGCACCTCCGGCTCACAGCCTCGCAGAGGCAATTGCGAATTCCGAATGATTACATTAGCATCGAGAAGAGCTTTTTTTAATCTTTTTGCTGAGAACCCTATTCTTTGTCAGTTACCCACTATTTCTTCGCTGGGTTGCCCCACTCTTTAAGCTTTAAGCATTAAGCTCTAAGCTTTAATCTTCCCGCCATGCACATTTATTTCATGGGGATTTGCGGGACGGCGATGGGCAATGCCGCTTTGTTGATGCGTGCGCTCGGGCACGAAGTTTCCGGTTCGGACAAGGGGATTTACCCGCCGATGTCGGACATGCTTTTGAATTCCGGGGTGAAGATTTACGACGGCTATAGCGCGGAGCGCTTGGCGTTTATCAATCCGGATTTGGTGGTTGTCGGCAACGTGGTTTCCCGCGGGCATCCGGAGATGGAGTGGCTTTTGGAGTCGCGTGCGCTGGATTATGTTTCGCTTCCGGAATTGTTGCGGACGCGCCTGCTGAAAAACCGCCACAACCTCGTGGTTGCGGGGACGCACGGCAAGACGACGACGTCTTCCATTGCGGCGTTTCTTTTGCGGGAGCTCGGCGAAGATCCGGGCTGGCTCATCGGTGGGGTACCGCGCGATCTGCCGAGCGGCTCGGCTCCGGGTAAGGACGGCGGCGCATTTGTCATCGAGGGCGACGAGTACGACACGGCGTTCTTCGACAAGCGCAGTAAATTCATTCAATATCTGCCGGAAATCCTTTTGCTGAATAATCTGGAATTTGACCATGCGGATATCTTCCGCGATTTGCAGGATGTTCAGCGCACGTTTTCGCATGTTATCCGCCTTGTCCCGCGCAACGGCTACATTGTAGCTAACGGGGACGACGAAAATATCGCGCCGCTCCTGGAAAACGTTTCCTGGGCACCGATTTTGCGCGTCGGTGTCGGCGAAAACTGCGACATCCGCATTTCGAATTTCCGCGAAACGCCGGAAGGTTCCGAGTTCGATTTGAGCTGGCGCGGGCACGCGTGGGGGCATGTTGCGTGGGCGCAATCCGGCATCTTCAATGCGCGCAATGCGGCGATGGCGGCAACGGCCTGTGCGCTTTACACGGCGACGGATAAGCCGGAATGGGCTTTCCCGATCGATGCTCTTGCGAAATTTCAGGGCGTGAAACGTCGTCGCGAGATTCTCGTCGATACGCCGTCGCTCGTCGCCATCGAGGACTTTGGGCATCACCCGACGGCTCTCAAGCTCACCTTGCAGGCGTTGCGCGAACGCTATCCGAACCGCAAGCTCATTGCCGCGTTTGAGCCGCGCAGCAATACGGCCGTGCGCAAGCTTTTGCAGGGGGCGTTTACGGACGCGCTCGGGAATGCCGACGCCGCGTTGATCGCGCCGGTGCATCATGCGTCGGGCGGGGCGGAAAAAATGAATACGGCGGAAGTCGCGGCCACCCTGTGTTCCCGCGGCGTTGACGCCCGTGCGCCGGAAACGACGGAGCAATTACTCGAGGGACTGGAGGAACTCGTCGAATCGGCGAGTCCGGAGGCGCCTGCGCTCGTCGTATTTTTCTCGAACGGGGCTTTCGGCGGAATCATCAAGCGCTTTGCCGATTTGCATCGACCACTTGCGTAGATGCGATTTCTTTAATCTTCGTCCTTTAATCTCCTTTCCTTTGCGGAAGAAGGGTGGTAGGCTTTTGCGAAATTTTTTCTATGATTACCCCGCGTTTTATTTTCCCGATTGCTTTGAGTCTCGCATGGGCACCGTTCGCAGACGCGATGATTGCGTCCGTAAACGGAGAAGCGACTCATAACACGACGGCGACGGACTATGTTTCCGAGATTTGGAATCGAACGGTAGAACTGGCCGGAGGAACGGGTACTTACCTCGGGCAATCCGCCGACGGGACGCATTGGGTGATGACGGCGGCACACGTTACGGTTGGGACTGGAACGATCGTGACGAGCACCGGTGAGACGATTAACCTCACTGCAAAGGCTGGGCAGGAAGTATTTTTCTATAATGCCGACGGGACGAAGGCGGATTTGCAACTCTTTGCCGTTTCCGCGGCGAATGCCGAGGCTGAATCCTATCTGAACGCGCTCGGGAATATCAAAATTTACGAGGGAGATCTTTATAAGAATACCCCGCTTTATTGTGTCGG
>JAFYWY010000057.1 GCA_017546455.1 Opitutales bacterium
AATGGAAGAAAGCTTGAAACCAAATCTAAAAAGGAATTTCTAGAAGTTCCCTTAAAGCCCAAAAAAAACGTTCCCGCGATTCGCGGAAACGTTTTTTGTGTGCAGGGACCCTCTCGCAAAGATACGAGGAACGCCCCACACGGGTTTGCCGCTTGACAGTTCTCGCCCCTCGGTGAGAGAATGCCGCAATTCCTAACAAGTCATTTCTAACACAATAACACCATGAAGAAGTATCTCACCATCGCAGCTCTTCTCGCCGCAGGAAGCTCTTTCGCGCATGCGCTTTCTGACGACCTCAACGTCCCCACCGGAGGCAATTTCTGGGCGGGAGACTTTGCTTTCAATTTCTGCATTGAAAGCTTGGAAGATTTGAATAACGGCGGCGAACTCCTCGCAGCCTATGGTGTCTATAGCGGAAACGCGTATCAAACGAACGGCTTCAAGGTCGTCGCACTCGACGAAGGAGAAGGCTTTTCCCTCACTATCGGTAACGGATCGCTCTCGGGAGTTGCCAACGCCGACGCCCCGATTACCGCCAATTCCAAATACACTTTCGTCGACAACGCATCGCGCTACGACGCAACCGACGTCGCACTCTCGTTCGGCGTTATCTACACGATTGTGAATGACGGCGCCAACCAATCGCAGACCGTAAGCCTGTTCGCGGGAGACGTTCTCGTGGATACTCTCAGCTACAACGGAAATATGTCAGGAGGGGACGCCAACTCCACCATTTGGTCTGTCGGCAACGCTGCCTATGACGTCGCTCCGATTCCGGAACCGTCGGCCTTCGGCTTGCTCGCGGGCTTGGGTGCAATCGCGCTCGTCGGCACGCGCCGCCGCAAGTAAGTGAAAGCTTAAAGTTTAGTGCTTAAAGAAGCGTTACTGCGGATTCCGCGGGAACGCTTTTTTTTGTTCCATTGCGCCGCAGGAAACTCGGGGACACATCATCGTCGCTCAGCAGCGCACGACGACATCGGCTGTCGTCTGCACCCGCGGTTATCAGATGTAGTGCACCTCCGGCGCACAGCCTTAACGTGGACGAAAAGTTTATTTGACAAAACCCCTATGACACACAATCTGTTGCGTCTCTAAACATTCAAAATGAGGAAATAAAATGAAAAAACTATTAATCGTTGTAAGTGCGATTGTTCTTACCGCTGCGCTTCTTCTTTATTTTATGGTTTTAAAAGAACGCGAAGATCCGCTTTTGACGAAAAAACTTCCCCTTGCCAAAGAATGCCCTACGCCTAATACACTATCCTCGGAAGAAACAAAAAAATTGAATTTTATACGGGAAAATCTGGATCAGGATACACTGAGTGAAATTGATAATCTTTCGCCTCGGGAAATTCTTTCGAAATATTCCGGATATCTGTATTTCAACAAGACGTGGAGTGTTGATGAAGCGGAAATTGCTCAGGTACGTGACCGGATAAAATCAAAGAAGTGGCACATTCACGATCAAGGAGCAATTCCTTCAGAATATCGCCAAAGTAAACAAACCTGCGCATGGGCACTTTCATGCCTTCGCCGCTTACACTCATATGCGCTCGGAACGATTAACGGAAAGCAAGTCGGCCCTCCGGATGTGTGCATTGAAGACGAATCGTTTTTCTACATGTGGTTGAAGAACCAGCCAGAGCGAGGAGAAATAATCGAAAAGAAAACGCTTAATCTCTACTCATGGACGTTTGATGAGGCGGAAATGCCTTTTAATCCGCAGCCGAAGAGCGGAAGCGACAGCTGACGACTGAGAGCCGGATTTCCACGTTGCACCCAAGGGCGCAATGAAACGAGCTACGCGCTCACCCCAAAACGTTCCTGCGAGTCCGAGGGAACGTTTTTGTGTCCGGGAGGCACTCCAAAGGCTTGCGGGAACGACGGCGGAGGGCTACGATTTCCGCCCTGTTTTACCCATGAGCTCCGACCTGAATTTCAATCCTTCCGCCCAAGCGAAAAACTACCGCGTTGAGTCGCCTTCCGAACCGAAGACGCTGAACGAGGGCGCTGTTTCCGCGGACGAAATTCCGGACTTCGTTCACCTGCACGTCCACTCGCAGTACTCGATGCTCGACGGCGCAACCCGCATTGCCAGCAGCTTCGACAAAAAGAGCAAAACGCTACTTGCCAAGGGGCTCGTCCAAAAGGCCAAGGAAGAAGGCATGCGTGCCGTCGCGCTGACCGACCACGGCAACATGTTCGGCACCAAACTTTTTTACGACACCTGCCGCGCCGAAAAAATCAAACCGATTATCGGCTGCGAAGTTTACGTCGCCCGCCGCACGCGCTTCGACAAAGGAAAAAACATTCCCGCAGATGCCGACCCCAAGATTGACCGCTCCGGCGACCACCTGATTCTGCTCGCCAAGAATCTGACCGGATACAAAAACCTCGTCAAAATCGTCTCCTGCGGCTGGGTGGACGGCTTTTACCACCGCCCGCGCATCGACAAGGAAATCCTGGAAAAATTCCACGAAGGCCTCATCGCCTCGAGCGCCTGTATTGCCGGAGAAATCCCGAAGGCGATTCTGAAAAACGACTTTGAAAAAGCGGAAGCCGCCGCGCGCTGGTACAAAAACGTTTTCGGCGAAGATTTTTACTTTGAAATCCAACGTCACCCGAACAACGGCGAGCACAGCACGGAGGAAACGCGCGATGTCTATATGCGGGAAGTCCGCGCCGCGCAAGGACTCTTCGATCTCGCCAAGAAACTGGATATTAAAGTCATCGCGACAAACGACGTCCACTTCCTCGACGAAGCGGACGCGGATTCGCACGAAATCCTGCTCTGCCTGAGCACGGGGAAAAAGCTGTCCGACGAAAACCGCATGCGCTATACGCGCCAGGAATGGTTTAAGAGCAAGGAGGAGATGTACCGCCTGTTCAAGGACTGCCCGGAGGTTCTGAGCAACACGACGGAAATTGCGGACAAGGTCGAGGAATACGACTTGAACTCGCCGCCGATTATGCCGTTCTTCCCGATTCCCGCGGAATTCGGCTCGGAAGAGGAATACGCCAAGCGATTCAGCGAAGCCGATCTGATTGCTCTTTGGGGCGAAGACCGCTTCAAAAAACTCGGCGGCTACGAAAAAGTCCTCCGCATCAAATTTGAATGCGACTACCTGGAGCACATCACGCTCGAAGGCGCCGCCAAACGCTGGCCCGACGGCATCCCCGCAGACGTACGCGAACGCATTGATTTCGAGCTGAATACGATTCGGACAATGGGCTTTCCGGGCTACTTCCTCATCGTCCAGGACTTTATCGCCGCAGCCAGAAAACTCGGCGTCATCGTCGGCCCCGGGCGCGGGAGTGCCGCCGGTTGCGTCGTCGCCTACTGCCTCGGCATTACGGGGATTGACCCGACGAAATATGATTTGCTCTTCGAACGCTTTTTGAATCCGGACCGTATTTCGATGCCCGATATCGATATCGACTTCGACGACGCGGGGCGCCAGAGCGTGCTCGAATGGGTGACGCAGAAATACGGCGCAGACCACGTTTCCCACATCGTCACTTTCGGCGTTATGGCTCCGAAGAGTGCGATTAAGGACGTCGCCCGCGTCATCGAACTGCCGTTGGCGGAATCGAACAATCTCGCGAAACTGGTTCCCGCAACGCCGAAAATCACGATGTTCAAGGCAATGCAGGAAGTCCCCGAACTGCGGGAAAAACTTTCCTCGCCCGATCCGGTCGTTGCCCGCACGATGCAGCTCGCGGAAAAGCTCGACGGCACGGTGCGCCAAAGCGGCGTCCACGCCTGCGGGATTCTCATCAGCCGCGATCCGCTGACGGAGACGATTCCCGTTATGCCGACGGCCGGCGAAAGCCTCCTGACAACGCAGTACGACGGGCACTTCGTCGAACCGATCGGACTCATCAAGATGGACTTTCTCGGTCTGCGCACGCTGACAATTATCAAGTCCGCGCTCGCGAATATCCGCGAATCCTCCGGCGAAATCATCGACATCGACAAAATTCCGATGGACGACGCCAAGACCTTCGAGCTTTTCTCGGCGGGACGCACGACGGCTCTTTTCCAATTCGAATCCGGCGGGATGAAAAAACACCTCATGTCGCTGAAACCCAACCGCTTCGAAGACCTCGTCGCGATGAACGCGCTTTACCGCCCGGGCCCGATGGCGTACATCCCGCAATTTATTAAGCGCAAACACGGCGAAGAACCGATCGTTTACGATCATCCGCTGATGGAATCCTACCTGAAGGACACCTACGGCATCACGGTTTATCATGAACAGGTCATGCTTCAGTCCCGCGCCCTCGGGCAATTCACGCGCGGGGAATCCGACACGCTCCGCAAGGCGATGGGGAAAAAGATGGCCGACGTCATGGCCAAACTGAAGGAAAAATTCATCAACGGCTGCCTGAGCAATCCGAAGTTCATGGAAGCCGAGGTCTGCGGCAACGATCCGAAAAAAGCAACGGCGCTCTGCAACAAAATCTGGGGCGACTGGGAAGCGTTCGCACAGTACGCATTCAACAAATCGCACTCCGTCTGCTACGCCTACATCGCCTACCAAACGGGCTGGCTCAAGGCGCACTATCCCGTGGAATTCATGGCGTCGGTGCTCGACTCCGAAACCGGCAATCCGGAAAAAATGCTCTTCTTCATCGCCGAATGTGAAAGCATGGGCATCCGCGTGCTCGGGCCGGACATCAACACCTCTAACATCGGCTTTGCGCCCGACCCGAAAAACAACGCCATACGTTTCGGCTTCGGCGGCCTCAAGGGACTCGGCGAAAAAGTCGCCGAAGAAGTCATCAAAGAACGCAAGGCAAACGGTCCTTACAAGAGCTTCATCGACTTCATGCAGCGCATGGCACGCGTCCGCGTCGTCTCCGTCGACGAAAACAACGTCCGACGGGAGCAAAAACTCGTTCTCGGCCGCGGGCTCCAGGCACTCATCGTCACGGGGGCCTTCGACGGTTGCGAGGTTTTCGAAGACCGCCGCCACCTGCTCGACTCCGCCGATGCCGTCCGCAATTCGTTTTCCAAGGAAGAAGAAGACGCGAGCCAGCTCGGGCTCTTCGACATGCTTGGCGGAAACGTCGGCGACGAGCTCAACCGCGATCTCATTACGCGCACGGGCACGCCGATGTCCGAAGCCGAAAAGCTCCGCCACGAACGCGAGTTGCTCGGGCTTTACATTTCCGGCCACCCGC
Organism: Opitutales bacterium; assembly: GCA_017546455.1. Taxonomy (GTDB): domain Bacteria; phylum Verrucomicrobiota; class Verrucomicrobiia; order Opitutales; family UBA953; genus Spyradosoma. The sequence goes on from JAFYWY010000057.1 coordinate 5,188, forward strand.
TCAACGCCTTCGTCAAGCTCGACCGCGCGCTCACGACGTACAAGGGGACCTTCGAGGACTGCAAACTTTCCCGCTACGAAAAGCACAATATCCGCCTCTGCGGCATGTGCTCGGAAGTCAAAGTCAAAAAGACGAAAGACGGTCAAAAGCTGTTTATGACGCTGATGTTGGAAACGCATTCCGACGCCTACGACATTTTCTGCTTCAGCGACGTCGTCAACCTCAAGCTCATGCCGGCGGGCACCAAGCTTCCGGACGGTACCATCGTCAAAAACGGCGCAATGCTCGAAGACGGCACCGTGCTCGAAGACGGCACGATTTTGGCGATCGACGGCGAACTGCGTTTTTCGAAACGCAAAAAGGACGATGTCGAAATCGCGGAATGGCGCTTCAACGCAACACGCATCTCCGCACTGAAAAAACAGCTACCCGTCCTCCTGAAGAAAATCACTTTCATTCTCGACGGGAACGCGCCGGACGAAATGCAGCGCTTCCTCGAAGAAAAGCTCGTCCCGCACATCGCGACAAACAGCGGAGGCACCGCCATTTCGCTGGCCGTCGCGGTCAACGGCGACATCAACAATCTCCTCGAAGCGGAGCTCGGCGAAGCGCTGACGGCGTTCTTCCCGGCGCCGGCATTCCGAGAATTGGCGGAAGACCCGGCAGTCGTCGGCTACGAAATCGTTCCCGTCGAACCGTACAAGCGCCCGTCGCGCTTCCCCTCCCGCGGCTAAGGCGTCACAACGGAATCAGGCAACATGAACACCTCGCATCTTCCGCGCGCCTGGGCCGAAATCAGGCTCTCACATTTTGAGCGCAACATTCAAAAAATCAAATCCGTGCTTCCGGGCGGCGTCTGCTACATCGCCGTCGTCAAGGCGGACGGCTACGGCCACGGCGTCGGCCACATCGTCGAACGCCTGCTCCAATGCGGCGTCCACGCCTTTGCCGTCGCCAATGTGCGGGAAGGATCCGACGTACGTTATGTCGCGCCGCAGTCCGAAATCTTCGTCCTTGGGCCGACGCTTCCGGAGGAGATGGAAGCCGCCGTCGCGGATCGACTCACCGTCGCCCTTTCCGACATCGCCGAAGCCGAGGCCTTCAACGCGCTCGCACTGTCCCGCGGAAAGCGTATTCCCGTCAGCCTGAAAATCGACACCGGCATGGGCCGCATGGGCGTGTGGCATGAAGCCGCACAGCCGCTCATCGAACGCCTCATCGCCCTGCCCGCGCTCGAATTCCGGAGTATCTTTACGCATTTTTCCAGCGCCGACACCTCGCTCGAATACACCCAGCTCCAGCGCGAACGCTTTCTCAACGTCGTCGAAAAAATCCCCGTAGCCGTCCGGGAAAAACTGCTGATTCATGCCGACAATTCCGCCGGCTTGGAAAGTTTTTCCTGCCGAAAACCCTTCAATGCCGTGCGTGTCGGGATTCTTCAGTACGGCCTTCCGCCCGCCGAAGGAACTTTTTTTTCCAAAATTTCTCCGGAGCCCGTCCTCGCGTTCCGTTCGCGCATCGGACTGATTAAAACGCTTCCCGCCGGCGCCGCCGTCAGCTACAACCGCACGAAAATTCTTTCCCGCGATACGCGCGTCGCAATCGTCACCGCCGGCTACGGCGACGGCATTCCCACCGCGGCCAGCAACCGGGCTCAGTTTATCGTACGCGGAAAACGCGTGCCCGTCATCGGCCGCGTCACTATGGACCAGACGCTGATTGACGTCAGCGAACTTCCCGAAGCCCGCGTCGGCGACGTCGTCACGCTCATCGGCGAGGCCGACGGCGAAGCAGTCTCCATCGAATCCTTTTGCGCATGGGGCGATTGCATTCCCTGGGAAGCCCTGGTCTCCATCACCAAGCGCGTACCGCGCATTTACGAAGGCTTGCGCAGCCAATAACGCGGGACATCTTTCACGAACCGTCAAGTTTCGACGCTATTATTTTTATGAAATCCTCCAAGCTCGTCGTCGGAATCGGAGAAATTCTCTGGGACGTTTTTGACACGCACAAAACGCTCGGCGGCGCGCCTGCGAATTTCGCCTACCACGCCGCCCGCGCCGGAGCCGAGGGCTTGGCGATTTCCGCAATCGGCCGGGACGTGCTCGGCGATGCCGCCGTCGCACTCTTGGAAGAAAAACAATTGCCCGCTCTGCTTCAACGCAATGAACAGGACACGGGGACGGTGCGCATCTCGCTCGATTCCGGCGGAAGCGCCCGCTATGTTTTTCCGCCGAATGTTGCTTGGGACAATCTCGCGTTCACGGACGAGCTGCGCCAAGTCGCCGCAAGCTGTGACGCCGCCGCCTTCGGCACACTTGCCCAGCGCTCGGAGGCATCCCGCACTGCCATTCGCGCATTTCTGAATGCCATGCCGCCCGAAGCGCTGCGCGTATTCGACGTCAATCTCCGTCAGCATTTTTACTCGGAAGCGCTCGTACGCGAATCCCTCGCGCTTGCCGATGTACTCAAAATTAACGAAAGCGAGCTCACCGTCCTTGCCGAGTATTTTATCCCGGAAAACGACGGCGATTTCCGCGCACGAAAAGACGCGTTTTTGGAAGCCGTGTTTACGGCGTTCCCGCGTCTGCGCTACATCGTTCTGAGTTGCGGAGCCGAGGGCAGTTTTGCCGCAACGCGCGAGGGCGAGCGCTCCTTTGTTCCTGCCGATAAAACAATCCGCGTCGTCGACACCGTCGGCGCCGGGGACGCTTTTACCGCTACATTTACCGTCGCCGTGCTCGACGGGAAAAATCTTTCCGAAGCTCATCGGCTCGCCGCCGAGCGCGCCGAATTTGTCTGCACCCGCACCGGAGCCATGCCTTAGTTAAGCCGTTTCGAGCACCGCTTTCAGGTCGCTCAGCGTCGTGCAATCCGCGATGGCGGCCCGTAATTTCTTGCCGCCGGGAATACCGGCCGTAAACGGGAAAAGACGCGCCAACATCCATCGCAGATTTTGTGCACCGTCCGCCCCGCGCGTCGCACAGAGCTTAGCCGCATATTCAAAAATCATCGCGCGCGTTTCCGCGGCATCGGGACGTTCCGGCAAGGCCTCTCCCGCAATCGCCGCCTTGATTTCGCGGAAAATCCAAGGCTTGCCGAGCGCCCCGCGCCCGATCATCAGCCCTGCGACACCCGTCTCGCGCACGCGCCGCGCCGCCGTTGCCGCATCGCGAATGTCGCCGTTACCGATAACAGGCACCGTCAGTGCCTGCGCCACTTCCGCGATTTTTTCCCAATCCGCCTCGCCGGAATAGCCTTGCGCACGCGTGCGCCCGTGAACAGCAACCGCCCGCATTCCCGCATCTTCAAGGCGTTTGGCGGCCTCAATATGCACGAGCGATTGCGAATCCCAGCCCAAGCGCATCTTCGCCGTCACCGGAGTCGAAACAACGGCCTGCGCGACCGCACGCGCGATTTTTTCCGCTAAAGGAAGATCCTTAAGCAGGCTCGATCCGGCATTGCATTCGACGACCTTGCGCGCCGGGCACCCGAAATTGATGTCGATAAAATCGGGCTTCAAACGCTCCTCGAGCAGAGCCGCGGCACGCGCCATCGAATCGGGGACAGCGCCGAAAATCTGAATCCCCATCGGGCGTTGTTCCGGTGTAAAATCGACGTCGCGCCACGTCCGCTCGCGGTCGCGAATCAGCGGTTCGCTTTGAACGAATTCGGATACGAGGACATCCGCGCCGAAGCGTTTACAGAGCGCCCGAAAGCCGATATCGGTAAAGCCCGACATCGGTGCGAGATAGAGCGGAACCTTGTTCCCGCCGAAAAATGTCAACGCCGCGGCACTCAAGACGCCGATTACTGATAACCGAGCTTACGCAGCTCCTGAGAAAGCAAAACCTGCACTTCGGCGACATCCTGCTGGGACGGACGATAGCCCTGCGGCAAACCGTCAAGCCCGAGCCGTCCGGTCGCATCAATCAGCCAGCGCCCGCGCACGCCGTCGGAAAAACGAATTCCGCCGCCCACAATGACTCCGGGCTGTTGCACCGGATCCACCGTCACGGAAACCTTCGCCACTTCCTCCGCAGCCGCATCCGCCGCCGGCGTTCCCGCAGGCACTTCGTCTTCGTCGGCATAAGCATAGGGATTGGCCTGAGCCGCTTGCGGCGGTACGGAAGCCGCGCCCTGCGATGCCGCAGGAGCCTCCGGAGCCGGCTGGGGCGCCGGAGCGCTCTTATCGCAAAGCTCCAAATCCAGGTCATCAACGAGAAAACGCACATCCATATACGTCATTTTAATGCCGAATTCCTCGGCAATTTTCGTCTGCACTTCGGAAAGGGAAGCCCCGTCGTTGACCCATTGAGCGACGGCATTTTTTTGAGAGGCATCGAGTTTCATATCTTAAAAAAGCTTGTCCGGCATCCTAAAGACGCATTTTTTTTCCCGCAATCGGAATTTTATTCTTGTAATCATTACAAATTTAAACAAAATACATAGAAAAATACGCTTAATTTCTAAAACAAAATAAACAACAACAAAGGAAATAAAAAATGAAGACAACAGACTACATCCACATTAACGAAGCAGCGGCGAATCAGGTCGCAGAAGCCTTGGCAGCCCTCTTGGCGGACTTCCAGGTTTTCTACACGAATCTCCGCGGATTCCACTGGAACATCAAGGGACACGCCTTCTTCACGCTCCACGCGAAGTTTGAAGAGCTGTACAACGATGCTTCCGAAAAGGTCGACGAGATCGCGGAACGCATCCTGATGCTCGGGAATCAACCTGAAAACCGCTTCAGCGAGTACCTCAAGGTCGCCCGCGTCCAAGAAGTCTCCGGCGTTTCCTGCGCCAGCGCCGCCTTGGACAACGTCCTCGAGACCCTCTCGCACCTGATCAAGGAAGAACGCCGTATCATCGCGCTCGCAAGCGAGCTCAACGATGAATCGACACAGGCTCAGATCAGCGGCTACCTCCAGGAACAGGAAAAGACCGTTTGGATGCTCGTAGCTTGGGCAAAGAACGAATGCTGCAAGGCATAAACTCGAGTTCCGATTAAGAACTCTACAAAAAAGCGTTCCCGAACTCTCGGGAACGCTTTTTTGTTACCGGGAAACATCGACAATTTTCTCCCCGCGAAAAAAAGAGTACGTTTGCGGAGATTAGAGCACTTTTTCTCCGCAATTTTGCAGAGAAAAACATTGATTTGCTCCGCAGGTTTTGGAAATATCAGGAGGCTGAAACAAGGGGAAAGGCGTTTTATGACTTACATTTATCAGCGGGAAAATTGGCCGCATTTCGTTTGGGACAAAGCGGATTTGCAGCCGTTGCTGGCGAAAGCAGAATTTACGCGCGGCATCTTACTCGGGCGCATGCAGGCAATCGGATTTAAGCTGAAAAATGAAACAACTCTCGATGCCCTTTCCCGAGAAATTATAAAATCGTCGGAAATCGAAGGCGAAATCCTAAATCGGGAACAAGTACGCTCTTCCGTCGCCCGACGCCTGAACATAGAGTTTAAGGGCCAAACGGAATCGAGCCGCTACGTTGACGGCGTCACCGAAATGATGCTCGATGCCACCCGAAATTACGCACACGCCCTGACGCGGGAACGCCTGTTTTCATGGCATGCAGCCCTGTTCCCAAGCGGATACAGCGGCATTCACAAAATTGATGTCGGGACATTCCGTAATGATAGAGACGGGCGCATGCAAGTGGTGTCTTTCCGGAAGAATCGCGAGACCGTTCATTTTGAAGCACCGGAGGCTACAGATCTCGAAAAGCACATTTCCGTTTTTTTAAAATGGGTGAATGCCGCGCCGCGCAACATCATCTCCGCTGCAATCGCGCATTTGTGGTTTGTCACGCTCCATCCCTTCGAGGACGGAAACGGGCGCATCACACGCGCTGTCACGGAATGGTTACTTGCTCGGACGGACGATTCGGAATTTCGTTTTTACAGCTTGTCTTCCCGCATTCTTTCCGACCGTAAGGAATATTACGCCATTCTCGAGAAAACCCAATGCGGCGACTTGGAAATCACCGCTTGGCTCAAATGGTTTACGGAAACGTTGCAGAAAGCGCTCGAAGATGCACTGACACAAACGGAATTTGTACTCCGAAAATCAAAATTCTGGCAGGAGCACGAAGATATCGAATTCTCCGCCCACCAGCAAAAGGTGATTAATCGGCTTTTCGACGGTTTTGAAGGTAAACTGACTTCCGCCAAATGGGCAAAAATCTGCAAGTGCTCTCAGGATACGGCGGGACGCTCAATCACCGATTTGATTGCCAAAGGCATTCTTCGCAGAGAGGGAACGGGAAGAAGCACGCACTACAGCCTGAACATGGAATAAAATGTCGCGCAAAGCGCGTCCGCACGCAACGACGGCGGACGCTAAGCATGCGAAAGAGCGTGCTTGTTCTCGAAGTCTTGCCCGCTCAGCTTTCCGAGATTAGACCTTCGCGCTTGAGGAGAGCGGCGGGATCGGGTTCGCGGCCCATGAAATCGCGGAAGAGCGTTTCGGCCGGAGCGGCATTCCCGCGGGCAAGGATTTTGTCGCGGAATTCGCGTCCGGTCTGCGGATTCAAAATCCCTTCGTTTAGAAAGCGCGTAAAGCAGTCCGCTTCGAGCATCTCCGCCCACTTGTAGGAATAATAGCCGGCCGCATAGCCGGTCGATTCGGAGAAGAGGTGGAGGAATTTGCGTGCCATCGAGACCTGCGGGAACGCGGTCGGTACGAGGTAGTCGGCCAGCGTTTCGTTCCAGTAGCTTTCCAAATCGCAGTCGCGGTATTTGCCGGTTTCGACGTGGAAATCCAAGTCCATCTTCCCGAAAGAGAGCTGGCGGACGCAGGCACTGGCGGCGCGGAAGTTTTGGGCGCGCAACAACTTTTCCAAAAGCTCCTGCGGGAGCGGCTCACCCGTTTCGAAGTGTTTGGCGAACACGTTCAGCGATTCTGCGTGCTTGCACCAGTTCTCCATGATTTGCGAGGGCAGTTCGACAAAATCCCAGGCAACGTTTGTTCCCGCAAGTTCCGGAATTTCGACTTCGCTCAGCACGTGGTGCAGCAAATGCCCGAATTCGTGGAAAATCGTCAGCACTTCGTCGAAGGAAAGCAACGCAGGCTTTCCGTCCACGGCGGGCGACATATTGCCGCAGATCAGCCCGAGGTGCGCGGGAACGCCTTCACCGCGCGTCGCGAGGAAATTCATCCACGCTCCGGCACGTTTGGTTTCACGCGGATGCCAGTCCGTATAAAACGCACCGAGCATTTTTTCTCCGTCGAAAATTTCGTAAGTTTTTACTTCCGGATGCCACGCGGGAACTCCCGTTTTTTCCGTAATCCTTACGCCGAAAAGTCTCTCCGCGATTGCAAAAGCACCCGCAATGACGGCGTTGACCTCGAAGTACGGACGCAGGCATTCTTCGTCAAAATCGTAGCGCTCGCGACGCAGTTTTTCCGACCAAAACCCGACGGACCAGGGAGCGAGTTTTCCTGTTTCGGCCGCAACGGCATCACCGTGTTCCCGGGCAAACGCCGCCAAGTCTTCCGTCTCTTTTTTGAAAAATGCATCGACGCGGGCGCGCAGGTTTTCGACGAAATCGCGGGCGTTTTTTCCGCTCTTTGCCATACGGCGAGACGTCGTGTAATCGGCGAAATGCGCAAAGCCGAGCAATCGGGCTTTTTCATCGCGCAACGCAAGAATTTCGCGGACAAGCGGCGTATTGTCGAACTTGGCGTCGTCGCGCGCAACGGCATTGGACGCTTCCCACACTTCGCGGCGCAATGCATCGTTTTCCGCGTATTGCATCACGGGAACGAGTGAAGGAGCCTGAAGCGTGAAACGAAATTCGCCTTCGCGGTTTTTCGCTTTTGCGGAGGCAGCGGCAGCCGCTTTAGCGCTCGCGGGAATGCCGGCAAGCAAGCTTTCGTCGGCGACATATTTTTCCCAAGCGTTGGTGGAATCGAGGACGTTTTCGCCGAATCTCGTCGTAAGCTCAGCAAGCTTGGCATTGATTTCGGCGAGGCGTGTTTTCTGCGCATCCGGCAAGTCCGCTCCGTTTTCGCGGAAATCGGCAAGCGTTTCATCGAGGAAACGTTGCTGCACGGCATTGAGAGTCCCCGCGGGAACGGCTTCGGCAGCAGCTTTGATTTTCTCCCAAAGGCGGGCGTTGAGCGTGAGCGAGCTGAAAAATTCCGTCACTTTCGGCAAAACGGCATTGTAAGCTTCGCGGAGCGCGGGCGTGTTTTCGACGCTTTCAAGGTGGCAAACGCGTCCCCAAGCGCGGCCGAGTTCCCGCGTGGATCGGGCAAAACCGAGTAGCGTGGCATCGAAGGAAACGGCGTCCGGCGACTGCGTGCAAATCCGTTCGATATTTTCACGAGCGCGTCCGAGGGCAAATTCGACATCGGGAAGGATGCGTTCCGGCGTCAGCTGTGCCCAATCAACGTAGAAATCTTCCGAGAGAAAAGGGTGTTCCGTATTCATATTTTCAGAAAATCTACTCCGCCCTTCCCGCCGAAACAAAACTAAAAGAACTCGGCAAGATTTGTAAGCCGGCCCGGTCGAAAATTCCGGAATTGCCTTGGGAGGGAAATTGGTTGCTTACAAAAGAAAATTTCACTTGAAAGGAAAGCCTCCGAAAGTGGGAGCGAAAGCGAGAGCTTAGCTCTTCCGACAACTGGCACAAATGGGAC
>JAFYWY010000058.1 GCA_017546455.1 Opitutales bacterium
AACGGAGCACCGGCGCGGCGACCGTCCGGCGTATTTCCGGTCTTCTTGCCGTAAACGACGTTCGACGTAATCGTGAGCACGGACTGCGTTGGGAGCGAGTTGCGGTAGGTCGGGCACTTGCGGATTTTCGCCATGAAGTTGGACACGAGCGAAACAGCGATATCGTCCACGCGGGCATCGTTGTTGCCGTAGCAGGGGAATTCGCCTTCCGTCACGAAGTCGACGATGAGGCCTTCTTCGTTGCGAACCGGCTTTACCTTCGCGTACTTGATTGCGGAGAGGGAGTCGGCAGCGACGGAAAGACCGGCGATACCGCAGGCCATCGTGCGGAGGATTTCCACGTCGTGCAGCGCCATTTCGATGCGTTCGTACGAGTACTTGTCGTGCATGTAGTGGATGCAGTTGAGGGCGTTGACATAGGTCTTCGCGAGCCAGTCCTGCATCTTGTCGAAGCGTTCCATGACTTCATCGTAGTCGAGCACGTCCTTTTCGTAGATCGGCGTTGCCGGAGCGACCTGCTTGCCGGAAACTTCGTCACGACCGCCGTTCAGCGCGTAGAGAAGCGCCTTCGCAAGGTTGGCACGTGCACCGAAGAACTGCATCTGCTTGCCGATGCGCATTGCGGAGACGCAGCAGGCGATGCCGTAGTCGTCGCCCCAGTGCGGACGCATCAGGTCGTCGTTTTCGTACTGAATCGACGAGGTTTCGACGGAAACGCGGGAGCAGAACTTCTTGAAGTTTTCCGGGAGAGCGGTGGACCAAAGAACCGTGAGATTCGGTTCCGGTGCCGGTCCGAGATTGTAAAGCGTGTGGAGCATACGGAACGAGCTCTTGGTCACGAGCGTGCGTCCGTCTTCGCCCATACCGCCGATGGATTCCGTCACCCAAGTCGGGTCGCCGGAGAAGAGAGAGTTGTATTCCGGCGTGCGGATGAAGCGGACAATGCGGAGCTTCATGACGAATTGGTCCATCATTTCCTGCAGTTCTTCTTCCGTCACCGTGCCGGCCTTCAAGTCGCGTTCAAAGTAGATGTCGAGGAAGGTCGAAACGCGGCCGAGCGACATGGCGGCACCGTTCTGTTCCTTGACCGCCGCGAGGTAGGCGAGATAGGTCCACTGAACGGCTTCGCGGGAATTGCGCGCCGGGCGGCCGAGATCGCAGCCGTAGCTTTCGCCCATGACCTTGAGTTCGTTGAGGGCACGAATCTGTTCCGCCATTTCTTCGCGGAGGCGGATCACGTCTTCAACGAGCGTGTCGGCGTGATAAGCGGACTGTTCGCGCTGACGTTGAGCGACGAGAAAGTCCACCCCGTAGAGCGCGACACGACGGTAGTCACCGATGATGCGGCCGCGGCCGTAAGCGTCCGGGAGCCCCGTAATGATGTGCGCCGAGCGAGCCTTACGGATGTCGGAGGAATAGGCATCGAACACGCCTTCGTTGTGCGTTTTGCGGTGTTTTTTGAAAATATCTTCCGTTTTCGGGCTGAGCGAGAAACCATAGCTTTCGAGAGCCTGTTTCGCCATGCGGAGACCGCCGTACGGCATCAGCGCGCGTTTGAGCGGCGCATCCGTCTGAAGGCCGACAATGACTTCGAGGTCCTTATTAATGTAGCCCGGACCGTGCGACACGATGGAAGAGACGACTTCTTCGTCGGCATCGAGAACGCCCTTGGCGGTTTCCTGCTTGATCAGCTCGGAAAGCTCCTCCCAGAGCTGCTTGGTCTTCGCGGAAACCCCGCTCAAGAATTTATCATCGCCTTCATAGGGCGTGTAGTTCTTTTGAATGAAGTCGCGCGTGTTGACGCTCTTCATCCAATCGCCGGGAACAAAGCCGTTCCAAGCAGCGTTCAGGTTTTCCTGCATCTGATCTTGTTCGATTGCCATAGCTGTGTGATTTTCTGATTAAACTCGGGAAAATGGAATGATTCCAAACTATAGACTCTTTTCGGCTCCGGGGAAAGCACCAAAAACGTCTTTTCAAAGAAAAGGCTTCCGGCCCGCTTCCCTACAAGGAACTATTTTTCGTCTCACAAGTTTTTTGGGGGCGGCGGACACTCCTCACGCCCACGTTTTTTCATAAAAATGAAATGATATCCTCCATGTTTTCCGTAGGATTTTTGAATTGTCCTTCGAGACTTTTTGAAACTATCTTAGAGCTATGCTTTTACCCCGCTCTCTACTCCTGCTCTTTCTGTCTTCCGTAAGTCTGCACGCCGCCGAAGCCTGGGCCCCCGGCGTCTCTCTTGAAAGCGGTTGGATCGACTTTAATAAAACCTGCAAGGACCCCAACAATTACATGGCCGACATGGGCATGTGCTGGGCCGCTTCCGCGAGCAACGTCATCACCTGGTGGCAAGAGCAAAATCCGGAGGCCGTAAAATCCGTCACCCTGCCCTCCGCCAACGCCTGGGATGTCTTCCGCACGGTTTACAAAGACGTCGGAGGCACGCCGAGCGAAGCTTATGACTGGTGGATCAACGGTCTGAAGACCGATAGCTCCGGTCAATATCCGAACCATATGGATCTCACGCAGGAAACTAAGGAAACCGCCTCCTGGTACGCCGGCGGATTCTTAAAAGACATCTACGCGGAAACGGCGCCGAGCACAACCACCTATCTCGTTAGTAGCTACAATGATGCCTATGCATTTTCGAAGCAGATTGTCGATGCGCTCAACGGCGGCTACGCGCTCAGCATCTCCGTGTTTAATTCCGGCCTCGCACACGCTTATACCCTGTGGGGCGTAGAATACGAAGTGACAAACGGACAATACGAACTCACCAAAGCCTGGATAACGGACTCGGACGACGGTGAGGTCAAGCTCGTCGAAAAACTGCTTCAATGCGTCAACAAAGGCGAATCCGGTTACGTGGCTTTCGAAGAACAATTCGGCGCCACCTGGCAGTACGTCGCCGGCATGAGCACTTCCGTTATTCCCGAACCCTCCGCTTTCGGATTACTCGCCGGCATGGCAGCTTTCGCCCTCGTCGGAAGCCGTCGCCGCAAGCGTAACTAAGCGTCATTCGCCGAGCACGTGGTGACCGCCCGTAAAGCCGGACGGTGCCGAGCCTACGCAATCGATGTAAATTCTCATCGATCCTGTTGTGTTTCGGCCATCCTTAGAAATTTGTCTTTAAAGCAATTCTCAATCTTCTCTCCATCCTGTCCGTCAGGACATGTGCGCCGGAGGTGCGCCACATCGGATAACCGCGGGTGAAGACGTAGGCAAAACCCGCGGATAGCGGTCTTGCCACGATGCGCCAATAGAGAACATGCTTATGTCTCAGACGCTCCTACGGCGCGATGGAACGAACGACACACTCTTTTTCGTGGGCGAACCCTAAAACGAATTTTTAGAGGTTGCTTTTCGCATCTTCTCCTGCAACCTGTTCTCCGCCGTCGGAAGCGTGGATGCTGACAGTTTGTTGCTGCCCTCCAATTTCCCTTCGCTGGGAACGTTCCGGCGGTCTTTTATTGCTTGCAACACAATTTACGCTTCTTCGAAGCTGACCAGGTTTTTAAAACGCTCGAAAAACGCTTCAATTTTCGCGAGCACTCGGTCTCTGAGTTGTGCCCGATCTTGGTTCTTGGAGAAGCGGGAAACCGGCGGAAGTACCTTCGTCAGCTCCGTTCCCGTTCGGCGGACAAATCCGTCCTGAAAGGCTTCCTGCACGAACTTCTTTGTTTCTTCCGCATTCAGGCGCTCATCCTCAATAAGCACGGCAAGCTCTTCATTCCGTTTTCCTTCGATAAATTGCTTCCAGCCTGCCTCGATGTCCAGATTGGGGGTTAAGCTTTCGATAAACGCGTCGATGAGGTCTTTTTTATTCCGTAATTCGGGGCTCGACCCCACGGCGCTACGGATTTTCACGACAATCTCCTTGTCCTTTTGTCCGCCCTTGTTGTAGGTAGCAATTAACATCAAAATGTAGTCGATATTGATGTCTACCTGCTTTACGAGCTCCATCTCGAAGACGATGTCGTCGTTGATGTTCTCGTTGTTGCCTCCTTGCGTTCGTCGGAACTCATCGTAAAAACGCAGATAAACGCTTTGATAGTCCTGAAAATCCCGCAAAGAAAGAATTTCGTTACCCGCGAAAGCGTCGAATACCGACAGGATGTTCTTCAGCTTAAGAATTGCTCCGTAAAGCTTGATAAATTCTTTCTTCTTTTCCTCGCCGACAATCTCTACACCGAGCGGAAATTCCGTTTTAAGGGTATCAATCAGCTCTTCGTATCCGGGAACGTCTTTACCCTTATCATCCTTGTACCCCGAGTAGTAATCCTTGTATTTCCGAAGTAAAACAACGCCATGAGCGTCACGATTTCCGAACAGTGCAAGGGCGTCGTTCGTTTCCTTTTCCAAATTGCGGAAACAAACAATATTCCCGAAGGTTTTCACCGAATTCAGGATACGGTTTGTTCGGGAGTAGGCCTGCAAAAGCCCATGCATGCGCAGATTTTTATCCGCCCAAAGCGTGTTCAGCGTTGTCGCGTCAAAGCCCGTAAGGAACATATTCACGACGATAAGCAAATCCAAGTCGCGGTTTTTCATCCGCATAGAAACGTCTTTGTAATAGTTCTGAAACTTCTCCGACGAGGTGTCGTAATTGACGCCGAATTCCCGGTTGTAGTCCTTAATCGCGTTTTCCAAGAAATCCCGCGATGCCACATCCAAACCGGACGGATCTTCCGGGTTTTCCTCGTCCAGCAAGCCTTCCGGCTCGTCTTCATTCACGCCGAAGCTGTAAATCAGAGCGATTTTCAGACGTTTCTCCGGATGCTCCGCCATCTGTCGCTTAAATTCCGCATAATAAAGCTTTGCGCTCTCAACTGAAGCCGTCGCAAAAATCGAATTAAATCCGGACAAACGCAAACGCTCTTTCAAGGGTTCTACCTTGGAACGATTCCGCGCCTGCGCCGTTTCCGCCACATTCATCAAACGCGAAAATTCATAGGCTTCCGCATTACGCTTCGTTTTTTGGTTAAAGTGCTCAAGGATGTACTCCGTCACCTTAGAAATTCTCTCGGGAGCATTCATGGCGCGCTCGCGGTCGATATCGCGCACCTTTTTGTCGGCAATCTCTTCCCGTTCCCGCATCGTACGGACGTAATCGACGCGGAAAGGCAACACGTTCCCGTCAGTAATCGCATCGACAATCGTGTACGTATGCAGTTTTTCCCCGAATGCTTGCGCCGTCGTTGCCAGATTCGCATGCCGGACGTTGGTTCCCGCATTTAAGGCAAAAATCGGCGTCCCCGTAAACCCGAAGATGTGGTACTTTTTGAAATGCTTCGTAATTGCGACGTGCATGTCGCCGAATTGCGAGCGATGGCATTCGTCAAAGATAATCACCACGCGTTTGTCAAAAACCGGATGCTTTTTGTTCTTCTTGATGAAGATTGCGAGCTTCTGAATCGTCGTGATGATGATACGCGCATTCTCGTCTTCGAGTTGCCGCGTGAGAATCGCCGTGTTCGAGTTCCCGTTTGCGGCTCCCTTTTCAAAGCGATCATATTCCACCATCGTCTGGTAGTCCAAGTCCTTGCGGTCAACGACGAACAGCACTTTGTCCGTCTCCGGCATCCGGCTTGCCAACTGCGCGGTCTTAAAACTGGTCAGCGTCTTCCCGCTTCCGGTCGTGTGCCAAATATAGCCGCCGGCGTCCACCGTTCCCGCCTGCTTGTAATTCGAGGAAATACGGATCTTCCCGATAATGCGCTCGACGGCAACAATCTGATACGGGCGCATCACGAGCAGACTCCGATCCTCCGTAAACACACAGTATTTCGTCAGAACATTCAGGAGCGTGTGCTTGGCAAAAAACGTCCGCGCAAAGTCTTCCAAATCCTCAATCGGAGCATTCTTGGCATCCGCCCACCACGAGGTAAATTCAAAGCTATTGCTTGTCCGCTTCGCGCCGCTTTTTCGCGCTCCCGCCGCCTGCTCCTTGATGTGGCGCTCCCGCGTCGTGTTCGCATAGTATTTGGTAAACGTCCCGTTGCTGATGACAAAAATCTGCACGTACTCAAACAAGCCCGAACCGCTCCAAAATGATTCCCGGCCATAGCGACGAATCTGATTAAACGCCTCCTTGATATCCACGCCGCGACGCTTCAACTCCACGTGCACCAACGGCAAGCCGTTGACCAAAATCGTCACGTCGTAACGGTTCTCCCGCACACCGCCTTCGGGAACGTACTGGTTCACAACCTGCAGGCTGTTGTTGTGGATATTCTCTTTATCCAGCAAACGGATGTTTTTTATGCTTCCGTCCTCCCGATTCAGAATCTTTACCGAGTCTTCCTGAATCGTTTTCGTCTTCTCCACGATTCCCTGATTCTCGTTCGCAATCTCCGTTTTGAAAAAGTGGGCCCATTCCGAATCAGTAAACTTAATTCCGTTCAAGGCCTCTAAGCGTTCACGCAAATTCGCGATAAGCTCCGCCTCCGTCTTCAACGGCAAATAATCATACGCCTGCCGCGACAAAATGCCGATAAACGCCTTCTCTAAGTCCGCTTCCGATTGGTAAGCCACGCTCTCGCGTACTTCCTTCGTGTATTCCGCGACAACCGTGCTTCCCGCATTTTCAGACAGAATAGAGTAGTGAACCATATTGGGGATTTTGAAACTTTGTCAGACGACGGGCAACTCTCTAAAAGAAATATTGAAACTCTCGCGGAGACGCAGGGACGCGGTGAATTTTAATTTTAGAACAAAAAACTCTGCGGCTCGGCGTCCCCTCGAGAGGATTTCACTCCTTAAAAGAAAGAAATATGGAAACTCTCGCGGAGACGCAGGGACGCGGAGAAATTTAATTTTAGAACAAAAAACTCTGCGACTCAGCGCCCCAGCGAGAGGATTTCACTCCTTTAAAAAGAAAGAAATATGGAAACTCTCGCAGAGACGCAGGGACGCGGAGGATTTTAATTTTAGAACAAAAAACTCTGCGACTCAGCGCACCAGCGAGAGATTTCACTTCTTAAAAGAAAGAAATATGGAAACTCTCGCGGAGACGCAGGGACGCGGAGAACTTTAATTTTAGAACAAAAAACTCTGCGGCTCAGCGCCCCAGCGAGAGGATTTCACTCCTTTAAAAAGAAAGAAATACGGAAGCTCTCACAGAGATGCAGGAACGCGGTGAATTTTAATTTTAGAACCCAAAAACTCTGCGGCTCGGCGCCCCAGCGAGAGATTCCTCCCCTAAAAACTCAAAAGCTTTTCCCGGTAGTATTCGTATTGCTTGCGGCGCGCTTCAATCTCGGCAGGAAGACCGGCAGCGATGTCGTTACAGAGCACGTCGAAGCGATCCAAAATCCCGACAATACGCTCTTGTTCTTCGAGGGGAGGAATGGGAAGCAGAAAATTATCAATATCTGCTTTATTTATTGCGGGAATACTCCCGCGCGCAACTAAAGTTTCCATAATCTTAGCTTCTTTCGACTTCAGATAATAATATGCAAATTTTGTGAGAAGGAATAATTCATCCTTTGAACGATAAGGATAACACAACCCTCCAGCCCAAAATCTACAGGAGCTGTAATTCGAGAAACCTGCGTATTCTCCACGGGCTGCAATAGTAAAGGCATTCCCTTCATTGTTGAATTTGTTGTAAAACCCGTAAAATGTCCTTCCTGAATTTATAACGGGGTACAAGCCAGATGCAACAAGCTCATCCATCTTCAGGGTTTGCTTCTTCAAAGAAAGGCAAACTTCACCAAGCTCTAACCAAACATGGCCAAAAACGTACTGGCAAAGACGAATTAGCGAGTTATAATATGTTCCGTTCCGTTCCGTTCCGTTCCGGCGCTCATTGTAAGCTTACCGCTTGCAGCGTAATTCAAGAGCGCGTCACGGTAAAACTCGTACTGCTTCTGCCGCTTCTCAATTTCTGCGGGAAGGCCAATCTTCAAGTCCAAGCAAATTGCATCAAAATTATCCAAAACGTAAGCGAGTCTTTCTTGTTCTTTCTCGGGAGGAAGAATTAACGGGAATGATTGAATGTCTTTTAGGCTAATATGAGGAACCGCACCTGCCGTTTTCTTTTTATCCGTATAATCAAAAAGATCTTTCGCGAGGCAATGATACAAATATCGCATATTTACTTTTCTGCTCCGAATGCGAGCTACTCGCTGAACTAATAGCAATGGCAAATCCTCATCTCTAACAACTCCGAAGCTTTTTCCGACTAAAGAACCATCCATCGCAATAATAATATCTCCGGCTTCAAGAAAGTATTTTTCTATTCCCGATGAACTATTCCAATATTTGTTGTTTTCTTCAGAGAAATCCAAATATCCACGCTTGACGTTCATCCCGCGCAGAAGACGAATTCCATCATCAGAAAATTGGCTGCTATTAAACGGAAAGCCTGATAAAACATCACAGCATGCTCCGATTGTAGTTTTAATCGTGCCTACATGATGGCTTATGTCGTGAGTAA
>JAFYWY010000059.1 GCA_017546455.1 Opitutales bacterium
AGAAACGGCCCCGTACAAGTATCCGCGCGTCATCGAGTTCGTCGAAGAACTTCCGAAAACGATTTCCGGAAAAATCCGCCGCGTCGAATTGCGCGAAAAGGTTCAGGAATTTGTTGCCAAGATTGTTCCCGACTCTCTCAAGGACAGTGCGAAAGAAATCGTCGAAAAGATTCCTTTCGAAGACATCAAGCAACAGGTTGACCGTATTTCGGACATTTTCCCGAAGTCTAAATCGAAAGAAGAAGGCAAGGCGGGATAATTCCCGCTCCGCCTTTGCTTATTGCCATGCCCCCAGTCCTCTCTGCTCAAGATTATATTGACGGCGTTTTGCGCGGCGACCGCGTGATGCTTGCGCGTGCCATTACGCTCATCGAAAGTGATGCCCCGAAGCATCAGGCGCTGGCGGACGAAGTGATTCAGGGGCTGTTACCGTACACGGGGAAATCCGTGCGTGTCGGGATTACCGGCGTTCCCGGCGGCGGGAAAAGTACCTTTATCGAGGCCTTCGGTTGCCATCTCTGCGATTTGGGCAAGAAGGTTGCCGTTCTGGCGATTGACCCGAGCAGCAGTATTTCCCGCGGAAGTATCCTCGGCGACAAGACGCGCATGGAAGAGCTCACGCGACGCGAAAACGCCTTTATTCGTCCCTCGCCTTCGGGCTGTGCTTTGGGCGGTGTGGCCCGCAAAACGCGCGAAAGCATCCTTATCTGCGAAGCTTTCGGATTCGACGTCGTTTTGGTTGAAACCGTCGGTGTCGGGCAGAGCGAAACGACCGTGCGTTCGATGGTCGACTTCTTCCTCGTCATTACGATTGCCGGTGCCGGCGACGAGCTTCAGGGCATCAAAAAAGGCATCATGGAACTGGCGGATTCGTTGCTGGTGACGAAGGCGGACGGCGACAACCGCTCCCGAGCATTGGCAACGCGCGCCGAGCTCGAGCAGGTCTTGCATTTTATTACGCCGGTTTCGCCGAAATGGCGTCCGCGTGCCTTGGCGTGTTCCAGCCTCGAAGGCGTAGGCATCGACGAGGTCTGGAAGCTCATTTGCGAATTTGTTGCGAAAGGGCGCGTTACCGGGCTGATTGACGAGCGCCGCCGGGAACAGTCTCTCGAATGGCTTCAATGGCTTTTGGAGCAGGAACTCTGGAGACGCTTTACGCAGAATCCGAATATCGTCGAAACCTGGGCGGAAACGCAGCAGGCGGTTTTGGCGGGAACTCTTTCTCCGACGGCGGCCGCGCGCCGCCTCATAAGCATTAACACCCAACCCCAAGTATAGAATTATGATTACCCAAATTGACCATATCGGCATTGCCGTGACAAGCCTTGAGGCCACCATTCCGCATTATCGTGATGCGCTCGGCCTGGGTGAACCCCATATCGAAGAAGTGGCGACTCAGAAGGTCCGCGTTGCGATGTTTGATGTCGGCGGCGTTCACATCGAACTCCTTGAGCCGACTTCTCCGGACAGCCCGATTGCGAAAGCGATCGAGAAAAACGGCGGTCGCGGCCTGATTCACCACATTGCTTTTAAGACCGACGACGCGGCGGCCCAGCTCACGCAGGCTAAGAACGCGGGATGCGCGCTCATCAACGAGACGCCCGTTCCCGGCGCACACAACACGCAAGTCGGCTTCCTGCACCCGAAATCGACCTTCGGCGTGCTGACCGAATTCTGCCAGCACTAAGTCTTAGAAGCGGCGGACGCTTACCCGGAATCCGAATAAGGAAACCCGGGTTTCGTCTGCTATAATTACTTGAACACACATTAACATGGAAAAGAAACTTACGTTAGACGAGTTTTCGAAACCTTCTTATGAAGACTGGAAGGCGGCCGCCGTTGAAACACTCAAAGGCGCACCGTTCGAAAAGAAACTTTTTACAAAAACGCCGGAAGGCATCCTCGTTGAGCCGATTTACGACGGCGTTGCCCCCGATGCGGCAATCCCGGGATTCTTCCCGTACACGCGCGGGATTTCGGCAGCTCCGCAGCCCTGGCTCGTCGCTCAGGAAACCTCCGCCGGTTGCGCCGGAAAGTACAACAAGCTCCTCCAGTCCGCAATCGAACGCGGGCAGACGGCTGTCTCCGTAAAATTCAAAGGAACCGGTGTTTGCGGCGGTCTCAAGGAGCTCTCCGTCGAAGCCGTTAAAACCGCCCTCGAAGGCGCCGATTTTTCGATGCTCGCGCTGTTCATCGACGGCGGCAACGAACCGGCCAAGGTTTACGATACGGTCGGCAAGGCAATCAAAGAACTCGGCGGCAACGACCGCGCAATTCCGGGCGCCATCACGATTGACCCGATCGGAGTCCTCCTGCTGAACGGGACGTTGCCGAAGACGCTCGAAGCACTCTACGCCGAAATGGCGGACGTGACGAAGCGCTCGCAACCCTGCTTCCGCACGGTCGGCGTTAATGCCGCAATTTATGCGAACGCCGGTGCTACGGCGGTTCAGGAACTCGCTTACGCATTGGCCACGGCGGTCGAATACCTGCGCGCGCTTACCGCAGCCGGTTTCGATATCGACACCGCAGCACGCAAGGTACGCTTTACGGTGGCTATGGGCGGCGACTTCTTCATGTCCATCGCCAAGGTTCGCGCGCTGCGTTCGCTCTGGGCAAGCATCGTCAAAGCTTGCGGCGGCGACGATGAATCCTGCAAGGCACACATCCACGCGACGACGACCCGCTGGAATAAATCCTCGCTCGATATTTACGTGAACATGCTCCGTTCGACGACGGAAGCCACGGCGGCGGTTCTCGCCAATGTCGAAAGCCTCACGATTGAGCCCTTCGACGCAGCCGCACGCAAGGCGGACGATTTCTCCCGCCGCATCGCTCAAAATCTCCACATCATCCTCCGCGACGAATGCCAGTTCGACAAGGTCCTTGACCCGGCAGGCGGTTCCCCCTACGTGGAATCGCTCACGGCCCAGCTCGCGGAAAAGGCTTACGCGCTCTTCCAAGACGTCGAAAAGTCCGGCGGTATGGCGGTAGCCGTGCTCGCGGGAACGCCGCAGGCGGCCGTTGCGGCAGTACACGCCGACAAGATGAAACAACTCGAACAGCGCCGCATGACGCTCGTCGGGGTCAACGTCTACGCGAATCCGGTCGAAAAGCCGCTTGAAAAGCGCGAATGCTGCTGCTCCAAGAAGGCGGAAGAAAACGCCGAAAAGCAGGGATGCTGTTGCTGCTGTAACGAAGCTTCCGTAGCGGTCTCCGCGCCGAAGCTCGAACAGGTCCGTGCAGCGGAACCGTTTGAAAAAATGCGCAATGCCGTCTGGGCGGCCGAAAAGCGTCCGCAAATCTTCCTCGCGAACATGGGGCCGGTGCGCCAGCACAAGGCTCGTGCGGATTTCTCGACGGGATTCTTCGACGTCGGCGGTTTCGAAATTCTCTCGAATGCCGGCTTCAAGGATGTGCCGGCTGCAGCGGAAGCCGCCTTGGCCTCCGGCGCGGAAATCGTCGTCATCTGCTCGACGGACGACACCTATCCGGAAATCGTTCCCGCGCTGACTCAGGCAATCAAGGCCGCCAAGCCGCAAACGCAAGTCGTGCTTGCCGGCTATCCGACCGAGTATGTCGAAGCCTTCAAGGCTGCCGGCGTGGACGAGTTCATCCACATCAAGGCGAATTGCTACGCCGTCAACAAAGCGCTTCTCGCGAAAGTCGGGATCAATGCGTAACTCCCTAAAATTGGAAAGGTAATAATCATGAGTATTCCGAATTTCTCCTCCGTTGAGTTCAAAATCGCTCCCGCGACGGGAACGAAGGCCGAATGGCAGGAACAGGTTGAAAAAGCAACGGGCAAGCCGCTGAAAGAACTGCTGTGGCGCACGATGGAACAAATCGAAGTCGCTCCGCTGCAAACGCAGGCCGACGCCGCTGATTGCCAGCAGGTCGGCTTTACCGCCGGGCTCGCTCCGAATCTGCGCGGACCGTATCCGACGATGTACGTCACGCGTCCGTGGACGGTGCGTCAGTACGCCGGCTTCTCGACCGCGAAAGAATCCAACGCATTCTACCGCCGCAATCTCGCTGCCGGGCAAAAGGGCCTCTCCGTTGCCTTCGACTTGGCAACGCACCGCGGTTACGACTCCGACCACCCGCGCGTCGTCGGTGACGTCGGTAAGGCCGGTGTCGCCGTGGACTCCGTGCTCGACATGAAAACCCTTTTCGACGGCATTCCGCTCGACAAGATTTCCGTTTCCATGACGATGAACGGCGCCGTGCTTCCGGTGATGGCGTTTTACATTGTCGCCGCGGAAGAGCAGGGCGTGAAACCGGAACTGCTTTCGGGGACGATCCAAAACGACATCCTCAAGGAGTTCATGGTCCGCAACACCTATATTTACCCGCCGACGCCGTCGATGAAAATCATCGCCGACATCTTCGAGTACACGTCCAAGTACATGCCGAAATTCAACTCGATTTCCATTTCCGGCTATCACATGCAGGAAGCGGGTGCGACGGCGGACATCGAAATGGCATACACGCTCGCCGACGGTTTGGACTACATCCGCACGGGCGTCAAGGCAGGGCTCTCCGTCGATGCGTTTGCACCGCGTCTTTCGTTCTTCTGGGCGCAAGGCAAAAACATGTTCATGGAAATCGCCAAGATGCGCGCCGCCCGCGTGCTTTGGGCGAAAATCGTCAATCAATTCGGACCGGAAAACGCGAAATCGCTCGCGTTGCGCACGCACTCGCAGACCTCCGGCTGGTCGTTGACGGAACAGGATCCGTTCAATAACGTTGCACGTACCTGCGTCGAAGCCATGGCAGCCGCCTTCGGCCACACGCAATCGCTCCACACGAATTCGCTCGACGAAGCCATCGCGCTTCCGACGGACTTCTCGGCGCGTATTGCCCGTAACACGCAGCTTTTCCTCCAAAGCGAAACCGGCATCTGCCGTACGGTCGATCCGTGGGGCGGCTCGTACTACATCGAAAGCCTGACCGAAGCCATTATGGAAAAGGCTTGGGCACTCATCCAGGAAGTCGAGGAACTCGGCGGGATGGCCAAGGCAATCGAAACGGGTCTGCCGAAGATGCGTATCGAAGAAGCCGCTGCACGCCGTCAGGCTCAGATCGACTCCGGCCGCGAAACCATCGTCGGCGTCAATCGCTACAAACTTGCCAAGGAAGACGCGCTCGAAACGCTCGAAGTGGACAACACCGTCGTGCGCGAAGAGCAAATCGCCCGCCTGAACGAAATTCGTGCCACGCGTGACAACGCTGCGGTCGAAGCCGCTCTCGAAGCGCTCACGAAATGTGCGGAAACGAAGGAGGGCAATCTCCTCGAACTCGCCGTCAACGCCGCACGCCTCCGTGCCACGCTCGGCGAAATTTCCTACGCACTTGAAAAAATCTACGGGAGACATAAAGCAGTGATTCGTTCGATTTCCGGAGTCTATCAATCCGAGTTCGCCCAAGACGGCGACAACAATATCGTCGCCGAAGTGCGCGCCGCCAGCGACAAGTTCGCCGAAGAAAACGGCCGCCGTCCGCGCGTCATGATTGCCAAGATGGGACAAGACGGCCACGACCGCGGCGCGAAGGTGGTTGCCACGGCCTATGCAGACCTCGGTTTCGACGTCGATATCGGGCCGCTCTTCCAAACGCCGGAAGAAACGGCGAAGCAGGCGGTCGAAAACGACGTTCACTGCGTCGGCGTTTCCTCGCTCGCAGCCGGTCACAAGACCTTGGTCCCGCAGCTCATCGCCGAGCTCAAAAAGCTCGGTCGCGAAGACATCCTCGTATTCTGCGGCGGCGTCATTCCGCCTCAGGACTACGATTTCCTCTACGCGGCAGGGTGTAAGGCAATCTTCGGTCCGGGTACGGTTATTCCGGAAGCGGCGAAGAAGATTCTCTCCTTCCTCTAAGACGGAGATCCTCCGAAAGACAAGCGTCCTCGCAGTTTTGCGGGGACGCTTTTTAGTAGACGGAGCAGAAGTTAAACAAGGAATCTCTCACGGAGGCACAGAGACACGGGGCATCACCGGAAAATAAAACGTCACGCTTCCAATTCAAAGCTCCTTGGCGCGGTTGGTTTGCTAATAAGGACGAAGAACGTTGCCTGATGCTCCGTGTCTCCGTGAAAGATTCATGGCGAGAGGCTTTAACACAAAGGGAGGGAGAAATAACTTCCTCAGCCCTAACGTCCAAGAACAAAATTAGACATAATACTTATTGTGCGTAAATCGGGTAGGGCTTAAAAAGCGCTTAAAATAAGGGATCCCGGGCAATTTTCTGCGAATCGTGAATCGTAAACCGAAGAGCGCCGAAAACTTCTTATTTTCGGTCACCGGTCGCTGCTCTCCGCCGAAAGCTCTACGGCCGATCAATCGTCAGCGCGGGTTCGAAGGTAATCTTCTTGGAGATTTCCGGCGTCGGGAGCTGGGCATCAAACCAAGCGGCGAATGCCATCATCGCGGCGTTGTCGCCGGTGTGTTTCGGCTTGGCCAACAAAAGCGGAATTTTTTTGCGGTGTGCCAATTTTTCGAAGGCGGCACGAAGCGTCTTGTTATTGGAGACGCCGCCCGAAATCCCGATGCTTGCGTAGCGTTTCTTTTCGAACTGTACGGCGGCTTTATCGGTGAGCTGGCGGATGATGGCGTCCTGATAGTCGGCACAAATTTCCGGGAGGGATTCGGCGAGAGCGTCGTCCGAGAGTTTTTCGAGGCGGTAGCGCAGGCTCGTCTTGAGTCCGGAAAAGCTGAAGCGCGGTTCGCGCTTGATAGCGTCGCCGTGCGGAAAAACAAATCGACCGCGTTCACGGGCTTCGTTGGCGTGTTTTTCGATAAGTGCACCGCCGGGATACGGCATGCCAAGGAGTTTGGCGCCCTTGTCAAAAGCCTCTCCGGCGGCGTCGTCCACGGTTCCCGCGAGGATATTTACGCGGCATTCGGCATCGACTTCGACGAGAAGGGTATTGCCGCCGGAAACGACCAGGCCCAAATGCGGGAAGAGCGCCCTACTCGCTTCTTCAAATCCTGCGGGATTGCTTTCGTGAAGCGGGATAAACGGCGAAAAGAGGTGGCCGCGCAAGTGATTGAGCGCCAGCATCGGCTTGCGGTACGTCAGTGCCAGCGTCTTGGCGTAGGCAATGCCGAGCGCAAGACAGCCGGCGAGCCCGGGACCGCGCGTGACGGCAACGGCATCGACCTCGTTCAGATCGACTTCCCGCGAAAGGGCTTCGAGCAAAAGCGGAAAATTCGCGAGGTGTTCCCGCGAAGCCAAATCCGGAACGACACCGCCGTATTGCGAGTGAAGCGCAATTTGCGTATTCACGCGCTCGAAAACGATACCTTTTTCGGAATCGAAAAGCGCGACGGCGGATTCGTCACAGGAGCTCTCAAGCGCCAAAATTTTCATAGACGCGGATTCTATCATAAAATCGGACAAAATCCTCCTCAAAAAACAGCGAATTGCGCGATAGCGGTTTTGCCCGTCGATGCCCTAAAATAATGTTCCGGCGGGCGCTTTAATCTTTAATTCCTCTCCGGGAAGACGTAAACTCGCGTTTCGAATCTTTACACTGCTTTTTCGAGAGATGAAAAAAAATCAGACGACTGTGTGGACACCGGCTCAGGCCGAAGACTATTACGGCTTCAAGCGTTGGGGCGCCAATCTGTTTTCCGTTGACGAGGATGGCTTTTTGAATGTTCATCCCCAAGGCGACGCCCGCCACATTCGTATTACGGACATCATCAAGGAAGCCCAAAGCATGGGGCTGCGGCCGCCGATGACCATCCGCGTTCAGGATATTTTGCGTTCCCGCGTTATTCAGCTGAACCGCGCCTTCCGTGCAGCGATTGAAGACGAAAACTACCGCGGCCGTTATCAGGGTGTTTTCCCGATTAAGGTGAACCAGCTGCGCGAAGTGGTCGAAGAAATTTTGGATGCGGGCGACGATTACGATTACGGTCTCGAAGCCGGCAGCAAACCGGAACTGCTGATTGCGCTTGCACTACTCGAAAACAAGAAAGCCCTGCTGATCTGCAACGGGTACAAGGACGAAGACTACATCCGTCTCGCATTGCTCGGACAGCGCCTCGGAAAACGCACGATTATCGTCGTCGAGCAGCTCGACGAAGTGGACCAAATCATCCGCATCGCCAAGGAAATGAACGCCGAACCGAAAATCGGCTTCCGCGTGAAACTGACGACGAGCGGCGAAGGGAAATGGGCTAAATCGACCGGCGAATACGCGAAATTCGGCCTTACGCCGGGCGAAATCATTTTGGCGGCAAAGAAGCTCAAGCGCGCACGCATGAGCGCGTCGCTCCGTCTCCTGCATTTCCACATCGGCTCTCAGGTGCCGAATATTCTCACCATCAAAAAGGCGGTAACGGAAGCGGCGCGTTTCTACTGCGAACTCTCGAAAATGGGCTTCCCTATGGGACATTTGGACGTCGGCGGCGGACTCGGCATCGACTACGACGGCTCCCGCTCGAACTACGAGAGCTCAATGAACTACTCGATGGAGGTCTATGCCCGCGACGTCGTAGCCAATATCAAAACCGTCTGCGACGACGCCGATGTCGCACACCCGACGATTACCTCGGAAAGCGGCCGTGCCATCGTTGCGCCGCACGCCATTTTGATCACGGAAGCCGTCGGCCGCATTGTTACGGCAGACGACACGACGCAACCGCTTGTCACGCGCAAAAAAGCGCCGATTGTGCGGGAGCTCGAAGAAATTCTCAACGACGGCAGCCATTACGGTCTTCTGGAGCGCTTCCACGATGCACGCCAAAAACGTGAAGAAGCCCATTCGCTTTTCCAACACGGCTATCTCAATCTCGAAAACCGCGCCGAAGCCGACCGCCTTTTCTGGCATATCTGCCGCCAAATCCACAAGGAAATCCCTTCGCTCGAAGGCAATGTCCCCGAGGATTTGCTCGATTTGGACGTCATGCTCTCGGAACAGTACGTCTGCAATTTCTCCGTCTTCCAGTCCCTGCTCGACAGCTGGGCCATCGACCAGCTCTTCCCGATTGCTCCCGTACATCGCCTGACGGAAAAGCCGACGGTGCCGACGACGCTCGTCGATATCACCTGCGACAGCGACGGAAAAATTGACGAATTCGTCGATTTCGAAGACATCCGCAACACGCTCAATCTGCACAAAATTACGCCGGGCTCGCCCTACTACTTGGGCGTTTTCCTCGTCGGCGCCTATCAGGACATCATCGGCGACCTTCACAATCTCTTCGGACGCGTTGACGAAGCGCACGTTTTCCTTGAAGACGACGAAGAAGACGGTTTTTACATCGAAGAGGCACTCTCCGGCTATTCGGTCGATAAGATTTTGAACATGATTCAATACAACGCTGACGATCTTTGCCGCATGCTCAAGCGCGAAATCGACCGTGCGACCAAGGCCGACAAGGTACGCCCGCGCGAAGGCATCGCCCTGCTCGCCCTCTACGAAAATCTTATCAAAAACAAGTCCTACCTCGTCCCGGCCCGCAAAAAGCGCTCGCGCGCCCGCGCCTCGAAATAACGCCATGGGCATGGACGCGGTATTGGATGCGGCGGCGCGGAAAAACGGCGGCGTCCTGAGTTTCCGGGACTTCACCGAGCTCGCGCTTTTTGCTCCCGAGCACGGTTACTACGCGCGCAAGCGGGAGCGCGTCGGTACGGCGGAGGGTACGGACTTCTATACGTCCGCAACCATGGGCGCGGTCTTCGGCAAACTCCTCGTCGCCGCGGCGCAAAGCCTTTTGGCAGAAGCCGGCTTGGACGCCCGCGAATGCAGCTTCATCGAAATCGGCGC
>JAFYWY010000007.1 GCA_017546455.1 Opitutales bacterium
CAGGGGAACGTTCAATATCCTTATTCCCATCCCGATCCGACCGGAAATTTGAATTGGAATTAGGGCGCTGGGTGTTCCGTAAGCGCTCAGTGTCTTTGTGTCTCCGTGAGAGTCTCCAATAATATTTCTCGCAGAGACACGGGGACGCGGAGCGTCGTCGGAGAGGAAATCATCGTGCTTCCAATTCAAGCTTCTTGGAGATTTGTGTTTGGAAATGAAGACTGTGAATGTCGTTTGAGCCTCTGCGTCCCCGCGTCTCTGCGAGAGGAAATATTAGAATTTCTCTCGGAGATACGGGCTTAATTTCTTGTTGCCAAGTGGGAATTGGGGCGTAGAATTTGGCTCACTTATGGACCCCGAATTGCTTGCTCGTATTCAGTTTGCCTTTACCGCCGGATTCCACTTCCTGTTCCCGCCCCTCTCCATCGGTCTCGGAGTGTTTCTCGTCGTTGTACAAGGCTTTGCCTATAAACTCAAAACGCCGGAATGGCGTTCGCTCGCCGATTACTGGACAAAGATTTTTGCTCTGATTTTTGCTTTCGGCGTGGCGACCGGAATTGTCCTCGAATTTGAATTCGGGACGAATTGGGCGCGCTACTCCCGATTTGTCGGAGACGTTTTCGGCAGCCCTTTGGCGGCGGAAGCGATTTTCGCCTTCTTCATGGAATCCTGTTTTCTCGGGATTGTGCTTTTCGGAAAGAAAAAGGTCTCCGAAGGCTTCCACTACTTCTCCGTAATCATGGTCTGCCTCGGCGCCCACCTGAGCTCGCTTTGGATTTTGGTCGCCAATTCCTGGATGCAAACGCCTGCCGGATTTAAACTCGTGGAAACCGAGGACGGATTGCGCGCGGAAATCACGGATTTCTGGTCGATGGTATTTAATCCTTCGACGATTGACCGGCTTTGGCACGTCCTCGTTGCTGCGTGGCTGACGGGCGCATTTCTCGTCATTTCCGTAAGCGCGTGGCATCTGCTGAAAAACCGCTTTGTCCCTGTGGCGCGCCTCGGCCTGAAGACGGCCCTGACGATTTCCGCCGTTGCCATTGTCCTGCAATTTGCATCCGGGCACGCGAGCGCGATGTTGGTTGAAAAAACTCAACCCGTGAAGTTCGCCGCGATGGAAGGCATCTTCGATTCGAGCAAGCCCGCCGGATTCCACGTCATCGGCTATGTGGACGAGGAAGCGGAAACCGTGCGCGGACTGACCGTGCCCGGTGCCGTAAGTATCATGCTCGGCAAGGGCTTGGAAGTGACGCCGGAAACGAAGCTGCTCGGTCTGAAAGAAGTGCCGAAGGAGGACCGTCCGCCGTTGCAACTGACTTTCCAAGGCTTTCATTGGATGGTGTATTGCGGCGTTGTCATGTGTGTGCTTTCCGCGCTCGGCGTCTTGCTTTGGTTCCGCGGAAAACTCTTTGAGACCCGCTGGTGGCTCTGGGCCTGCGTTCCCGCTGCGCTCCTGCCGCAGTTTGCCAATCAGATGGGCTGGATTGCGACGGAAGTCGGACGCCAACCTTGGATTGTTCAAGGTCTGCTGCGCACGAAGGATGCGTTTTCGACGAATGTTACGGCCGATCAGCTTTGGTTCTCCCTGATTTTCTTCAGTTTTATCTATGCCGTTATGTTTGCATTGTTTGTTTTCCTGCTTACAAAGAAAATCAATGCCGGCCCGGCACTCCCCGAGAGCGAAGCAGGGGAGGCGTCCCGCTAAGGCGGTGCGCTTTCCTCACGCCTCCGTAGTTTCGTTTACTCCCCATCATAACCTCTTACTCGTTTCTTATGGATCTTAATACTGTTTGGTTCGGTTTACTCGGCGTTCTTTTTATCGCTTACGCGGTGCTCGACGGATTTGACCTTGGCGTCGGCATTATTCTTCCGTTTTACAAAAGCGATGAAGAGCGGCGCCTCGCTCTCAATTCCATCGGTCCGCTTTGGGATGGGAATGAAGTCTGGCTGCTCACGGCCGGCGGCGCGCTCTTCGCGGCGTTCCCGCATGTTTACGCCGGGGTGTTTAGCGGACTTTATTCCGCGTTGATGCTCTTGCTCGGCGCCCTGATTTTCCGCGCGGTCTCGCTCGAAGTCCGTAGCAAATGCGAAGGCGCGCTGTGGCGCCGCATTTGGGACGGCGTATTTTCCCTCTGCAGTTTCCTCATCGCGTTGTTGCTCGGCGTTGCCGTCGGCAATCTCGTCACGGGAATGTCCGTGGATGCCGCCGGCAATGTGGACGCCGGGATGTTCGGCTTACTTAACTTGCTAGAGCCGATTCCGCTGTTCGCCGGCGTCTTTGCCGTTTGCTTGTTGGCGCTTCACGGGGCGCTCTTCCTGCGCATGAAGACCCGCGAGTTTATGCGCTTCCGTACGGAAATGCTTCTGCTCCCGATTTTCGGTGCCGTCGTTGTGTTCTACATTGCGCTGACGGCTTGGGTGATTCTCTGCGGTCCGCTTCCCGGCGCCCGGAATTTTGACCAGTACCCGATTCTCGGAATCGTGCCCGTGCTCGCCGGATTTGCCCTTGTCGGGACCGGTATCTTCCTGCGTTGCCGTACTTTCAAGCTCGCGTTCTGCGGGACGACGGCAACCATCGCACTCCTGATTCTTACGGTCGGCGTCGGAATGTTCCCGCATCTTGTGCCGGCAATCGAAGACTTCTGTGGATGCGGAATGAGCATCGCCGGAAGTGCCCATTCGCTGACGATTTACGATTCCGCTTCGGATAAAACGTTGCTGACAATGCTGATTATCACTTGCCTCGGCATTCCGCTCGTCGCGCTTTACCACATTCTCGTCTATCGGGCTTTCTCGAAGAAAACCGAGCTCGACGAAACAAGCTACTAATCGCCGAAGAACAAAGGGCTTTCCCGTGCGGAAGGCCCTTTTTTAATATTTTTTAGAAAAAATGAAAAAAGTACTTGCGTTAATTGAATAAAAACGCTTTATTTAATCTTACTTTTTGAACGCGCCCGTGGTGAAATGGATATCACTAGTGACTACGGATCACTCGTTCGGGGTTCGAATCCTCGCGGGCGCGCCACTTAAGAACCAATCTAAGTGGGGCGCTAGCTCAATGGTAGAGCAGTTGCCTTTTAAGCAATTGGTTCGGGGTTCGAATCCCCGGCGCCCTACCACTTAAAAGCCGCCTATAACCCGCATAAATACAAGGATTGCGGGCTTTTTTATGCCTTTTTGAAATTAAAGCGACAGAAACTGCCCTAAAATGCCCTTTTCTTGCAGAAGTTTTTCCACTTTTTCTCCACCGTCCAAAAACGCTCTCTATCCCGCTTACTTACTGGAAAAATCGGCCTTATAGGGCCATAAAAACGGGAGGCGGATTTTAATAGAAAATGCGGTGGAGCAAAATTTCTCCACTTGGCAAAAATTTCTCTCGTTCTCGCGCAGAGATAGCGCAAAACACGATGGGGCGCTTTCCCTTTTTTTGGGTAAAGTGGAGAATTAGTGGAGTTTTTGAATGAATTCCTTTATCTAAGCGGGATAGAGCGCCATTTTAAGCCAAAAATGCCCGTCCTTGGTTGATGATGGGCGAGGATTGCGCGGAGCTTGAATCTTTCGGCTATATCGGAAAAAAGGCCGGGAAGTTTTACAAAGAATCGGTTAAACCTCAATGAGAGCGATAAGAGCCAAACTTTCTTTTGCTTCTCGATTAGATAGCCGTTCTCCCTAAATGCGGATTTGTCACAAATCTTTTTTACTTCGTTTTTCATCGCTCCTTTGCTTTGTACAACAAAATAATAAAATTTTGCTGAGATGCTACGATTTTTCTTAAATGGGAACACGTTGGCCCATTGGTGTGGCTTCCTTTTATTTTTTGCCCCTCTCGAAAAAGTTCGACGGTGCGCCCCGCGATAGAGATAAAACCCGCCTTAAAAGATTCCTTACCGTAGCGTTGCTTGTCTTGCCGTAAAACTTGTAGGAGAAAGACGCCGGAATAAGCTTCCGCGGGCCGTTTCATTGCTTACGTTTTTCGAAATCTTTTTTTATTAGTTTTTTTATTTATTTATCATTCATTGTTTATCATACACTCGCCCAAATCACAGCTATCCCGCTTAAAAACATGGGAATACCTCGCGGGAACGAACTTGAAATCGAAGCTCACCTACCCGAATGCGGCGACGGCGGAGTGGACATACGAGGCGGAACGTGATTTGATTTCCCGCGTGAAAAACACCGTCAACGGCAACGTGATTTCGCAATA
>JAFYWY010000060.1 GCA_017546455.1 Opitutales bacterium
CCCTTAAATAAAGGAAAGAAAATTATTTATCCCAATAAAAACACACACAAAACACCCTCAAAAATAGCAAGAGCCGAGAGATTTTTAAGAAAAACAGACAGCCCCCCCCAAAAAAACAGAGCTCAGGGAAAAATATATTATTATATATAAGCATAAGCGCTTAATCTCCCGGCAGGGATAAACCTATGACACGTACCTCACGACACATATAGCTATATGAACAGCCCCTCCAGCCCCGGAATTTCGTCTCATTTTTAAAAACGCTCAAAGCTGCCCTAAACCCCAACACCGCCTCCGGGAGTGCACAGACACAAAAAAACAAACGTAAATAAAATAAAAATACACAATAAGCCCGCTTCTTCGAATGCACGAACAAGGCACCGACACACATGGAAGCACAACGAGCGATTATCCTCCTTTATAATGCGCCAAGAATCATCTTTGCGTTTTTCACGGAAACACAGTACTTTCTTAACATGTTTTTATCCCCCCTTTCTTTACTACGCGCCTGCGCGCTTTGCGGGCTCGTCACAATCACTGCCGTTACCCCTGCCCGGGCACAGGACGCCGCACAACTGAAGCAACTTTCGGAGCTTGTAAAAAAAATCGGCACGGATAACCCGAAAAATGTGGAATTTAAAATCGATAAATCCGTCAAGGGATTTAAGGTTGTCGTCAACGGCGACAAAGTTGCAGTCCGTGCAGACACGCTCAATGCGCTCCCGGCCGGCTACGGTTACTATTTAAAGCACGGCAGGAATGTTTTTTGGAGCTGGAGCGGAACGCGCGCCGCCCCCTTGAATGCCGCCACCCAAAATACCTTCGAAGCAAGTTCTCCCTGGCAGTGGCGCTACGCTTATAATTACTGTACGCTTTCCTACACCTCGGCGGTTTGGGACGAAAAAGCTTGGGCAGCGGAAATCGACCGCATGGCCCTCAACGGCATCAACAAGATGCTGGTCCAGGCCGGGCTTGAGAAGGTTTGGCAGTTGACGTTAACGGAGTTGGGCTACCCTAAAGACAAAATTGCTGCCTATATTCCGAATCCCGCATTTGCCGCCTGGTGGAATATGGGCAATTTAGAAGGTCACGGCGGTCCGATTACGCAAGGACAAATCGACCGCGAAGCGGCTCTCGGTAAATACATCGTTTCCCGCATGCGCAATTATGGCATGGATCCGATTTTGCAAGGCTTTGTCGGTCTCGTCCCGCACGACTTCGGCGAACACTGCAAACTCGAAGGCATTCGCATGATTCCTCAGGGGAACTGGGTTGACGGATTTTTACGTCCGGCAATCATGGATCCGACCTGCCCGGCATTCCCGAAAGTCGCAGACGTATGGTATAAAAATTTACAGAAGGTTTACGGCACAAAAGGTAATGCATTCGGCGGCGACCTCTTCCACGAAGGCGGCCGCTCCGGCGGAGTCTCCGTCAAGAATGCCGCCACTGCAGTCCAAGCAGCCATGCAAAAAGCCTCGCCCGGCAGTGTTTGGGTACTTCAGGCATGGCACGCCAATCCGTCGGCCGAATTGCTCAGCGGCTTGGACAAGGACAAGTGCATCGTCCTTTCGCTTTGTAAAAACATGGCAACGGGTACGGAATCCGCGAAGAGCTATCACGGAGCCCCTTGGGTTTGGTGCGAACTCTCCAACTTCGGCGGCAACCACGGCCTTTACGGTTCGCTTCGCGTTCTCGGCAGAATCGGAAAGATGGCAAGTGCCCCCGGTAGCGACAAACTCGTCGGCATCGGCCTCATCCCGGAAGGCACGGAAGTCAATCCCATCACCTACGACCTGCTCTTTGATCGCCTCTGGATGCCTAAGGACCTGATTATGGACGATGCCGCAATTTCGGAATGGATTAAAGGCTACACACTCCGCCGCTACGGCAAAACGAATCCGGCAATTCACGAAGCCTGGCAAATTCTCGAACGTTCCATTTACCGTCCGGAACGGGAACAGGAAGGCTGCACGGAATCCATTCTTTGCGCCCGTCCCAATCGCAACGCCCAGAAGGCTTCTACCTGGGCCTCCGGGAAAGTCTATTGGAACCCGCGCGAAGTACAGAAGGCGTTCGCGCTCCTCGTCCAAGAAGGTGAAGCCGATGCGACTCTGGCAAAACGCTCCACTTTCCGCTGGGACCTCTGCGACCTCGGACGCCAATTCATGGCCGACCTTGCCCGTCCGCTGCTCGCCAAAGCAATGGAAGCCTACGACGCCGGCAATAAAGCCGCCTTTGATAAATACAGTTCGCAATTCCTGGACCTGATCGCTTCTACGGACAACCTCCTTTCCACGCACGCGCAGTGGCACTTCGGACGCATGTACCAGATGGCCTTGGAAAAAGGGAAAAATAGCGCCGAAAAGAAAAATGCCGTCCAAGCCCTCAAAACACTGATTACGAGCTGGGGCGGCAAGCCGGGTTCCCTCAACGACTACGCGCATCGTCAACTCGGCGGCCTGATGAAAGATTACTACCTCGTGCGTTGGGGCTATTTCTTCGATGCCCACAAAAAAGCGCTCGCGGGCAATGCGGAGGAACTCAATAAATTAAACGAGAAGATTAATAAGCTGCTGGTAGAGTGGCCGAACGACAAGACCGCCTATAAATATGATAAGCGGAAAAACAACACGCTCGCCGAAGCTCAAAAGGTGCTTGAGAAATTCTCCCCGCTCGCGGACGAACTCTTCGGAAAGAGCGCAGACAACGATCGCCCGTGGACTCTCCGCGACGGCGCAAGCGTGCTGAGCTTCGACGTCTCCGACGACATTATGCAAGCCGGCAGCTTCACGGCCACATTCAAGCGTACCTCCGGCAAGGCATCTCTTGCCGTCAAAGCCGTTCGCCTTTACGAAGGTGACAAACTCGTCGCCGAAGACATCCACGACGGACTTGCCGGGCAGGAAAACAAAAACAACACCTACAAGATTACCGTTGAGCAGATGCGCACGAATCTGGACGCCTACACGCTCAAGGCGGAAGTCAAAGGTGTACCGTCCGACGATGCCGCCGGCATTCTGATTTTCAAACGCACGCGTTAGCGTCCGAAAATTCAGGCAAACAAAAAAGCGTTCCTTTGCGGGAACGCTTTTTTAATGGTTGTCCGACCAGGATTCGAACCTGGACAAAATGAACCAAAATCATTTGTGCTACCATTACACCATCGGACAGTGCCTAAGTGAACTTCTCAAAAAAAAGAGTTTTTAAGAAACTAAATCTTTCTGTGGCTGTCAATCTGCTTTTTTGAAAATTCGGAGATTTCCGGATTGCCCTTTATTTGATTAAGGCTGCGCGAATCTTCTCAAGCTCACGTACCTTCTCCGGCTTGATTTCGCAAAGCCCGCGGCCGAGCTGAAGCGCAATCGCGAGCGTGTGGCAATAGGCATCGAGAATTTCCACGCGCCAGTACGCGTCTTCGGCATTCTTTCCCCAGCACAGCACGCCGTGGTTTTTCATAATGACGGCCTGATGTTGCGTTGCGCACTCGGCGACGGTATCGGCGAGCTCGGGAGCGCCCGGCGTCTGATATTCGGCAATGCCGATGTTTCCGAGGAAAATTTCGGCTTCCGGAATAATGCCCTTCGCGGGAACTTCGTTAGAAATTGCAAACGCCGTTGCATGCGGCGGGTGTGCGTGAACGCAGGCACGTGCATTCGGCACGCGCTTGAGCACTTCGAGGTGCGTCATCGCTTCGCTCGTACGGCGTTGCGTGCCCGCGAGTTGATTGCCTTCAAAGTCGATGAGGCAAATATCCTCCGGCTTCATAAAGCCTTTGGAAACCAAAGTCGGCGTGCAAAGCACGAGATTGTCGCCGACGCGAACGGTGATGTTTCCGCCGTTGCCGTCCACGAAATCCTTCGCCCAAATACGGCGGCCGAGATCGCACATCTGCACCTTGATGGCCGTGATTTCGGGAGAGTTGAAGAAGGCTTCGATTTCCTCCGGAGTCTTGGCATCCTTCCCGGCTTCCCATTCATAGGATTTCCCGAAAGGATTTACGGGAGCGACTTTCGGCGTTTTCTTTTCCAAAAGCGCATCCAATTTAGCTTCAATTGCGTTTAAGCGAGCTTCAATCGTTTGTGTTTCCATGATTTTTGTTCGGTAAAATTAGTTAGCGAAACGGAACACCGCCACGTCACCGTCTTTGAAGACGTATTCCTTGCCTTCGAGGCGGTACTTTCCGGCTTCGCGTGCGGCAGGAACGGAGCCAGCGGAAACCAGATCGTCGTACGAAACAACGTCTGCCTTAATGAATCCTTTTTCGAAGTCGGTGTGAATGACACCGGCACACTGCGGAGCCGTCATACCTTTCTTAAAGGTCCAGGCGCGCACTTCCTTTTCACCGGCGGTAAAGTACGAAGCCAATCCGAGCAAATCATAGGAAAGGCGGATCAGCTGGGAAACACCGGAGTCATCCACGCCGAGGCTCTCCAAAAATTCTTTGCCTTCTTCCGGAGAAAGCTCGCAAAGTTCGGCTTCGACCTGAGCGCAGATCACGCAGACACGCGCGTCGTGGTTGTCCGCCACGTATTTTTCGACGGCCGCAACATACGGATTTCCCGTGGGATCGGCGAGATTGGATTCGTCGACATTGCAGGCGTAGAGCACCGGCTTCATCGAGAGCAGCGAGAAAAGCTTCACGCGCTTGAGTTCGTCTTCGTTCATGGGAAGCGAAGCCGCCGTCTTGCCTTCGTTCAGGTGCGGAATCAGTCGCTTAAGCAAGGCGACGTTTTCCGCCGCTTCCTTATCTTGGCCGCGCATTTTCTTCGTGTTCTTGTCGAGCTGCGATTCGCAGGACTGCAAGTCCGCAAGCACCAGCTCCGTCGTAATCACTTCGATGTCGCGCACCGGATCAACCGAGCCCATGTTGTGGATAATGTCGTCGTTATCGAAGCAACGCACGACATGGACGATCGCATCGACCTCGCGGATGTTCGCCAAAAACTTATTTCCGAGACCTTCCCCCTTCGATGCTCCGGCAACGAGACCGGCAATATCCACGAATTCAATCGCGGCGGGGACGATCACACTCGTCTTCGCAATCGAGCGCAAAACTTCCAGACGCGGATCCGGCACTTCGACAATGCCCACGTTCGGCTCAATCGTGCAAAACGGATAATTGGCAGCCTCCGCGTTGCGCGAACGCGTCAGTGCATTAAAAAGCGTGCTTTTGCCGACATTCGGCAATCCGACAATACCTGCTTGTAACATAATCTGACCATTTTGCCACGTTCCCGCATTTTTTTAAATCCAAAACAAGAGCTCCGCCCAACGCAGTCCGCACGACCGTCTCCCGGGACAAAAAAAATTCCCGCACCGAAGTACGGGAATTTTTGTATTCGCGAATTTGTCGCTTAGCCGCGGGTCGCGCCCGGAGCCGTTTTGATTTCGACGATATCGTGCGGAGCGGATTCGCGCTGGCCGGCCGGCGTAACGCGGATGAAACGCGCACGTTCGCGCAAGGTCTTCAGGTCCGGAGCGCCGAGATAGCCCAAGCCGCTTTGGACACCGCCCGCAAGCGTAATCAGAATCTGGTCGACGCTGCCGGAAACTTCCTTGAGAGCTTCCACGCCTTCCGCCGCCACCTTCGTGACCTTGCTATTGCGCAGGTCGTGACCGTAACGCGCCGCCGAGCCCTGGCGCATCGCTTCGAGCGAGCCCATGCCGCGGTATTCTTTGTAAAGTTTGCCGTTGATTTCCATGATCTTGCCCGGGGCTTCCTTGCAACCTGCAAGCATACCGCCGAGCATCACGCAATCGGCCTGCGTCAGCGCCTTCACGATGTCGCCCGACTTCGTAATGCCGCCGTCCGCGATAATGCGCACGCCCTTTTTCTTCGCAGCCTGAGCGGAAACATAAAGCGCCGTGAGCTGCGGAATCCCGACACCGGCGACGATGCGCGTCGAGCAAATCGAGCCGGGGCCCTGACCGATTTTAACGGAGTCTGCACCCGCGTCGGCGAGGAATTCAACGCCTTCGCCGCTCGTAACGTTACCGGCGACAATCGTCAGATCCGGGAAATGAGAACGCACGAAGCGCACGCATTCGCCGACACCTGCCGAATGGCCGTGCGCCGTGGAAATAATGACGGCATCGACGCCGGCGGCAACGAGGTTGGAAACGTGTTCGTTGAGCGCATCGTAGTTAACGCGTCCGTCCGGATAACGCGGAACGGCGACGGAAGCACCGCAACGCAAACGGAAGTTTTCATCGCGCGAAGGACGAATCGCGTCCGTTCCGGCCTCATCGCGGATGCGTTCGATGTCGGAAAGCGTAAACAAGCCGCGGAGCTGTCCCTTTTCGTTGACGACGAGCAGCTTGTTCGTGCCGATGTGTTCGAGGAAAATACGGTCGGCCGTTGCAATCGGATCGCCGCCGAGATCCTTTTCCTGGATCGTCAGAACCTGTTCGCGCGGAATCATCACATCGGCAACCTTATGTGCTGCGTGACGGCTCTTAACGACACCGCCGCGGAGAAGGCCGAGCAGAACGCCGTTTTTGTCAACAACCGGGAATGTGGAGAAATTGTAGTCGTGCGCTTCGATCATCGCAAGCACGTCGCCGACCGTAATATCCGCAGGGACGGTCGCCGGACGGTCAATCATGCCGTGGATGTACGTTTTGACGCGGCGGACCTTCTCAATCTGGTCGGCGTTCGACATGTTGTAGTGGATCATGCCGATCCCGCCGTGAAGCGCCATGGCGATGGCCATCGTGGATTCCGTCACCGTGTCCATGTCGGCGGACATAATCGGGAGCGAAAGCGCGATTTTGTCGGAAATCGACGTGTCGAGGCGCGTCATGCGCGGAAGCACGTCGGAGAAGCAGGTCGCGAGCGAAACGTCGTCGTAAGTCAGACCCGTTCCCGCATTCGCGGCAAAAAAGTCGTCGGAATTCTTGTAGAATTGATCGTCAATGTGCATTGCCATAGTTGGTCCAAATAGTTTTTTGACAGGTGATTTTATACCTCCCCTGCCCCCGCGACAAGCGATAAGTTCTAAAAAGTCTTAGTCTGCTCTGTTTATAGGCAATCCTCCGGAATCTCGCTAAAGAATCGCAATTACACAATTTGCTCCCAATAAACACATACAAATTCCATCACCTTGTTCTTCGATGGGGTCGCGGGAGAGGAAGCGGCCGAGCGAAGGTGAGTAGTGGCGGTAGTTGTAGTAAACAAGGTCGAGCTCGGAATCGTAATGTTCCGAAGACCATTGGAAGGGTTGGGTGACGTCACCGGAAGCAGTGACAGCGCCGAAGGGCGCGTAGGAATACGCCGTTCGGATGTAGCCGGCCGGTCCGAAGACTTCGCAGATGTTTTTCGTGAGGTCGTAGCCGTAGGTGAACCACGTGCCGTCTTTTTGAATCGCGAGCGGACGCGTCGCCGTCGCTTGCGACGGTTCCCAAGTCGTCAGCCACAGGTCCGGCTGCCCGGAGCGCGTCATATCGACCGCCGCGATTTGAAAATACCCGCGATAGATGTAGCGGTGATGCAGCGTAACCGTTCCCGAGACCGTTACTTTCTTGAAGTAGCGCCGACCTTGCGAGTCGTAGCCGCAGTCGATTGTCGTATCGCTTTCTTCATTACGGAAACGCACCGGGCGGTTCGCGCCGTTGTAAGTGATTTGCCACGTTCCCGTGAAGGTTTGAATCAAAGTCGCGTTTCCGTCGGCGTCATATTCGGGAGCGAATGCGTGCTTTGCGTTCCCGTTTCGGTTGCAGAGTTTCTGTTGCCGATGTTGTCGAAGGCATACGCGTAGTTGTCCGAGCCAAGCGTCGCGGACGTAAGTTCGCTTCGCGCGTTGTAGCCGAACGTGTCGTTCTGCGTCGTGCCGTTTCTCGCCGTCGAGCGTCTTGCAAGTATTGTCGTATAGAAAGCGCAAAAATTCATAGAATTAAATTTCTATCTGAAAGTTTTCCGTCGAGAGCTTCCTTTCATTTTCTTCAACAAGCCTTAAAACTTCTTCGTAGAAAGAATTTCCGTACACAGATGCGACACAGTATTTCCCGCACCGACTAAGAAATAACTCTGCCGTTCTTCCTTCGAAACTAATTTTCCATGGAGAAGAAAACTCCTGCGTATAGAATTGAACGTCCGGCTCAAACTCAACAGTTCGAAAACAAGAGCGAAGCTTCCATGTTCTTAGTTGATATTGAAGATGGTCTAAAATTTCGGAATCGCTTACAACAAAACGGATATTCACAACCTCGTTCGTTTTTACCTCTCTCTTTCGATAAGTAATAACGGCTTTTGTAATTTTTTCTTCTTCAATGCGCTTAAAAAATGAATCATCAATCTTAGGAGAAGAAAGCATATCTAACCCTGTCAGAGTAAGCCACCCGATTGGAATCCAAGATGTTCCTAAGAAAAAGCCGATACTTCCAAAAAGAATGTTTCTCTTCATGAGAATTTCTTAATGAGGTTAAAACATACATGGAATTTTTTCCCATGCACATGCAATATCTTGTCCTTCCTCAAATGCAATCTCCGCAGAACCGGCAAGCAAAAGAGCACTTTCATAAGTCCCTGTCGGAGTCGTTTTCCCCGATCCCCGCCAAAGCCCAAATTGCACCCGCAATCCCCGCAAACGCCAGCGTCGAACGCAATATCCACTTCCCGAAGTGTTTTTGTTGTGTTTCTTCCATCTTCAACCATTAAGTTAAGTTTCAAAGACACAATAAATACACAAAACAAATTCCGTCAAATAAAATTTTACACAAATATTATTCCTGCGACCCGATAAAAGGGACTTCGCCACTTATTGGCGGGCGCGCTTTGCCCCGCCCCCATTTTCAGTGTTCTTTTTTATTAAGGTATCACGGGGAAAACGCGTCGGGCGGCAAACGAAAATTTCGTCTGCCGCCCGAGCGTCGCATCTGTGTGTGCCGGATTAGCCTTCGTTTTTGAGAATTTTGATAAAGGCATCCTGCGGAATCGACACCTTGCCGATTTGCTTCATGCGCTTTTTACCTTCCTTCTGCTTATCGAGAAGCTTGCGCTTACGCGTAATGTCGCCGCCGTAGCACTTGGCCAAAACGTCCTTGCCGACAGAACCGAGCGTTTCGCGGGCAATAATCTTGCCGCCGACGGCCGCTTGAATCGCCACCTTGAAGAGCTGGCGCGGGAGCAAATCCTTGAGGCGTTCGCAAAGTTTACGTCCGTTGGATTCCGCCTTCGTTTCGTGAACGATACTCGAGAACGCATCGACTGCCTCGCCGTTGACGAGGATATCGAGCTTCACGAGCTTGCTTTCGACATAATCTCCCAATTCGTAGTCCATCGAGCCATAGCCGCGCGTAATGGATTTCATGCGGTCGTTGAAGTCGACGAGAATTTCGTTGAGCGGAAGCACGCAGGAAAGCATAACGCGCTGTTCGTCAATCGTATCGATGTGATCGCAAATCCCGCGCTTTTCCTGAATGAGCGTCAACATGTCGCCGATACTCGTGCCCGGGATGTGGATGTGCGCGCGAATCGTCGGCTCTTCCATGCGTTCGATTTCCGCGGCATCGGGCATGAGCGTCGGATTGTCGACGTAGGTCAGTTTGCCGCCGTTGGAATACACCTTGTAGATAACGCTCGGATAAGTCGAGAGGATGTCCAGGTCGTATTCGCGACGCAGGCGCTCCTGGATAATTTCCATGTGGAGCAGACCGAGGAAGCCGCAGCGGAAGCCGAAGCCGAGCGCGACGGAGCTTTCCGCGACATAGGTCAGCGCAGCGTCGTTAATCGCGAGCTTGGCAATCCCCGCCTTAAGCTTTTCGTAGTCCGTCGTATCCAGAGGATAAATGCCGCTGAACACCATCGGACGTACTTCCTTAAAGCCCGGCACCGGATCCTTTGCGGGACCGTTTGCGTGCGTCATCGTATCCCCGATTTTCACTTCGGAAACATCACGGATATTCGTGACAATGTAGCCGACCATGCCGGGTTCGAGCACGTCCGCCTGCTTCATCTTCGGGGAGAAAATACCGACTTCCTTAATCTGGCTCTTCGCTCCGGTCGCCATCAGCGAAATCGTGTCGCCGGCCTTGAAAGTGCCCGAGAATACGCGGACGTAGGAAATCACGCCCTTGTAGGTATCGAATTTGGAGTCAAAAATCAACGCACGCGCGGCGGGATAATCCGACCAACGCGGCGGCGGAACGCGCGTAACGACCGCTTCGAGAATTTCCGTAATCCCAATTCCGGATTTTCCGGAGGCCAAAACCGCGTCGTCCGCAGGAATCGCCAAAACGTCTTCGACCTGCTTTTTCGCGTGATCCGGCTGCGCACTCGGCAGGTCCACCTTGTTAATCACCGGAATGATTTCGAGATTCTGCTGCATCGCCAGAGTCGCATTCGCCACGGTCTGCGCTTCCACGCCCTGCGACGCGTCAATCAACAGGCAGGCGCCTTCGCAGGATGCCAGCGAGCGGGACACTTCATAGGAAAAATCGACGTGGCCAGGCGTATCAATCAGGTTCAGCAGGTAGGTCTTGCCGTCCTTCGCCAGGTATTGCATCGAAACCGGATGGCTCTTGATGGTAATGCCCTTTTCGCGCTCCAAGTCCATCGCGTCGAGCAACTGGTTCTTCATTTGGCGCAGTTCAACCGTCTGCGTCTGTTCGAGCAAACGGTCGGAGAGCGTCGTCTTCCCGTGGTCAACGTGCGCGATGATACAAAAATTACGAATGAGCGAAATATCCGGCATAATTCTAAAATTAAGGGTTCATTAAAAAGAAAAACCCCTTCCCGCGCAACAACGAGAAGATACTTCGCAGATTTTCCCGCAGAAAACGCGCTCGGATTTTCTTTTACGGCAGAAAAACGAAGCGTAAACTCCAAAACCCGTTTGAAGTTTACGCTCAAAGGAAAGCTGTGTGCCTATCGTCAGGCGACAGGCAACGACGATTAGCGGCGGCGGGGTGCCGGGCGGGAAGCTGCGGGAGCGGCGCCGAGCGGTTTCGGAGCCGAGCTGCGGAGGCGGTACGTGATACGCGCCTGCGTGATGTCTTTCGGATCCATTTCGACACGCACGGTGTCACCGACAAAAATCTTGATAAAGTTTTTACGCAACTTTCCCGAGATATGCCCGAGCACCACGTGTTTATTCGGGAGTTCAATGCGGAACATCGTGCCCGGAAGCACGGCCACGATTTTACCTTCTAATTCGATGAGACCTTCAGAATTCGCCATGTAGATTGTAATGTTTCAAAAAAATCAAAACTCAATAATCATATTTCAATTACATGCAGTCAACGGCGAAGTTCCACAAAAAACATCCCGCAGAAGCGATTTCGCCCTGCGGGAACGTTTTTCGGAAATTACGGCTCAAAGATTAGAGCTTGAAGAAGGAGGAACGGCTTTCTTCCTCTTTAACCTCTAATCTTTAATCTCTAATCTATTCCTTATTTCTCAATAAGCGACTTGCCCGTCATTTCCGGCGGCGTGGGCAGGCCCATCATGTCGAGCAGCGTCGGAGCGATATCGCCGAGCGCACCGCCCGTCTGGCGCAGCTTCACATTCTTGACGTCCTTGCCGTAGAGCACGACTTCGACCGGGTTGAGCGTGTGTTGCGTGTGCGGGCCCTTCGTGGCTTCGTCGTACATTTCGTCGACGTTACCGTGGTCCGCCGTGATGAGCATATCGACGCCGCATTCGTCGGCGACGGCGCAGATGCGTTCGAGGCACTTGTCCACCGTTTCAACCGCCTTGATGATTGCGGGTTGCTTGCCGGTGTGGCCGACCATGTCCGGGTTCGCAAAGTTCGTCACGATGAGCGCGTACTTGCCGGAGCGGAGTGCGTTAATCGTGGACTCGCAAACGCCTTCCGCCGACATTTCCGGCTTCTGGTCGTAGGTGGCCACTTCCTTCGGAGACGGGATGAGGCCGCGTTCTTCGCCCGGGAACGGCTCGTCGCGATAGTCGTTGAAGAAGAAGGTGACGTGCGGGAACTTTTCGGTTTCCGCCGTACGGAACTGCGTGAGTCCCTGCTGGGCAATCCAGTCGCCGAGAATGTTTTTCATCGGTTCCGGCTTCGGGAACACGACGTTCGGGCAAAGTCCCTTCTGGTACTCGGTCATCGTCGCGTAGTAAATATCGAGCTTCTTCGCGCGCGGGAAGCCTTCAAAGTTATCGTCGATAAACGCGTGCGTG
Source organism: Opitutales bacterium (assembly GCA_017546455.1). Lineage (GTDB taxonomy): Bacteria > Verrucomicrobiota > Verrucomicrobiia > Opitutales > UBA953 > Spyradosoma. The sequence continues at coordinate 12,140 of JAFYWY010000060.1, forward strand.
AGCTCGCGCGGACGGTCGCCGCGGAAGTTGAAGAAGATAACGCTGTCGCCGTCCTTGATCGAGCCGACGGGGACGCCGTTTTCAACGACGCGGGTCGGAAGCACGAATTCGTCGCCCTGCTCGGAGTCGCTCGACGGATTGTTGTAGTACCATTCGACGGCAGCGGTCGCGGATTCTGCCGTGAGCGCATCTCCGCCGACGAGGCAGTTGTACGCCTTTTCGACGCGGTTCCAGCGGTTGTCGCGGTCCATCGCCCAGAAGCGGCCGGAGACCGTAGCGATTTTGCCGAGACCGATTTTCGCGCATTCATCTTCAATTTCCTTGATGAAGCCGACGCCGCTGGTGGGCGGGCTGTCACGACCGTCCATAAACGCGTGGATGCAAACGTTTTGCACGCCGGCAGCCTTCGCGCCGCGGATCAAACCGTAGAGGTGCGGGAGCGTCGAGTGGACGCCGGCAGCACTGGCGAGGCCCATGAGGTGGAGCGTGGAATTTTTCGCGTTGGCAAAAGCGGCTTGGAGCACGGCATTGTTTTTCATGCCTTCGTCGGTCAAACCGAGGTCGATGCGCATGATTTCCTGCGGGACGATGCGGCCGGCGCCGATGTTTTGGTGACCGACTTCGGAATTGCCCATGATGCCTTCGGGCAAGCCGACGGCGGGACCGTGGGCGGCGACTTCCGTGCGCGGCCATTCGGCGGAAAGCTTGTTCGAGAACGGAATGTTCGCGATTTTGAGCGCATTGAATTTATCCTGCGCGGCGTTGTGGTTGGCTCCCCAACCGTCACGAATAACGAGTAGAACTGTTTTGCTCATAATTGAGGGAGATTCTGTGCTTTTCGCGGGAACGCGACAAGACCAATTAAAACTCGCGCGGGACAAATTCCGAAAGATTGCCGTACTGCGGATTAAGCCGATTCATGCACGGCGTTCAGTTGACGGCAAAAATATCGTCTTCGCGGCGCAGCGGATAGCTCACGAGCATGTCGCCCTCGAGTTCCTCGCGATGCATGTCCACGGCATTGATGCGGCTGTTCCCGTAGGTCCTGTAATAAAATACGCCGGTCCGGGTATTGCAGCAGGAGGAATAAAGCGTCATTTCGCATTTTCCGTTTTCGAGGCGGACGCAACCGCGAACCTGTTCGACGGAAGCAAGAATGTGGAAAAACTGCGCAACGCTGTCGGCCTCCGAACTTCCGCAAACGGAATTGAGCTTGGTAAATGCCGCCCGCACAAAGCGCGACGCCGACGAGCAATCTCCCGGCAAGCCGATGGCGCCCATCCCGCGACTGTAGGCGCTGAGCGGGAAATCTTCCGCAAACGTATTTTTCGCGGGATGACACGAAAGCTGCATGTAATCGGCAAGCCGCAGCATTTGGAAACGGAACGGCGGATTATTCGTCAGGACGCCGACGGGATTGTCGATCAGATTCAACCCGCCGCGGGTGATTTCAATGACAGCCGATTTTTTCGCGTCGGCAATCAGCCAATGCAAAGGCGAAAGCGGAAGATTTTCGGAAAAAGCTTCGTCCAGGGGATTGATGCGTTCAAGCTTTTCGCGCGCTTCCTCGAGCGTCGAACACTGCCCGAGAATCCAGGGAATCAACTCAAAGGGCGTGACATTGTCTTTCCCGACAACATAGGGACGCCACTCGGCGTTTTCAGGGAAATTCAATCCCGCCATGCTAAGCCCCACCTCGTTGGTGGCATCGTAATAAAGCGGATAGTCGTCCGCGACATAGGCAACGCCGATCATCGCAAAATGCTTCGTCATCGCGGGGAGGCGATGAAAATGAAGCGGGAAATGCCTCGGCGTTATCGTAACGCTCTCACGATAGGAATATTCCAAATCCAGATTGCGCCCGAAATAATGATCTTTGGTCTTAAAGGAAACAGCAGTACACATAGCAACGAGGAAGCGTCCCCGTGCCCTGTTCTTCTCTAAAAAAATGCGTTCCGACGCGTGCGCCGACTACTGCTCGGCGGAATCGCCGTAGGGCGGCGTAAGCAAAAGCGAAGTCTTCAGTCCGGGCAGAAATTCGGAGAATTCTTCGCCGCCGGGTACGGCATTGCGCAGGGCGTTTTGCACCATCCCGAGCTTGGCGTCGAGATTATCGACAAGCGAGACAAAGACCGCTTCGGGCGTGGCGGCAAGCGCGGCGGCGCCCCATTCCAACTCGCCCTGGTGACTCAGGACAATGTGTTCCAAACGCTCCAAGAGCGCTTCGGGAAGGTGATTCTTCAAGCCGTGCTTGCGGACGATGCGGTAGCCGAGCACAACGTGGCCCTGCAAAATCCCCGCGCGCGTCTTGCGCGTGGAAAGGCCCTGCGTGTATTCGACGGTTTTTCCGATATCGTGCAAAAGCGCTCCCGCGATCGCAAGGCTCGGATCGACCTGCGGATAAAGCGGCAAAAGTGCGCGGGCGGCACGGGCAAGGTGGCAGGAATGCTCCAACAAACCGTGACGGTAGGCGTGATGCATCGAAATCGCGGCGGATGAATTCACGAATATGCCGTAAATTTCCTCAATCGCCGAACGCGTCACGGCACGCAATCCCGCGTGCGAAATCGCTTCGATGTGAGCATTCAGCTCCTCGCAAAGCCCGTCAAAATCCTCCGGGGACGATTCGACGAGCGCCTCCGCCAGACCGTCGCGCTCGACAATTTCTGCGGAAACTTCTTCGAGCGAATCGGGCTTGGGCGAAAAACGTCCCTGATAGAAATCCACCTTTCCCGACGCACGCACAATCGCACCTTCGCTGATGCTGCGCAGAACATTGCCGATAAGATTGTCCGAAAAAACATTGCAGGAGAAACTCCCCGTCTTGTCGCCGAGCTCAAGCGAGTAAAAGGAGGAGCCGTTCTTCGCTGTCTTAACCGCACACTTTTTCAGGATAAAAACTCCGGAAAAGGGCGCACCGGCATCGAGAGTCTTCAGGACATTAACGGGATAAAAATTCGGCATGGGAGCAGTCTGTAGGCGTACGTTTCAAATAAGATTAACGGGTCCACTTTGCCCAGAGGGACAGCGGAAGCGGGCGCGCGGAAGGCGCCGATTCAAGCGTCACCAGCTCGCCGCATTCGACCTTCCCGCCCGCGATATCCGCCGTCATTGCCTCAATCAGGTTTTTACAAAGCAACGACGACGCGTCAATCGTGTAAAGCGTCAGAATGACGAGCGAGGCTTGCGAAGAAAGCAATTGGCGGCAGAGCTCAAGCAGGGGCGGCAAATCGCGTTCGACCTTCCAGAGCTCTCCTCCCGGGCCGCGTCCGAAAGCCGGCGGATCGAGCAGAATCGCTTCGTAGGTGTTCCCGCGGCGCACTTCCCGCTGGCAGAACTTTACGGCGTCTTCGAGAATCCAGCGAATCGGCGCTTTTTCGAGTCCGGAAATTTCCTGATTGCGGCGCCCCCAAGCGACGGCGGGCTTCGACGCATCGACGTGTGTGACCTGCCATCCGGCGCGCGCAGCTGCGAGCGAGGCCGCACCCGTGTAACCGAAAAGATTCAAGAGCTTCTTCGTCTTTCCGGCGGGAACGGGATTATTCAAAATGAAATCCCAATGCGGCGACTGTTCGGGGAAAATTCCGATTTGCTTCGAGCGGTCCATGAAGCGCAGTTGCAGGGAAAAGGCATCGCGGAATTTCAGTGTCCAGGGTTCCGGAGCACGTCCGCGGAAACGCCAAGCTCCTTCGCGCGAAGTTTCGTCTTCGTGGATGGCGACGGCAGCGCGCCACTCCGCATCCGGCAACGACGGCTTCCACCAGGCCTTCGGCTCGCTGCGGATAATCCGGACCGGGCCGAATTGTTCCAGCTTTCGCTTATTCCCGCTGTCGAGCAGGCGATAGTCGGTGCAGACGTTTTTTAAAACTTCAATATTCATAGGACTTAGAGCAATCCGAATTTACGGGAGATTTCCTGGTGTGAGATTTCGACAAAAATTTTCTGACCGTTCGGCGACACATTCGGCTGGGAGCACGCGAAGAGCTCCCGTAGCAAAATACCGATTTTTTCCGCATCGAAATTTTCGGAAGCGGAAGACGCGTGCGCCCCCGCAAGGCGCGCCAGCGTTTCGTGAGCGACATTGGCCCGGGAAAAATCGGCCGGCAGGCGGGCAATGCGCGCCACGAGATCGCGCACGCAGGCGGCGACATCGGCCCCCGCATCCAGCCAATCCGGCACGGCATTGACGCGGAAGAAGTTCCGCCCGAACTCCTCGATTTCAAAGCCTGCCGCGTTGAGTGTCGGCAAATTGCGGTTGAGCGCATCGGCCTGAATCGGATCAAATTCCAAAGGCTCGGGAATCAGCAATTGCTGAGAAACCGGCGCAGCCGTCCGGAAACGCTCAAGCACGCGCTCGAAAGCGATACGTTCCCGCGCAAAGCGGATGTTCAGCAGAAGCAGCCCTTCGCCCGCCTGAAAAACGGCGACATTGTCGCCCGCAAGCTTGCCGAAAAATCGCCATTGGCGGAATGCGGGTACCGCGGAAGCTTTTTCCGGAAGCTTCGCAGGTACCGGAGATTCCGGCGGCTTGGGCGCGGAAGGCGGTGCCGCGAGCGGTCGCGGGGAGACCTCGCCGGAACGGGCCGGCATTGTCAAAACGTTTCCGCGGTCGCCCTGCCCGACGGAATAATCGCGGGCCGGGACTCGTACTTCCGTCGCCGGCGAAGGCATGGGATTCGGCTCCGTCCTGAACGGCGTTGCGGGAATCGGGCGCGCCGGCTCGGGCGCCTCGGTTTCCTGCGGAGAAAGCGTCCCCAAGACCGTATTTATCAAAAAATTGCGCACGCGGGATTCGTCACGAAAACGGATCTCACGCTTTGCCGGGTGGACATTGACGTCGATGGCGTGCGGATCGATTTCCAAAAACAAAAACGCCAGCGGATAGCGCCCGCGCGGAATCAGCGTGTGGTAGCTCTCGACCAGCGAATACGCCATCGTGCGATTATCAACCGGGCGGCCGTTGACGATGGTAACCATTTCCTGACGGGAACTACGGCTCACGCCGGGCTTGCCGATGAGGCCCGAAACCTTCATACCGAACGCCTCCGCAGGCGTAAGCGGGATTAGTTCGTCAGCGAGCTGGCGGCCCCAAATCGCGGCGACGCGGTCAATCATGTCAAGATTTGCGGGCGAGCGGAAAATCTCGCGTCCGTTTTCCCAAAGCGTGAAAGCAATTTTCGGATGGGCGACGGCGTAAAGGCGAATTGTACGCGTGATGTGGGCCGCCTCCGTGTTTTCCGACTTCAGAAATTTCAGGCGTGCGGGCACATTGGCAAAGAGGCTCGCAACTTCGATTTTCGTCCCCGGAGCCATCCCGACGTCCCGGCAGTGGACGTATTTCCCGCCGCTGACGAAAATTTCCGTTCCGAGCGGCGAATCCGCCGTGCGCGTTCTGAGCGTAAACTGCGAAACGGAAGCGATGGACGGAAGCGCTTCCCCGCGAAAACCGAAGGTCTGAATCGTGTCCAAATCCTCGGTCGCCCGGATTTTGCTCGTCGCATGCCGTTCGAGCGCCATCAGGGCTTCATCACGCGTCATCCCGACACCGTTGTCCTCGATGGACATGAAGTTGCGCCCGCCGTTGCGGAATTCGATGCTGATGCGGGTCGCTCCCGCGTCGATGGCGTTTTCCAGCAATTCCTTAATCACGGACACGGGACGCTCCACCACTTCGCCGGCGGCGATTTGATTGGCGACATTGTCGGATAGAATTCGGATTTTCGGCATCGTAAAGTTGGGCAAAAGGATACGCGGGAGGCTCGGGAAAGTAAAAAACAAAAACGTCCCCGCAAGGCCTGCGGGAACGTTTTATAGCGGCAAACCGGAAAGAATTACCAGTTTTCGGCGAGCACTTCGAAGTGCGCCTGCGGGTGATCGCAAGCCGGGCAGGCGATCGGGGCTTCGGCGGCTTCGTAGATGAAACCGCAGTTGCGGCAGCGCCACCAGACCTTGCCGTTTTTCTTAAAGACTTCGCCCTTGCGGATGTTTTCGCAGAGTTCGCGGAAACGCTTTTCGTGCTGTTTTTCGGCAACGGCGACATTGCGGAAAACGGCTGCGATTACCGGGAAGCCTTCCTTTTCCGCGACATCGGCAAACGCCGGATACATTTCCGACCATTCTTCGTTTTCGCCGCCGGCTGCGGCAGCCAGGTTTGCTTCCGTCGAGCCGATAACGCCCGCCGGGAACGATGCCGTGATTTCGAGACAGCCGCCTTCAAGGAATTTGAAGAAGCGCTTGGCGTGTTCTTTTTCCTGATTCGCGGTTTCCTCAAAGATGTCTGCGATTTGGACGAATCCGTCCTTTTTCGCCTTGCTCGCATAATACGTGTAACGCATGCGTGCCTGGGACTCGCCGGCAAATGCCTTGAGGAGGTTCTTTTCGGTTTCGGTTCCTTTGATAGATGCCATAACTTCGTTGGATAGGGTTATAAATTTTCGAGGCAGAATTTATGAAGAAGGCCTCCCGCAGGCAAGCGGAAAGCAAAGGAGAAACGGGAAAAACAATTCCGATAAAGTCCGCATTTCCGGTCCCGAACAAGGGCGGAAGCCCCGAGACTCCCGCCCTTGCCCGAAGCCTTTTCCGGCCTAATCGTCTTCCTCCGCGTCTTCGACCTTGCAGGTTTTCTTTCCGAAAAAGCGGCAAGCCGGGCACGGGACGGAGAAGCGCCCGCCGCCGGAGAGCATGAGCATGACGGCAAAGAGCATGTACAGCCCTTGCACTTCGAGCATCCACCCGCCCTGCGGAGAAAGCAGCCACAAGTCGTCCGCATGCGTCAGCCCGACCGCAAATACCATATTTACGAGCAGGATAAACGCCGCCGGGCGCACCGCGAAGCCGACAATCAGCATCAGCGGCGCAACGATTTCGCCGAGATAAACCCCGTAAGCCAAAAAAGCCGGCATCCCGTTAAGCTGAAGCAATTGCTCCAGCCAGACGATTCCGCCGGTAAGTTTCCCGATTCCGTGGAGCAACATCATTCCGCCGACACCGAGTCGGGCAAGCAGCAATGCCGCATCCGTCGCCAAACAGTTTCTTTCGTAACACATATACCTGAAAGCGTTATCGCTCTCAGTTTTTTCTGTATTTTTTGTAGGGCTTGTAGTTTTCGGGAATTTGCGTCGGGCGGGCATTAATCCCCGCGGCTTTGTAGCGTGCCTGCTGGGCTTCGACGCGGCGCTGGAAGTCCGCCCAGTTGCGGTCTTCCTTGCGGCTCCAAGTCGCCTCACTCATCGCGCTCATACGCGGAAAGAAGTGAAATTCGACAATCTGCGCGTTCGGCGCCTTTTCGCCCCAGAAGCAGGCTTGCGCGCCGAGAACATGCTTTTCGAGTTTCGGCGAAAGCCCTTTCGGAATCGGCTCAAAGTCGTAGGCCTGTTTCATCGGCATAATCCCGCCCTGAGAAAACAGGAATTTGCGGTCCGCCTTGTCGTAGCCCCAATTGTAATAACACGACGGGCGCGTCGCGACGATGAGGTCCTCGCCCTCGTTCGGCGCAATTTTCGCATCCGTGTATTCCCGCCAGTGCATGACGGTGCACCCCTTGGGAATGCCGCCTTCGGTAATTTCGTCCCACGCGATAATCTTGCGCCCTTTCTTTTCCAAAAACTTCCGGATGCGATCAATCGTGTAGCTCTGCAGCTTGTCTTCCGCCGTGCGCTTGCCTTCGGCGACCAGCTTTTCGGTCTTAATGCGCTTCTGGCAGTCCGGACAATTTTTCCAGGCGCCCTTCGGGCATTCGTCCCCGCCGATGTGGATGTATTCGCCCGGGAAAAGCTTGGTCACTTCGTCGAGAATGCCCGTAAGGAACTTGAAAGTCTCTTCCTTGCCCGGACAATACACCTTGCCGAACACCCCGCCCTTGAGCGGCAGGCCTCCGGGAGGCCGCCCGTCGCAGGAGAATTCCGGATACGCCAGCAAAGCCGCCGTCGAATGCCCGGGAATTTCGATCTCGGGGACAATCGTGATAAAACGTTCGGCCGCGTAGGCGACAATTTCTTTGACGTCGGCCTGCGAATAAAATCCGCCGTATTGGCCTTTGGCGTCCCAGAAAGGCGAATCGCTCTTTTCGAGCGGATAATGCCCGCGCGGTTCGGAATCCGGGCATTCGTTCACGAGCAAATTTGAACGCCAAGCCCCAATTTTGGTCAGCTTCGGGTATTTCTTGATTTCGATGCGCCACCCCTGGTCCTCCGTCAGGTGCCAGTGGAAACGATTGATCTTATGCCACGACAACGCATCGATGATTTTTTTGAGTTCGTTCTTCGAATAAAAATGGCGTCCGCAGTCCAAATGCACGCCGCGCCATTTGAAACGCGGAGCATCGGCGATTTTCACACAGGGAAGGCTCCATTCGATTTTGTCCTTCTCGGCCTTGCGGCGATAGATTTCGGGCGGCATGAGCTGACGCACCGTCTGCAATCCGTAAAAAAGCCCCGCCGGCGTTTTCGCAAGAATCGTGATGCGCGTCCCCGCCACTTCGAGCTTGTAGCCTTCGTCGTGCATTTTTTCCGAGGGCTTCAGGCGCAGAATCACGGCGTTGTTGATTCCGCCCTTCTCGATCGCCAGCTTCATGCCCGTAGCACGCTCGATTTCCTTTTGAAAATAACGGGCCACGCCGACAGCCTCCGGCGAAGCGGCGACAATTTGCGTCGTCGGCTTAAAAACAAACTTTCCCGACTGCACGGAGCAGGCATTCGGCACCGGCACAATGGCAGGCTCGGAGCGCTTGTCCTTCGGCGCGGCCGCAAGCGGAAGCACCAACGAGAAAAGCAGGCAAGTCAAGGCGGGGAGCAGGTTTCGCATGCCTCCAACGCTATCGCCTTTGCCCGGTATCGCGAGAATATTTTTCAAAAAACTTGCTTCTCCGCACCCGATGACTTTCTCTTTCCCGACATGGTAAAAACCAATGTCATGCGCCTGCTCGAAGTCGCCGCCATTCCGTTTTCGACTCACGAATACGATCCGGAACTGACGGACGGCGTTTCCGTCGCCGCCGCGCTCAATCAGGACCCGTTCCACGTTTTTAAAACGCTGGTCACCATCGGCGCCTCCCGCGCGCATTACGTCTTTGCCATCCCCGTCAACGCCACACTCCACCTGAAAAAAGCCGCCAAGGCTGTCGGCGAAAAAAGCATTGAAATGCTCAAGCAACGCGATTTGCTTCCGCTTACGGGCTACATCCACGGCGGATGCTCGCCGATCGGCATGAAGAAAGCCTTTCCGACGGTCTTCGACGAAACGGCGATTCTCTTCGACACCCTGATCGTCAGCGCCGGACGCCGCGGCTTTCAGGTCGAACTCGCCCCGCAAGTGCTCTGCGACTACGTCGGCGGCAAGTTTGCCGACATCACGGAATAATTTTGCCTGCGGCGGTGAGCTGTGAATGGTGAATCGTAAGCGGGAAATTGCTCTGTTTAATACTCACCACTCACCGCCGCAGGCAAAATTCGCGGATGATTTCTACTTAGTTCTTCTTCCTGCCGGGAACAGCCAAAGGAAAAGCCCGGCAAGGAGGGCAAGTACACTCACCCATGAAACGTATTTTACGGCATCTCGCTGTGTCTCCTGCGTTTCGGATTCTCCGTCATTTATATTTCCCGACAGGTCGGATTCTAGCTCTGCCGGAGTTTTCAGAGGCTCTCTGTTCAGAGCCTCCCAGACGTGATTGCGAACAACTGCCCTTTTTTCTTCTACGAGACGCATAAGCTCATCCCCGCGAAGATTTCTTACGCCAGCAGCTCTTAATCCGGCAATCCCGATAGGAAGCTTTTCTTTCTCGGAGGCGTCACAAAGTCCGTACTTTTCGAGAAGGCGAATCCGAAAGAGATTTTCAGCAACTTCGTCCTTAGGAGGAGGGATGTATGGGGTTCCGTCCGATTTCTCAAAAAACAGATCCTGTGTAATATCGTAGCAGAACAGAATTTCGCCCAAGCGGGTCTTAATGACGGCATCGAGGATGTTTTTCTCCGAAGAACGGAAATGAGCAGAATCCCCGAATTGACAAGAAAGTCCGACCAAGGGAAGCTCCCGGCTTTTGAATTTAACGGAAGCACAGTCCTCCTTGTTCAATGCGGATAATTCGGTCGATGAAAAAAAATGATCTATCGGAATCCCCGCTTCATCTTGACAGTAAAACTGACAAGCAGGACTGGGTAAATCCGGATAAAATCGCCAAAAAACCGTCCGTTTAGCAAAATCGGCTTTTCCGATTGTTGAAGGAATTACGATCTTCTTCTGTGTTGTTCTCTCCGGAGACCTCATTTCCAAGAAATCGGCAAACAGCATTGTTTGCATTAATAACAAAAACAAAATCAAAATTCTTCTCATTGTCGTATTCAGTTTTATCGAGGGAAAGGTGTCACGTCTTCAAAGTAAATTCGTGGATGATTTTTATTTAGCTCTTCTTCCTGCGGGAGCGGATTTTCAGCCAAAGGAAAAGTCCGATGAAAAAGGCAAGTACTGTTACGAAAGCAAGGCATAGCGTTAATCCCGATTTTTCGCCTCCAAATCAGATGTTTTATCCGGTTCCCCTTGCTTTGTTCGGTGTTTTCGCTTTCTCTCCGCTTCAATGATGTGAGCCCCTACTTGAGGCGCCCACGAAGTCTCTCGGAATTTCTTCCCGTAAGATTCCGAGAAGCAGCCCATTTCCGTTTTTTCTTCAAGCAGTGAATAATCGTAGATGTCCAAAAGTTTCTCGGGGTCATCTCCGTATAAGCGGAGAAGAGTGGCAAGGTATGTTTCATAAACTACCGGAGGGTTTACGACAATACGCTGATTTACCTCCAAGAGTCGATTTAAGCGCCAAATTGCAATAACCCGCTCTTTGTTAAGGGCTTCTATCTTTTGCAAATCTTTGCTGTTTGAATCTTTGCACGCCAAGTACTCACGCACAATTTTAGACAGATTTTGAGTGAGTTCCTCACGTTTTTCCTTACCTCCGTATTCTTTGAGCGCACCGCGAAACAGCAAAGTCATTTCGTGAAGGGCTGCCTCTGCCTCTGCTCGATTGCATGTTTCCTTGCGGAGTATCGAAACCAGTTCCCACAATCGATTACGCTTTGCAATAATATCGCCGGCATAAAGGCTTACGAGTCTGCGCTCGCCAATCTTCGAAGCATCATACAACTCTCCCAAGTCCGGAACCCATTCGGGGTCCGGTAGCTTCGGTAATTCTTCTTGTGCACGACTCTCGGCCGAAAACACAATTAGGACAGCGAAAAGAAAAAGTAAGTGTAAATAAAATGTCCTCACGGTTCACCTTTTTAGAAAAGTTTATCGACAATAATCTCAAGGCGAGTTTCTCCCTCTTCTGGAACATGCACATAGGTCTTTTGAGTCCTATCGGGAAGGACTCCGTCGTAGGGGAGGTAGGAATTTTTAAATGCCGATCCCGGATTCAGAATGCTCCACCGCACAGGACACAACCAAGTGAGCGTTCCAACATATCCAAATGAATTCGGAATAAGGGCGCGAATCCTTTCTTTTGACATATCAATCGAATAACCGGCAACATCAAGCCAAATATTGTTGTTTAAAACTGAAGGAGGGGAAGGTTTGTATTCTGTATCCAAGCCATACTGAGAGTCCATAAAATACCATCTTTCTCTTCAATGCAGTCATTTTCCCAAATATAAATTTTTTCTTCATGATCAGTTCGAATCTGTGAATTAGTCCTAAAAGGGAACGTCCAAATTTCGAGAATTGATAAACCAACGATACATCATAAGGTCACTTTTCCGAATCATTGCTCCTTGCGTAAGACGACCGTGATGCCAGACGTAAAAGCATTTTTCAGTTTCGATACACGTATCCGGGGCTGACGAATAGGTGTAATTTCTGCAGTTCAAAAGCAATGCCAAAACATTAGACGGCGTATGCGGCTCTTCCCGAAGATAGTGATCAAAGTAAATTTTTAACGATTGCGGAGTACTATGCATCCAAGATGCTGAGTGCTCAAAAGCAAATTCGCGAAAAACAACCTCTGTCTCCCGCAAAATAGCGTAGACTTTTTCTCTTCGTGCCCCTAAAGCTTGTGAGCTTGAAACAAAAGACACAATACCCGGCCAGCGATTTTTCAACATCCTGACAATTTCCGCAGTTTCGGATTTCGAAAGCGGCGGCATAACGCGGCCATCCCGAACTTCGGGATGCGGAAAGCGCTCCGATCTTTCGTCGTTCTCGGATTGCGACTCAAGCTTCGCCGTCTCACTAAGAGAAAAAGCCCAAATTCCCGCAAGAAGTATTTCGAGCAGCAATAAGCTATACACTATTTTTTTCATTGTTATTCCAAATTGTTAAATGGACTCGTCACGCAAACAAGCTCCAGAGCACCCATGTTGTTGTTTTGGCAATAGTTTGTCCACAGGTGATGAAATCCGCCTATTGTTTGTATTTCCTCAATCTAAAACAAAGCAAGACAGGCAAGAGGAAAACAAGCACGCCTCCCAAAACAAAACTCCAAATAAAATACGTTTTTTTATTTGAAGGAATCTCACTTTGCTTGCTCTGCTCGTTGTTTCCAGCCCCGAAGGAATTCCGCTTCGAACAACCCTTCGTGGCTTTTAAACCTTCTTCGATCTGCGAAGCCTTGTCGATTCGGACATCCGCTTCTTTAAACCACAAAGCAAAGGATTTCTCATCTTGGGGACGAAAAAACACCTCGTTCACACCTCCCGTCATGTGAAACCATTGCGCCTTCTTCCGGTCGTAATAGAATCTGTACAGTCGGTAAGTTTTATCTTTGAGCGGTTTTGCATACGGCCAGTCTGATTGTCCCGAGACGTAAATATTCCCGAATTCATCTCCGGCGCATATCCGTACGTATTTCGACAAAAAAGAATGAAACGTATTCCGAACCGCATCCTGAGATTCACAAGTCAATGTTGATGCCAACCTCATCTTATAAGAGAGATAATCTTCAGGATGAGCGGAATGCCATTCTTCAATCTTTTCCCAAATAGCTTCGTCTTGGGAAAAAACGGTTGTACTTCTCCCGAGAAGAATAAACAGAAAACATAAAAGCAGGTGTTTCATAAGCTCAGCGCTTCTTGGAATTAATCATTGCCTTCACAGTCCTTCCATCCCCATCCGACGACTTCTCCAGTTTCTTTGTAAACAGCTTCTCCCGCACGGGGAGTTGAGTTGTTCCAAAAATAGAAGAATAAATCATCCTCAAAAGAACAAAAAGGAATCCGCTCCAAACGAAAGGAAATGTGCTTTCGAACCAGCAAAAGAACCTCATCTTTCCCAATACCTTGTTTATATTCAGGGAGTATAAAGTGAGATTTTGAGACTTTCCCCATAAGGCGTGATTTCAGACGAAGATATGAAAAAGGAGGATGATTAATTTCCTCGGCATCAGACATTTTCGCTTGGGCTTTTATCCAGTTCTTATGAATTTTCGATTCATTGTCCGTATTCTGAAATATTGCCTCCTCTTCATTTCTCTGTAAGAAAAAGAAGAAAATTGCCCCCGTCACGACGAGTAGAAAGATAATTTTTAGTTTCATCCTACAATGAATTGTAATTGTGAGTTGTAATTATCAAATCGTCATTTGATACATCATTCTTGCGCGTAGAATACAGCATAATTTCTTCAATGGTCTCAAGTATTCCAAACCCCGAAAAGGCGGATGCATCATAAGACTTCTGCTTCCCAGTCCAATGCATTTAGAGACGCAATAGGTTGCTCGCCGTATCGTTTTTGTCAAACAAACTTTTCACTCGTCTTGAAGCATGGCTTTTACGGGAATTTTTTACTTTTCTCGAAGGAAATCCACGAGTTTTACCTACGGCGGCGAGTAGTGAACAGTAAGCCCTGCGCGGCGATTCACCATTCCCAGCCCACTGCCACAGGCAAAATTCGTGGAAGATCCTCACTTAGCCTTTCTTCCTGCGGGAACGAATTTTCAGCCAAAAGGAAAAAGCACAAAGGCAACAGATGCCCGCCACAATGAGTGACTTCGAAAGAAACCACTCTGTCGCTACGGAAGAAGAAATGGCGTTCTCGGGAAGGCTTTTCTCTTCTGATTGAAATGAATTGTCCTTCAAGAACGTATCCCCTCTGTCCGACAGCGACGGAGAAAAAGTGCCTTGCTCGACGTCGTATATATAGGACTCTACGTCGGAAAGACTCTTTATCCGAGGATTGAGCGGATGAGCCAGAAGTTTTCCGTTGCGACTTTCAAAGCTCCAAGCTTGGCGACGAATCGGATCATCTCTTGCGCCGCAATAGGGCAATCCAAGATTCCGGTTCCAATTGTGCCAAGAGAGTTTTTCCAATACATTCGGACTACTTCTATTGTCGGTGAAATATTCATTTGACCAAGGAAGAGATAACTTTGAAAGAGCCTCCAAGTCATTCGCACGAAATATCCCTACCGAATAGGTTGTAACGCTTCCGAAGAATCCGTCAGAAGAGACTATTGCAATAAAATCCTTACAGGAAAACATCTTCACTTGAGCGGCTTCGTTGAGCGTAAACATCGCCAACACCTTCACAGAAGAATCATTTTCCCGACAAAGATAGTAGTGTACGATTCGCCAGGACGAATGACGCGGGTCTTCTGAATACCCGAGAGTGTATTTGCTTTTCCGGAGGGTGTACGTTTGGCCGTCAAACTCACCGGTAGCTTCAAGGCTTAAAATATGGCCTTTGACGAGTTCTCCTTCTTCGAGGGAGTAAAGATTGCTCCATCCCCAAAGGAGCATAGCTCCAAAAATAATTAATGTTTTCATGGTGTTCTTCTCTCCACCACTTCATCGGTTTTCCGTAGCAACGGCTGAAGGCTTTGGTTTCCTTCTGTTTACCAAAAACGTCCCAGCTGCGTCCGTAGCCCATGCATAGTATTCGAGCGTAGCCTTATCTAATATTCTTCCGCCCAATGGATCGTCTTTAACCCATACATAGATGAAGTTTTCGTCTTCAGAATAAACGTTGGGAAAGCGATTTGGCGGACAAGCAAGACCGGAAAGATACAAGGCTTCGATGAATCCGGAACCGCTAATCCCGGGAAAAACTGCCGGGCCGCTAATTCCGGGAAGGATTACTCGCAGGCTTTCGGAGGGAACTCTCTCCGGAATACTTGAAGTCAAGGGCCTGATTTTTTCTCGAATAAATACCACTTCTTCCGGGTCGGGCTGCAGAATTTCCATTTTGGGCCTGCTGCTTTCTATGCATGTTTTCGGGAAGTCTTCAAATGCTGGAATGTCTTCTTGCTGTTTCCCGAAAAAAACGTTCCAAAAAACAATTGTCGACGCCAACGTTCCGGTAAGTCCGGCAAACGCCAGCATTCCCGTGGTCCACGGTAACCTGCGGCCGTATTTTCGAGCGTTTGATGAATTCATGTTTTTATCGTTTATTGAATTTTCGTCGCACGTTTCGAGCCCTTTGCCCGAGCGTGCGGGAATAAGTGTATCAACACCACCGTGACTAATCCTCACAAACTTGTCACAAAATGCATTTTTTTTGAAAAAATTTTACTTTTTCGAAGAAATCCGCGAATTTTGCCTACGGCGGTGATTGGTAAGTAGTAAGCAGAGCAATTTACTGTTTACCATCCACCACTCACCGCCGCAGGCAAAATTCGTGGATGATTTTTTATTTACTTAGTTCTTCCTCCTATGGGAGCGAATTTTCAGCCAAAGGAAAAGTCCGGCAAGGAGCGCGAGCCCGATGCTAATTGCGATCGTCCGTTTATAAGAATTCGACTCTTCCTGTGTGTTTTTCGAGCTGCCGCCTATCCCGTCTGTGAAACCACTACTATTCTTCACGGGAAAAGAGTCGTTACCTTTAAGCTTACCGGCAATGACTCCTTTTATCCTCTCGATTTCTTCCCGAATGTCTTTGGCAGACGAAAAGCCTTCAAACTCCGGCGCCGACGAAACGGCAAAAAACGGACGTTCAAACACACGCGGTTCTCCCCGCATGCGTGAGCATTCCTCCCTTTTTTGCAAAAGGCGGTAAAGCCAAACGTGCTCTCCGACAAGGGTGGGTTCCGGAGAAACGTATTTCTCGGCAATTCCGTCCGAAGCGCAAATCCACTCTCCGTTGACAAATTTGTAAAGAAACAGAATTCCTTTGATATCCAGTTCGAGGAACAATTCTCTTTTGTCCGCATAGCAACGCATTGTTTGCGGTTTTACAAATCGATGCGTCTCTGTCGGAAAAGAGATGCTCTCCGAATTTCCGCTTCCCGTCTTTCGGGAAAGTCGATGCGGTCCGGCATACGGTCCCAAAATTCCGTTCGATATATCTTTCCAGACGTAACACCCGGAGTTCGTTTCAAGTGCGACATCCTCTCCTGCAAAAATTATTTGAAATGCAGAATAGAGAAAAATCACCAACCAAAAAAAATGCTTCATTCCTTAATCCTTCCGATTACCCTATTTCTTTTTGGAGAGAAATCCACGAATTACACAAAGAATGTTTTCGCCGCAAGACTTGTTCCGTATTAATCCTCAGAAGCTTCCGCTTCTTGCTTTTCGGCATCCTGAAAATGCTTCGGCTTTGGAAACCGACTCAAGACAGGTTTCTCCTTGCTGAAAAATACAGGAGGGGAATCAAATTGCCACATGCTGTAAGTAAGTGTTTTTTTATCAATACAGTACCCCAACGACGCTTCTGAATACCACATGTAGAGAAAATCCCCGTCTTCGGTCCAAACATTAGGTACGCGCCAAAGCGGAATCGTTGTAGACAGGAAAAGAGCATTGAATATTTTGTGTGCGTCAGCTCCCTTATTTACATCGTGAATAGGGCTCCATCGTTTGTCCCTGATTTTTTTTGCCGATTGATACATGTCCTCTCTGACTGATTCATCAATCTCAACCTTCAGCAACGGAGAGAAAGGTCTTGTCATCCCTTCATTCGCTTGTGCGGTTGTAGAACTATTTGAAACATTTGAGTCGCAACAAACAGTCGAATTACGTCCTTCGGGGTAAAAGCAAACAATACCCACCACAACAATCAGAGCAAAACAACTAACTAAAACCTTGGTTGGATAACGCATGTCATTAAAATTTTTTTTAGTTTTTCGAAGGAATCCACGAATTATACCCATTGCACGAATGGCGGCAGAGAACGCTTCGTTTACTATTCACCGCTCACCGCCATAGTCAAAATTCGTGTAATTAGCGTAATTCGTGGAGGATTTTTACTTAGCTTTTCCTCCTGCGGGAACGGATTTTCAGCCAAAGGAAAAGTCCGGTCGAGCAAGCAAGTATACCTATCGCTGACCAAAGAAGACACATCCTCAATGAATTTTCTTCATTCGGGAAACTCTGTCCGTCGCCTACAAGGGGAGTCCTTGCGTAAATAGATTTCTGTGCTTCGCGTAGAGAAACCGGCACCCATTTCCATTTTTCTTTCGAGCTCCTGTCTAAGTAAAAATAGGCTATTCCTTCTATTTCTTTAAACGGCACCTCTTCCGAATGCGTAACAGGTAAGGCTTTCAAGGTTTCGCCTGTAATTTCGAAGCAATAGCTAATGTAGCGATTATCCCAACTGCGTTTTCCGGAGTATGAGTCTGTAAACGTCCCACGGGTAGGAAGACCGAATCCGTAATTAATCACGTTCACAAACATTCGATCCTTAGAGTATTCTTTGTCCACAAGAGCTTCCAGACTCAGTTGTTTTCGTGACTCGGAATCTAATGAGTCATAGTTCTCCCAAAAGCAACGAGGCAGCTGCTCCAAGCATGCTCGGTCAATGCGCTCAAGTCTAAAAAATGGTTCCATTCCCGAGTATCGCTTATATATCCATATTTCGCTTTTCCCTATCACAACCGAAGAAATAACTTCATAAGGCCTTGCTTTGTGCGAGAAAACGATTTGTTCTCGTCCCGGCTCTCCCTCTAAGAGAAAGAAGCATCGAGATTTTCCCACGTCGGAACAAACCAACGAAAATGGGGTCCCGTCTGTCTCCCAAGACCTGATAGGTTCAGAGAGGGGCTTTGCTTGGAGCCCCACAGAAACGATTAAGGAGAAAAATAAGATTATCGATTTGTGTAGCATATTTGTTATTCCTCAACTACGAGTTCAAGGCTTTCCTTAGTATAAATCCGGCAACGAAGATATTCTTCGCCTTGGATTTGCAGAACAGGCACTCTAGTGTTACAGAAGCCTGCAATTACGTGCTTGGACCACAGAAAAAGAGCCTGTTCTCTCGTGAAGGCTGCTCCTCCTAATTTTACTCCGTAAGATGGATCGTAGATGTGGCCTTCCCAAAAAACTAGCCCATGGTTGCTAAACCTCGAGCGCGGATCTTGGTTATTTTGGCCTGCGAGCCCATCGTATTCATAAAGGACGTCTACAGCCTCTTTATTAGGTAGGCTAAAGTAGTCATCTAACGAATCAAGGATTAAACATGCATAGACATCAGGGAACACGATATGCTCTACATCTTCAGTTCTTCCCATAATTCCATAATTGTGTATTAATGGCCCTTCATCTGAATTAATTGGAACAACGCCAAAATCTCTTAAATTAATGCCATTTAAAGAAGTGCATTCACAGAAAAATTTGGACCACGCTCCGCATTGCCCATCTGCGAAACAAATAAGCTCCTCGGGATAATCTAATTTCGCATTTTTTTTGTCGAGATTATTAGGGTCTTGATCTGATACCGCGCTTCGAACACATGCTTCCTCTCCCCAATATTTCATTGGGGTGCCGTCGCGGCGGCAGAGGTTAGCAGGGCCGGAGCCGGTGGAAAACTTGCTCCAGATGCCCGCAACGATATCCTCGTCCGTGCTTTTGCCGTGGCAGGCGGAACAGGCGACCCAAAACAGCGTTTCTTGGGCAAGCCCTGCCTGCGGCGCACCACGCGTGAAGTAGATTTCGTGCGTGCTTGTGCCGACTTTTTCCCAGGTATCGGAATTCGCGTCGTAGCTGACTTTCCAGACAATCGTCACGTTTTCGAAGTAGCCGACCGTCCCAGCAGGAACCGGAGCCGGAATCTCGATGCCGCTCCCGCGCTCTGACCACGCAAGCGTGTAGGTATTTGTCGAGTTCCCCAAGGTAACTTGCGCTTGGATGCGGGCGGGAACCGTGGAATCCGGCAAACGGAACGTCGGCACGATTTTCAATTTCGAGCCGCTTTGGAAGGCCACCGGATTGGCTTGGCGCGTGCGCGAAAGCACCCAATCGCTTCCCGTGAACGCCGCGCCGCTATCTTGCGTCACGGCAAACTCCGTTCCGCCGTCGCCGGCATTTAAATTAACTTCCGTAAGGCTGATGACTTCACGCAGCTCAAACGCACCCACCAAAGGACCTTTCGTATTCGTCGTGTTTTCGGGAACAAACGAAATCTGAAGCGCACCGTTATCCGTCGCCGTAAACGTCAGCGACACCTCTTCGATGTCTGCAACACTCTCGCATTCCGGGGCCGTAAAACCAAAAGCGGCGTTACGGCTCGGCCCGCTAACCGAAACCGTATAATTCGCGCTTCCGTCATCCGGACGCTCCAAGTGTTTCCACTTAAGCGTGTATCTTCCGGCGGGCACATCGTCCAAAGTGATTACAATCCCGTAACTGCCGTTTCGGGCACACAGCTCGTAGTAGCCGGGGCTCCAATATTCGATTTCCGTTCCCGCATAAGCCCTCCACGCGGAGCTTTCCGCCGGCGTGTAGAAAGTATAGTTCAAGCGTTCTCCGAACCAAGCCGTGTTATGCCACATGTTCTGTTGCGAAGACCAAGTCGGAGCAGGCAAGTTCAGGATGTTTGTCGCCGGCTCGTCGCCGCTTTCCGTTGTTTCGTTTGCCGCTGCGGCGACGCTGTACGCTGCGCTTGCACCGCGAGCCTGCGGCGGATCGTTCGGGTCAAGCGGGTTGGTACCATCGAGGAATTCAAGGTAGTCGGCGATGCCGTCGCCATCGGAATCCCAAGGATCGGTTTCGTC
>JAFYWY010000061.1 GCA_017546455.1 Opitutales bacterium
AAAAAGATGGATTTTCATTCAAAAAAAAAGCGTTCCCGAAAAAATTACAGGAACGCGAAAAAAATCGAACAAGGAAACTTTCAAACAGCTTTAAATTTAGCAACAAAAGCTTCAAATTTTTCTCGCCATTCACGTTTGCGCACACACCCCATTCGAACTTCTTTCAAGAACTCAGTCTCACACGGTTTCCCACGAACCCAATTATTAACATTATTTTTGTTAGCAGCTCGAGCAGTTTGAATCAAGATCGCAGATGTTTCTTGGACAAAGTACGATATATCTTTAATCAGACTCTTTTTATAGTCTGTATCCGACGAATAATAGCGATTATAGTCAAATGTTCCGGATGATTCAGAATTATCAAACTGAGATTTCAAGAAATAATAAAATGCGATAAAGTAAAACATACATACACCCACTGCTTCCATCTGAGCAGAAAGCTCATCAAGCATCTCTTGAAAAAGATGCTTTTGGTCTTCATCCTCTTCGTTTCTCTTGTTTTCCTCGTTCGCAGAAATCTGTTTCGAAATATCTGTTCTTAAATATTTTTTTGATTCTTTGTACAGACGCTGAATAAATAATGCCTCATCAATTTCAGCTTTTGTTTTTTTGAACAAAATTCCGTTATCAAGAGAGCCTTTTTCCTTCCATTTGAAAATAGACTCATAGTTTCTGTTTATCAGAACATCTTTCTGCGTGAAGTCGTTGTTAAACAGTGATTTCTTTTTATCCTTAGCAGAAAATGGTTCAATTTTGAATGCGGCGTATGCAATTTGTGCAAGTTCCTCATTTGTCACTTTCCTATGGAGAAACTTCTTATTAAAATCAGCGGGAAGTTTTGCTCCTCGTCGGATTTCAACATAAATTTTCGGATCTCCCGACAAAAGATTTTTATGTAGAAGTATTTGCTCTTCCCTATTTGCAACCATATCACGGGAAGTAATCGGATTCTGAGTATTGTTGAAAATCGCAATATTTTGACGCATCTCCTTTTTTGCTGCACGAAGGATTCTTGCGAGCACAAAAACCTTCTTAAGGGCATTAACACGATTCTCATCCCGATCCTTCAACGCTTCTTTTAGATAGATTCCTAGAGAACTAGTGGTTTGCGCACCATTGACTATTGAAAACTTCTTTAGGCAAATCGTATCCCCTTCTTTTGTAAAGCTATCAGCAATGATTGTAATACCATTGTTGTAGTACCAAAAATTCTCTGGAGTTTTAGATATTGTCTTCTCCATTCCAAGATAGCGCTCGCTCGTTCTGGAATTCAAATTCTCACGCAAATTACTTCCAAAAAGAATATTTCGTCCAGTCTCTGTTGAAAAATATCTATTATTCAACTCCGCTAAATCGTATCCCGAAATGCTACAAACCAATGCGTTGTTTTCGGAGCCTTCGTCGCCATAAAGCATACTGGATTCTATGTGCAATGAATCTTCCCGTACAAAATCCGAATCATTGTTCTTAAAAATCAGATCAAGATCCTCAATGGTGAGAACCTTTTCATCCTCTTCAGAATTGGCAAAATCTTTCAATGTGCCAGCATGTACCACATAATAAGTACAATTGTTCTTTGTTCCCTTATCCAAGCCAGAAGGAAACAAAACTTCTTTTAACGATTCACTTTTTATTTTTTGAGGATTTTTAACATAGTCAGAGATGGCGCGCTTCATTCTTATAAATGCGTCACGTATTTCATCCTCTGTAAGAGCCGAGTTTTTTACCTGAACAACGTCAAACGAATATTCATCTCCATCCTCTTGTTGAAAGAAAATGTCAATACCGCCATCAGGAGGAGCAACCACATACTTGGCAATCTCTTTGATATTAGATTTCTCGATTTTAAAATCCAAGAAGCGACCAAATAATGCCTCGAACACAACAATAGCAAAGGCATCATTTTTCTGACCATTCCGCACAATCGGATAATTACAAGGAAGCCCCTCAAATTCCTTGTAATAGATTTCCATTAACTTTTTTACAGTTTTCACCATGCGGAAATCCTTTCTATTCGTCCCTCTACCCCAACTTGATTAGCTCTTCGGTCGGGGGGACGTCTTTGATGATTTGGGAGGGGAGCGGACCGACGCCGATGTAGCGGAGGTTCGGGAGCGCGGGAGCATCAGCGAGTTCGACGATGGTCTTCATCACGAACGCGATATAGCGCTTGGCGTTGACGGGAAGGTCATTGAACGAGCGCACGCCGGAGATGTCTTCCGTCCAGCCCGGGAGCGTTTCGTACACGGGAACGAGGGTCTGACGCAGCGCATCGTTACGCGGGACGTGCTTGTAGATTTTTCCGTCCGGGCCCTTGTAGGCGACGCAAACGAGCAAGTCGCCGCCCTGCCATTCGTCGGCGGGAGAAAGCGCGTCGAGCTTGTTGATGACCAAATCCTGGTAGCCGCCGTAGCGGAGCGCGTCAGCCTTTTCCACGCAGTCACACCAGCCGACCATGCGCTGGCGGCCGGAGACGACGCCGAATTCAAGCTTCTTCAGGCGCTTGCAGAGCGGGTGTTCGTCGTCCATTTCCGTGAGGAAGACGTGCGTGCCGACCTTGGTATCGTAGGCCTTGCAGCACCCCATCGTGTGCACGGGCTGTGCGGGAATGCCGGCGGATTGGAAAAATTCCGGCGTAAAGGTGTGCGAAGCGGTAACGTTCGGCGGGAAGCCGTGGCGCTTGTCGAGCCAGTAGGCCTGTCCGAATTCACCGATGATGTATTCGCCGCGCTTCATGGTGTCGAGTACGAGGTCGCGCACGTCGCAGATCGCGGGAACGAGTTCCTGTCCGGCATTCCAGTAAACTTCGATGACCTTTTCGCGGTTAAACTTGAAGGGCGTTCCCGCGTCAAATTGCGTAAAGTCGAAATCGGCTTCGGTGAAGACGCCGTCGTTGATGGCGGGGGCGTTTCCGCGAACTTCGGCGGCGGTGAGTTTTTTGAAAAATTCGCTCCAGAGTTCCGGCGCGACGCGGCAAACGTGCTCAATGGTGCGCTCGGCGCGGTCCATGCGCGCGTTCATTTTTTCTTCAAAAACTTCCTTCGGGCCGAGGAAATCGGCGTAGGTGATTTGCCATTGGCCGACTTCGTCACAGTAAGCGGGCGTAATGCCGCGTCCCGTGGAACCGCGCGGAAGGTGTTTGAGAACGTTCACGCGGTAATCTTCAAACGCGAGGTCGAGCATGCGGTGCGAGACGTCGCTGAGCATGGTGCGCTCGTCGATACGCAGACGCGAGTAAATCGGGATGTCCATCTTTTCGAGCGGACGCGCTTCCCAGTGGAATTTGCGCGGGTCGGCAACCACACCGGCTCCGATAGCGAGTACGGCCACATCCTTTTCGATAACGCCTGCGGGAAGCAGGTTGAGCTTGAGCCCGCCGACGGTATGGCCGGAATTTGCGCCGCCGTTGACTTTCATGACGACGGAAACGATGCCGCGCTTGCCGGTTTCGGCCTGAAGCTCGCGGATGACTTCGGGGATAAGGCGTCCCTTGCCTTCGTCTCCGGTGCTGATTCCGGTGTCTGCGATGAGTTGGCTGCAAAAAGATGTGAGTGCCATGGCTTTATAGAAAATTCAAAATGTGTTTAGGAAAAAGGCTAACGGAAAAACGAAACGGGTTAAAGCAATTAAAGCGGAAATTTATGGGAGGCAACAGATTTGGCAAACAGTGAATAGTTAATAGTGAATAACTCTATGCGGAGATTTTTGCTCGCAAGCAAAAATTTGAAAAGGCGTTATTCATTATTCACTAAAAAAACACCCATCGTTATCAACTATCAGTTTTCCCCTTTCCCCGCCTCCTCCGGAAGCGGCGGGAAATTTCTATTTGCGGAGCTCCCGCAAGCGGCGATAATTAGAGCCACTATGATGTATCTAATCGCGATTTTGATCCCGCCGCTGGCCGTCCTGCTCTGCGGAAAACCGCTTCAGTTCGTGCTGAACCTGCTGCTGTGCGTCTTCTTCTGGGTGCCGGGCATGATTCATGCGATTTTGGTCGTCGCCGACACCAAGGCCCAAGAGCGCAACCAGGCGCTGATCGACGCCATTAACCGTCAACGCTAAACCGGCGTGAGCGAAGCAGCATCCGAGAATATCCGCATCAAGGGTGCACGGGAACACAATCTGAAGAACCTCGAGCTTCGGATCCCGCGCAACAAACTCGTGGTGTTTACCGGGGTTTCCGGTTCCGGGAAGTCTTCGCTCGCATTCGACACCGTTTACGCCGAGGGCGCGCGCCAATATCTCGAAAGCCTTTCGGCGAAAATGCGCGCCAATCTCGAACAAATCCCGCGCCCGGACGTCGATTTCATCCACGGCCTTTCGCCCGTCATCGCGATCGAGCAACGCAGCTCCGCCAATAACAACCCGCGCGCGACCGTCGCCACCGCGACGGAAATCGCCGACTACGCCCGCCTGCTCTGGTCCGTCGCGGGAACGCAATTTTGCCCGGACGACGGAGGTGAAATCACGCGCCGCACCCTCGACGATTGCCTCGACCAGCTCTGCGCCCTGCCCGCAGGCACCAAGCTCATCCTCGGCGCACCCTACGCGCAAATCAAACGCGCCCTGCTCGCCGACGAAATCGAAAACCTCCGCCGGCGCGGTTTCCAACGCATCCGCATCGACGGCGAAATTTTCGACATCGACGACGCGCTTCCCAAGTTTGAAAAAAAATCCGCCCTCGCGCTCGACATCATCGTCGATCGCCTTGTCATTTCCTCCGACTCGCGTTCCCGCCTCGCCGACTCGCTCGAACTCGCTTTCCGTGAAGGCAAAAACCGCGCCTTTGCCGTCGTGCTCGGCGAAACCCGAGAAATTCCCCTGCGACTCGATTTTTCCTGCAAGCTCTGCGGAAAAACCTACGATGCGCTCACGCCGAAAAACTTTTCCGAAAGCCATCCCGACGGCGCCTGCCCACACTGCGGCGGACTCGGCGAAAGCCCGAAATTCCTGCCTGAACTCGTCGTTCCCGACCCGAAAAAATCGCTCAAGGACGGAGCGATCAAGCCCTGGCGCTACGGCTCGAAAAAGATGATTACGCAGCGCAACGCGTGGTTGCGTCAACTCGCCGAGCAAGTACCGTTTTTGCTGAAAGAACCGTGGGAAGCCCTCGACGCGGAAACGCGCTCTCTGATTCTCCACGGGAGCGGCGAACGCGAATTTCTTTTGAAAGACGGACGCCGCAAGCCCGCGCCGCGCCCTTTCGAAGGCGTACTCGCCGATTTGGGAAAGACCGCGAAAACGACGTCGAGCCTGCTCCTGCGCACGCGCCTGCTTGCCTTTCAGCAAACATCGCCCTGCGACGCCTGCCGCGGCCTTCGCCTGAGCCCGCGCGCACTCGCCGTAAAGCTCAGCGGCCAATCCGTCGGCGATTTCTTCGCGATGAGCGTTCCCGCCGCGCTCGAGTTTGTCAAAAGCCTGAAAACCCTTCCCGCGATTGAACCCGTGGAAGATGCGCGAGCCGGGCTGGAAAAACGTCTGCAATTTTTGGAAACAACCGGACTTTCCTACCTGACGCTGAACCGTGCCTACGCGACGCTTTCCGGCGGAGAAGTCCAGCGTGTGCGCCTCGCCGCGCAACTCGGCTTGGGGCTCGTCGGCGTCACCTACATTTTGGACGAGCCGAGTATCGGACTACACCCCGCCGACCACGCGCGCCTCATCGCACAGATGAAAGATTTGCGCGATCGCGGAAACAGCGTGCTCGTCGTCGAACACGACCGCGACACGATTCTTGCCGCAGATCACGTCATCGAAATCGGCCCCGGCGCGGGAACCCAAGGCGGCACGCTCGTGTTTTCCGGCACGCTTTCGGAATGCCTCGCGGACGGGAATTCCCGCACGGCAAAATTGCTTCAGGCGACGTCGGAGGAGCGTTCCCGTGAAATTTCGGCAGCATTCCCGCGCGTTGATCCCAAACAATTTTTCACCGTACGCGGTGCCGCCGAACACAATTTGAAAAACCTCGACGTCGCGTTTCCGATCGGTGCGCTGACCGTCGTTTGCGGCGTTTCCGGCTCGGGCAAATCCACGCTCGTCAACAGCATCCTCGGGAACGCCGCCGCGCGCAAAATCAACCGCGCCAAGTGCATTCCCGGCAAGCACGCAGGCATCGACGGCCTGGAAAACTTTGAAGGCTTCGTCCGTATCGACCAAACCCCGATCGGGCGTTCCCCGCGCTCGAATCCGGCGACGTTTACGGGCATTTTCGATTTGTTGAGAAAACTCTACGCCGCCACGCCGCTCGCTAAAATGCGCGGCTACGACGCCGGACGATTTTCGTTTAACAAGCGCGGCGGACGTTGCGAAAAATGCCAGGGCGAAGGCCAGATTGCCCTCGACATGCAGTTTCTCGGCGAAACCTGGGTCGAGTGCCCGAGCTGCCGCGGCGCGCGCTACAACCGCGAAACGCTCGAAGTGCTTTTCAAAGGCGTAAACATCGCCGAAGTGCTCGACATGACGGTCGCCGATGCCTGCACATTCTTCCGCGCCCAACCGGGCATTCACAATCTGCTGAGCACGCTCGACGAAGTCGGGCTCGGCTACCTGAAACTCGGACAAGCCGCGCCGACACTTTCCGGCGGAGAAGCCCAGCGCCTCAAACTCGCCCTCGAACTTTCCAAACGCAAAAAAGAGCGTACGCTCTACCTGCTCGACGAACCGACGACGGGCTTGCACTGGGATGACATCCGCCTCCTGCTAAACCTGCTTTTTAAGCTGCGCGACGCCGGCCACACGCTCATCGTTATTGAGCACAACAGCGACGTCGTCCGCTGCGCCGACTGGCTCATCGAACTCGGACCCTGCGGCGGCAACGCCGGCGGCGAGCTCATCTTCTCCGGCACCCCCGCCGAACTCCGCTCCCGCGCATCCTCCTCCCCCACCGCCAAGTTTTTGTAAAAACAGATTAGTATTCCTTGGGAGAAGCGGTTTTTAACCGCTTCATTGAGCCTTCTTCGGGAGAAGCGGATTGCATCCGCTTCACTAAATTTTCCTCCTCGGATTTTTTATTAAAGCGGTTAGCAACCGCTTCTCCCAGAAATGCCAATGTCGGAGAATTTGCTTCAATATATTTCGCCACACTGAAGAAATGCTTTTCATTGCGAATATATCTATCCCAAGATTCTTTCTGCCAAAGAGCACCTTCTTTTCCCAACGACTTATTTATTTCCCGAGCAGAAAATCGCTTCCACGAATGAAGAATTTTGGAAACGGGAAATCCGGAAAACGGCTCAAAAAGAACGTGGACGTGATTCGGCATCACCACGAATGCGTGCAAACGGTAACGCTCACCCTCGAAATGACGAAGCGTATTTTCCACGATTTCCCGATGACGTTTTTCCCGTAAAACACACGAGCCGAAACCGGAATCTAAATACTCGTCAATAAACTTTCCGAATCTTTCAAAATATTCCGTTTCCTGCGCATCCGTCCACGGTTTCTGGTTTCGCTCAAGCCACGCGGATTTTTCACTTTCCCACAAAGTGAGTTTTTCCTGCGGAATCGAATCCGCGAGTCGGAATGTTGCGAAGCAGACTTTCGAGTCTTGCTCCCAATGAGGAAGATTTGCGCGGGAACGTTTCACATCCTGCATCGGATTGAAAAACTTCGGAGAAAGAGGCGAATCCATGCCTTCATTCAAAGTTGCGAATTCAACTTTTTCAAGATGCGAATAGACCTTGGGAGAAGCGGTTTTCAACCGCTTCATAGACTCCTCTTCAGAAGCGAATTGAAAATTCCTCTTCTTGGGAGTATTCCACGAAGCGGTTAAAAACCGCTTCTCCCATTTTTACAAAGGAATTGGCCCCTAAAAGTGACACACCTTCGCGTTCCCGCGGCGCGATATTTCTAAAGCCCTAAACAGGGGCGGCGACTCGCTTCGCACGCTTGCTCCGGTCTAACTTATTGCCCGCCTTCAGCGCTTGTATTTATCCGGGGAAGAATCGAAAAATCCATTTTTCGGAAGTTTGTGATAAGGGAAATGCCTGTTTTGTTAGCACAAAGAGCATTGCGAGGAAAATCGTGTACTTGTCGGAAAAGGGATTTTTTGCGAGGATTCCCGGGATGAAATTTTTTATCGGAAAGCAGGCAAAAATCTTTGCGGCGGCGCTGACGGGAACGCTGTTCGCCGTACAAAGTCTCGGTGAGATTGTAGATCTTCGCGGTCCTGCACCCGAAAACTATGTCTGGGTAGCTGCCCATCGCGCGGATTGGCAGCACGCACCGGAAAATTCGATACCGGCATTGGAAAACGCCCTCTTTTTCGGTGCCGACATTATTGAGACCGACGTGCGCATGACGCGTGACGGACATGTCGTAATCATGCACGATTACAGTGTTGACCGCACGACCGACGGCAAAGGACTCGTCGCCGAGATGACACTTGCAGCAATCAAAAAACTGCGTCTGAAAACCAATTGGGGCGGAAGCACGCCGTTCCAAGTCCCGACGCTCGAAGAATACCTCCTCACCGCCAAGGGCAAAGCCTATCTTTACCTCGACAAAGCCGGCTACGATTTGCCCGGCAATCCCACGGGAACACTCGTTCGCAAGCTACTTGAAATCTTGAAAAAACACGAGGCTCTGGAGGAAGCAATTTTCGTTTTGGATTGGCCATACGCCAAGGCGAGAACTGTTTTCGGAGACGATTTGGAGCATGTCGTTTATTGCCCGGTAATCAGCGATAAAATCCCGAACCTCGAAGCCTACGTGAGCGAATACCTCGAAAAATTAAAGCCCGTCGCCTTCCAGTTCCGCACGGACTCGGAGGATTCGAAAACGTTCCGCCTGCTTCCCCGAATTTTAAGCTCCGGCGCGAAAGCCTTCGTCGCCGCGACTTGGGCGGACCACACCGCCGGGCATGATGACCGCGCCTCTTTTTTTGATTCTCCCGGCAAAGGTTGGGGTTGGCTCACCCGCCAAGGTTTCACCCTTATCGAAACCAACTTCCCCCGCGATCTCATCGCGTACCTCCGCTCGCAAAAAAAGCGTTCCCGCGAGAGAATCACTTGGGAGAGGGAATTGCCTGAATAATGCGAAAAATTCCTTTCACGGAAGCGCAGTCGGTGGAATATGATTTTCCGTCTAAAGCCGGCAACTTCAGCTGTCGACAACTGAAATCCGTCTTCGGCATGCACCCGCTTTTTCATCTTAAACCAGTAATCACGCGGGTTTACGCTGTCGGTCAACGCGCCGACGATATCAACAACGGAAAAATACCACTCTCGTCCTGCCAAACACGGCGAATGGATTTTTCCCGAAAAAATACGATTTTATTTTGATTTTCTTCCATGGAGTTAAGAAACGGAGCTTCATAATGTAGCATTCCATTGGCGAGAGAAAACAAAAACATTTCACGAAAACTCATAGAAACGCTTTTCGGTTTGGTAGCCATCCATAGACAAAAGGATTTTTTATTCGGAGATTTCGTTCCCGTGGTCTTCGTAATAGTAGGAGTAGTCGATGCCTTTCATGAAGATTTCTCGAGAATGAATCTCGTCGGTCAGGGCTCCGGCGATGAGGCAGCGGATTTCGGACGCGTCGACAACGCTTTCCGCCATCGCGTGCAGGTAGGCGCGTTTGTCGATTTGGCTCCAATCGACGCAACATCCGAGCTGTTTTTTCAGCATCAAATCTAGCCAAACCCGAGTAGCGCGCCCGTTCCCTTCCCGGAACGGATGCGCAACGTTCATTTCGACGTATTTTTTCAAAATTTCATCAAACGTTCCCGACGGCATCGCTTCGATAGCGCGCAAGGTGTTTTCCAAAAACCTTGCGGGAGCAAATGAAAAACCGCCCTGCGCGATGTTAACCGTGCGGATTTGACCCGCAAAATCGTAGAGTCCGCCGAAAAGGTAGGCATGAATTTGCTGCAAGCCTTTGACGGTTCCGACTTCGATTGCATCAATAAACGAAGTTTCAAAGAGCGCATAAGCCTTTTGTTTGCTCTTTCCGTCGATCGTTTCGTCACTATAGGTAAACCATTCGATAAAGCGATTTGCCTTTGTTGACGGGAACACCTTGGCAAGCGCGATAATTCCGTCATAGTCCAAAACGTTGGTACTGTATTTTTTCCCGTCGGGTGCACGTAGCTTCAGTTGGGTAGTGACACTACCCAACTCGTTCCCCTCTTTTTTTAATTTGGCTTTGAGGTATTTCCAATAATTTCGATTTTTCGCGTAATCGGTCTCGGCACGAAGCACCCCAACGATATCGACTACGGAGAAAAACCATTTTGCCTGCGCATCATCCCAAACGGCGCGCACTTCGCGGTCGTCGAAAAAGCGAATAGAAATTTTGTGGTTCGCCGCTTCCCTGTTTCCGCTGTTCTCCTTGTTTTCCATACCGTCTTTCTCTTTTTCAAGTGGGTTCAAAATACAAAAATCCTTACACAAGAAAAACCATAAATTTCTCCTGCGAAAGCGTTTGGGGACGAAAAAAGCGTTCCCGCGAGTGAGTCGCGGGAAGCTCTTTAAGCTTCCGCCCGTAACGGGCAGCTAACGGTCCGGAGGAGCGCCTAATTCCGCAGGATGGCGGCATCGATGCGGGAGAAAGCGGCGGCGAAGTCCGCTTCTTTTGCCAAAAGCGAGAAGACCAGATGCGGGGCGGGAACGGCTTCCAGATCGTAAAAATAGCCGGGGTGAACGATTACGTTTTCGCGGCGCAGCAAGTCCGTTGCCAAAGATTCCTCTTCGATGCCGCGCGGCAGGCGCACGAGGCCGTACCAGCCGCCCTCGCGGCAAAGGTATTCCAGCTCGCGGGAGCGCTCGCACCATTCGCGCAATTGCCGTTCGTTGGCCTCCAAACGGGCATTGATGCGCGCCCTCATTTCCGGCGCCGCCTGCAATAGCGCGGGAACGGCAAGCTGGGCGGGCGTGCTCACGGACAAAAAGGTGTCGGCAATAAAATCCAAACGTCCGAGAGCTTCTTCGCGGAATTTTTTCTCCCCGCAGGTGACAATCCAGCCGGCTTTGACTTGCGGTAGCGCGGCCGTCTTGGAAAGCCCGCCCAAAACGAAAATCGCCCCGGATTCCGCCGACGCAAAACTCTCCGCCGGTTCACGCATGTACTCGAGAAAAACTTCGTCCACAACGAGAGCCAATCCGCGCTCCCGCGCGAACGCTTCGAGGCGTTCACGTTCTTCGGGCGAAAAAGTCGAACCCGTCGGATTATTCGGATTCACGCAGAAAATCGCCCTTGTCCGCTCGTTCACGGCGGCTTCGAGCGAGTCAAAATCCACGTTCCAACGTCCGTCCTCATAACTCAGGGCGTAATCGCGGGTTTCAACGTTTTCCATGCAACACAGGAACGAAATCAGCGGGTAGGACGGCGTCGGCATGACGATGTTGTCGCCGGCATCGCAAAGCAATTTCAGAATCCAGCCGTAGGCTTCGCTCGTGCTTGCGGTGAGATGAATACGCTCGGGAGCGACGGTGACGCGGTGCGTTTGTGCATAAAAATCCGCCACGGCCTGACGCGCTTCGAGATTGCCGCGGGAGCTCGGTTTGTAGCTTGTAATGGCGCCTCCGGTCAGGGCGCGAGCGAGCACGTCGCCGTCCCAGGCAAAGCCCGCCGACGTCGGATTGGAAACGGCCAAATCCAAGAGGGCACGTCCCTCGGAGCGGGCTTCCCGCAAGGCACGGGTCCAACGATTGGGCGTCATCGAAAAATTAAAACGGCTCGTAAACATCCTGCGTCACTTAAAAATTTTCTAAAAAAAGCGTCCCCGCAAACCGGCTGCGGGAACGCTTTTCATTAGCGGGAAATCGACTACTTGATGCCCGCGCGCGTGTTTTTCAGAGCTGCCGCAGAGGCCTGCAATGCGGACATTTCCTTCGGCCAGAGCTCAAGCTCGACGTGCTTGACGACACCGCAACGACCGACGATGGTCGGCACGCTGATGCAGACGCCGCGAATGCCGTACGGACCGTCCACGAGCGACGAAACCGGCATGATGCACTTGCGGTCGAGCGCGATGGCATCGACGACGGCGCGGATGGAGGTTCCGACAGCCCAGCCGGCACCGCCCTTGCGGGAAATGACTTCAGCACCGGACTTTTTCGTGCGTTCGAAAATCTGATTTTGCCAGCTCGGCGTAACATTTTTGAACTTGGCGAGCGGGAGACCGGCGATGCTGGCGGAGGACCAGACCGGGAGCATGGAGTCGCCGTGTTCGCCGAGGATGAGGGCGTTGACCTGCGTCGGAGCGACACCGAGGGATTCCGCGATGAGAGCGTTGAAGCGGGAGGTGTCGAGCACGGTTCCCAAGCCCAAGACCTGCTGTGCGGGCAAGCCCAAGAATTCGACGGCGAGTTGCGTGAGAATATCGACCGGATTCGAGACGACGAGCACGATGGCGTCGCGCTTCAGGCCGGCATTCTTGATTTCGCCGAGAATGGTTTTGAAAAGCGAAACGTTGCGATTGATGAGGTCGAGGCGGGATTCGTCCGGCTTGCGGCGCAGACCGGCGGTAATGACGATGCAATCCATGTCGGCGCAATCGGCATAGGTACCGGCGCGGATGACCTGGTCACCGCAGAGGGGAGCGCCGTGCAGGAGGTCGAGGGCTTCGCCTTCCGCCATTGCCTGATTAACGTCGAGACATACGATCTCGCTGACCACGCCGGAGCATTGAAGCGCAAATGCGGCATTAGAACCTACGCGCCCGCCGGCACCGATAACAGCAACTTTCATCATGATTTTTACGAAATATCTAAGGTTAAGAAAATATCTGGGCGATATTTATAAACCTTCCGCCCCCGCAAAGGCAACGCGAAAGGCTGCAAAGAGGCAATTCCGAATAGCAAATGATTACCGTTAGGAGCATCAGGACAAGTAAGCATTGGGCTCTGCGAAGAAAGATCCGCGAATTACCAATTACACGAAGCCGAGAGAGGTGCCTTACTCGCTCCGCCGCCTATCTCCTGCTCGTTAAAACATGTGCGCCGAAGGTGCACGACATCGGATAACCGCAGGTGAAAACGTAGTCGTAACCCGCGGGCACACCCGAAAAACAAGTGCCGAAAAACGACAAAGACTGCTCCGTTTACATGTCTGCGGCGCGATAGAACAAGTTCCATACGTCCACAGAGAAGCCCACACCACAAAAGTATTATTTTACACTTGCGCAATTACTCTTTTCTGTTAGCGTTCACAACCCTCTTAAATCAAACACAAAGGATAACTCTTTTGAAAAGTTTAAGAGGATTAACTTAAAACAATTCGAAATCAACTAAGCAAAACTATGAAAAAATCATTATCAACCATAACCCTTATCGCCGCCGGAGTAAGTGCTGTAATGGCGGAAAACAACTACAAATATGAACAAACGAGTTATACATACTCACACACATTGAACGGGAAAAATGATCTCTCCGGAGTTACAAACACCTCTTGGAAGTACGGAACGACTATTGATCTTGGAAAAGATGCCCGCTATAGCTTCTCATTCATCGTTAATAGCACAGCCAACGGCGAACAACCCCTGTTTAATTTTTATTTAGCATCAAATCGCGGCTCAATTCTTTTTGGCAACTACTACGGTGTTGGTTCCGGTGCTGCAGACCTTCACGAAAGAGGCGCTGCAGGCATTTTCCGCAATGGCGCGGATGTTTCTCAAGGAGACCTTCAAACTGCAGACCCGAACACCTACGCGCTTAACAAATACTTCGAATATAAGCCTGGTGTTTACTGGAAGGGCTCAACTAAGGTCACATCAATCGGGCAAGGGGGAAACCTTTCCGACGGCTTTCACGTGTACGATATTATCGTTGAATCATTCCAAGACGAGAATAACGCAGATGTAATCCTGTTCTATTACGAAAACCCCAATGGAGGCAGCTATTCAAAGGAATACGAAATCTCTTCCTTTGGCGGCAGTCTCACCAACTCTGCGCTGAAAGCCGGTTGGTTTACCTCTAATGGATATGGTGGACGCATGCGAGTTGACTTGGCGACTTTCAAAACAGAATCGAGGACGCTTGCGATTCCGGAACCGTCCACCTTTGGATTGTTAGCAGGTCTCGGGGCGCTCGGTTTTGTCGGAACCCGACGCCGTCGCCGGTGAGCGATGAGAAAAAGGGATAACTTGAGATCTGACGAATAGGTGTTTTTGGTGAATGGGAACCGGTGACTAGTGAATGGCCCTATTCCGCTCACTACTCACCGTTCACCAGCCTTAGGCCCTTTAAACCCTAATCTTTAAGCTCTTTTCCCTCGTATTGCGGATCGATTTTCCGGAGCATGCGGGAAAGCTCGGCGGCAATCCGGCGATAGCCTGCGGCGTTCAGGTGGACGCGGTCGCGCATCATTTTCGGATCGGCAAGCTTGCTTTCCGGCGCGAGCAACAGCGTTCCCGGATTAACGAAAAAGACCTGCTTTTCGTCGGCCAAAGCCGCATAGAGGCGGTTCGCGGCTTCGATGGTTTCGGCGAATTTGGCCTCACGCCGCGGATAAATGCCGATGAGCAGAATTTTCGCCTGCGGGGATTTTTTTCGCAGCAATTTGACGAAGGCCGCCATGTTGTCGCCGCAAATCTTCGCGTTGTCGCCGCGATGCCCGATGTTGTTGGTGCCGAGATTGACGAGGATGACGCGGGGCGCAATGCCGTCGAGCTCTCCGTTTTCGACGCGGTAGTAAGCATTATCGATGTAGTCGAATCCGAAGCCGCAATTCGTAACGGGATGTTTCCCGAAGAGCGCGGCCCAGGAATCGGGCCCGACGACCGGCATGACGGAGCCCGGTTCGCCGCCCCACCAATGCGTGATGCTGTCGCCGAAGAAGACGTAATCCGGCTTCAGGGTTTTGTGGCGTTCCAACACCGCTGCGTGGCGCGCCGCCCAGCCGTAGCTGTCGCGTTGATGCGGCTCGGATTTCAGGGATTCGGGAAGGGTCTCCGCCCCAAGCATTCCCGCCGCGCCGAACAAGGCCGCGACGGCACAAATCGTTCGAATAAATTTCATACGGGAAAGATATATTTTCCGGCGAAACGATGGCAAAATTTTTCTTCCGATTTTTGAATTTACACACAAGAAACAAAATCTCAGGATTTCTGACCATGAAATACTCCGATGTTGAAAAACTGCTTGAACTCAACCTCATTTCGCCGGGGCAAAAAGATGCCATCGTTGCCCGGCTGAAGCTCTCCCCTTCGGCGACCCGCAACTACCTGCTCATCGCCCTTTCGAGCCTCGGCGGGCTCCTCGTGCTCGCAGGAATCATCCTGCTGATCTCCGCAAACTGGGAGTCGATTCCCGCTTTGGCCAAACAGATTTCCGCAGGCGTGCTGATGCTCGCATTTTGGATCTTCGGACTACGCTTCCTGCTGCGCCGAGATAATCCGCGCCCGATTCTTGGCGAAAGCCTCTGCCTCGTCGGCGCCGGTCTGTGGCTCGGCAATATCGCGCTTTACGGGCAGATTTACCAAATTTCGTCCGAGCCCTCGAAGGCAATAGCCGTGTGGTTCCTCGGCATCTTCCTACTCCCTTGGCTCGTGCGCCTGCGCGGCGTTTTCGCCCTCTCGCTCGTCGCCGCATTTATCTGGCTTGCCTGCAAGACGGGAGAAGCACCGTACCCGGACGACGATGAGTACTACTTCCATTTCCTCGCATTTTTCGCCGCAGTTTCCGCGCTCGGGATTTTCCTCTCCAACTTGAAAACCTCCGTACGCAAGCGCTTCCGCGGCTACGGACCGCTCGCCGCCTGGACCGCCTTCCCGGCAATCATTCTCATGACTCAGCTCTGGTGCTATAACATCCCCTTTCGCAGCGACATAAACGTCGCTCTCGTCCTACTGACACTCATTCCTGCCACGCTGTTACTGACGGCCTCCCTGCTCTTCTCTTTCCGCGAAAAACTCAAGTCCGCCGGCAAGCTCTGCGCGCTTCTCCTCGGAGCCTTCCCCTGCGTTCCGATCGTACTTTACGGGCTCGACGCAACTCCTCTGTCCGAAGGCACCATCCAAGTCCTGATGATGGGCGCACTTTTTGTGAGCGGGATTGCCGCAATGGCCCTCGGCGCCTTTGTCCTACGTAAATTCTACGTCAATCTCGGCACGCTGATGGTGCTGCTCTCCGCGCTTGCACTCATCATCGAAGTCATCGGCTCGCTCACTTTCAGCGGCTTCACGCTGATTCTCGCAGGGACGCTGATGATCGTCTTCGGCTACCTGCTCGAACGCCAACGCCGTAAAATCACTGCAAAAATCAAAGCCGAACAGGCCTAATCTCCGAACCTCGAACTTAACGTTTTCCCCTATGAAAATCAGAATTTTTATCATCGCACTGATTCTCGCCGCCCAGGTCTTCGGCATCTTCTGCGTCTCGCTCGCACGGGAACGCGAATGGAACAACAATCCGACCTTCCGCCTGAAATGCGTAAGCTACGACCCGCGCGATTTTCTGCGCGGACACTATTTGCCGCTGAGATTTGAAATAGAAGGTCCCGTTCCCTTCTCCAAATTCGACGCCGCCGCCCAACAAAAACTGCGTGACGAGCTTGCCGACGACATTGACGACCTTTTGAAACTGGACGAAGACGGCTTCCAGCACGCAATTTTCCCGGAAAATTGGGGTTTTTGGGCCATACTTACGCCCAATAAAACAACAGGACTTTGGGAAATAGAACGCGTGACGGCGGAAGATCCGAAAATTGACTTCAACGCCAACCCGCATTCCGGGAAAATTGCGCTTAAGGTCCGGCGTATCAGTCCCCTGATCCTGAATAAAACAAGCAATCAGCACTATGCCGTCATTCACTTATCGGAAGGACAGGAAAACACCCCCTCCGACGTAAAAACGGCCCGAAACCCGGAAGATTTCTTCACGGCGGGAAGCCCGTTTGAAATCCGGCCGACCCTCGAGTTCGCATTCATCGAACGGCGCTTCTATCTCTCCGAAGAAAAAGCCGCACGCTTCGACCGCGAATTCCAAAACGATATGAACCGCGTTTCCGCCGAGCTCTTTTTCCGCGCCGACGGCTCCGTCACTCCGAAGCGCCTGCTCATCGACGGAGAACCCTTCTAGGCAAGAAAGTTTAAAGCTTAATGCTTAGGGCTACCTCTAGAAATTCAAAATCTGTCTCAAGATTAAGTATGTGCGCCGGAGGTGCACTACATTGGATAACCGCGGGTGCAGGCAGAGCCGAAACCCGCGGACAGGCCTCTGGTCTTATGCGCCGCTAAGCGATGCAGATTTGTCCCTGAGATTCCTGCGGCGCAATGGAACAAGATACGCGCTCTTTTCGTAGATAAATCTCTGGAAATTCGTTTTTGCGAAAACACGCAACTCATTCCATTACGCCGCAGGAGTGTCAGGGATGTAAGCGTGTCCTTGACCGGCGCATGGCAGCAAGGCCGCCTATCCGCGGGTTCCGACTTACGTCTACACCCGCGGTTATCCAATGTGGTGCACCTCCGGCGCACACATTCTGGCGAGCAGAATGGAAGAAAGCTTGAACCCAAATCTAAAAAAGGAAT
>JAFYWY010000062.1 GCA_017546455.1 Opitutales bacterium
CTTCGGAGCGGGAGCCGGTGCCGGAGCGGCAATCGGAGCCGACTTTACGGGTGCCGGAGCAACCGGAGCGGGTGCCGGGGCGGCTGCGGGAGCGGAGGATTCGCCTTCGATTTCAACGAGGACTTCGTAAACTTTGCCGTTAACGGTGACTTTAAGCTTTTTCATAGTATTCAGAAATTACGGGTTGGAGATTAAAGGGTGAGAAAAAAGGATTAGCGGTGATCGATTTGGTGAGAGGAATAAACCTGGCGGCGGCCTTCCATCGACCATTCCGTCATCAGGTGCTCGATATTCGGCGCCTTCATTGCAGCGAGGCGCACGTTGTGAACCTTGTATTTTTGTCCCTGGAGCACCGTTGCGATCGAAGCCGCAATAACGGCCATAATTTCCGGCGAAATATCGTTGGAAGCACGCAGCGCGGGGATGCTGGCGGGCGCGCGGGAGGCAACGACGGGCGCGGATTTTGTCGCCGGCTTTTTAAACGACGACATGTGTTCGGGACTCGGCGGGAAAGCTGCGGCAATGGCACGTCCCAAAGCGGCGACTAAGACAATGAAAACAATCGCGCCGAGAATCACCCAGCCGATTGCACCCCAAGAAGTGGCAAGGAATAACATGGTGGTCATAGAAAATTGATTTGTGTCAGACGCTATCGGAAACTCTCGGGGTCGTCAATCGGCGATTTGTTAAAATTGTTGCTCCGGATACAAAAAACGTTCCCGTGAAATCCATCACGGGAACGTTTTTTTAGCGGACAATCCGTTGCGATTATTGAAGGACGCCGGAGACGAGCAAGGCGGCGATAATCAGCGAGCCGACAGCAATCCAGAAAACCGTAACGGCGCTGTTGCCTGTTTGGACAAAGCGGCGGATCAGCGAGCCGAGCGTTGCCGGAATGCCGGCGACGATGACGCGCATGCCGAGGCCGCTGACGAGGACCGTGTCCAAGAGCCCGACGAGCATGGCGACGCGCTGTTGAACCTTAGCGATGTACCAGTTGTAGAAAGTGTCGCAGTAGCGGTACTCGAGCGCCTTGTAGGCGGTCGGGTGCGTTTCGCGGAGGCGGTCGTTTCCGGTGCTCGTGCGGTAGAAGAAGACGGCAACGGCAAATCCGATAACGAGGATGGCGATACCGAGGAGCATCATCGGCGTGAGCAGGCCCTGTTCGGCGAGCTCGTGGTGGAGCTTGTGGTAGCCACCGGAGAGTGCTTCCGTTGCGACGCTCGGGAAGAGGGCGTTCATCTTGCCGCCGAGCCACGGGAGGCCGTTCGTGCCTACGAGGAACCAGCCGGCTCCGAGGGAGAAGATAACGCCCAAGACAATGAGCGGAATCGTCATCCACGGCGAAGATTCCTTGGCGTGTTCGGCGCCGTGGCCGTGCGGGTTGCCGAGGAAGACCATGGCAAACATGCGGCCGGTGTAAAGTGCGGTTCCGATAGCGGCGATGACCAGGAGGGCAAAGGCCGGCATATTACCCGAAAGATAGGCGCCGGAAATGATGGCGTCTTTGGAGTACCAACCGGCGAACCACGGGAATGCCGCAATCGAGAGACCGGCGATGATGAAAGCAAGAGCCGTAATCGGCATCTTCTTGAGCAGGCCGCCCATCTTCGTCATATCCTGCTCGTGGTGGCAGGCGTGAATGATGGAACCGGAGCAGAGGAAGAGCGTTGCCTTGAAGAAGGCGTGCATCGCCATGTGGAGAAGGGCGATTTCCGGCATGCGCAAACCGATGGCTGCGCCCATGAACCCGAGGTGGGAAAGCGTTGAATAAGCCAGGGACTTCTTGATGTCCGTCTGTCCGAGTGCAGCGAGCCCGGCGAGAGCGGCCATGCCGGCGCAGAGCCAAAGCATGGTGTCGAGCACCATCGGGTCGAGCATGAAGAAGATACGAACCATGAAGAACACGCCGGCAGCAACCATGGTGGCCGCGTGGATGAGTGCGGAAACCGGCGTCGGACCCGCCATTGCGTCCGTCAGCCAGACGTGGAGCGGGAACTGAGCGGACTTTCCGAGGAAGCCGCACATCAGGAGCAGGCCGACGGCGGTTGACTTATCGAATCCGCCGGCTTGAAGCGCTGCGAAGTCCGTCGTGCCGTAGAGGTGGTAGCAGAGAATGATACCGATGAGGAAGCCGAGGTCGCCGACGCGGTTGGCGATAAATGCCTTCTTGGAGGCCATCGAGGCGTAGTCGGTTTCAAAGTAGTGCGCGATGAGCATGTAGGAACTGAAGCCGACCAGTTCCCAGAAGATAAAGGTCATGAACAGATTCTTCGCGAGAATGATGCCGAGAATCGAGAACATGAAGATGCTCAAGCCCGTGAAGAAACGTCCGCGCGCCTTGTCGTCGTCCATATAGCCGACGGAGAAGACGTGGATCCAGAACGCGACAAAGCTGACGACGAAGAGCATGGCGGCTCCGTTTTTGTCGATCATCAGTCCGAAGGTTTCGAGTTCTTTGAAGGAGCCGACGGTGAAGCCCGGGAAGGAGGCGAGGGCCGTCGGGTTGGCGGGATCGAGGCCGAGCAGAAGCGTCAGCGAAAGGACGAGGATAATCCCCGCCGCCGTTACCGAAACCACGGGGGCTCCCCAGCGGGAGCGGCGGAAAAACAGAGCTGAAATAATCGCCGCAACAAGCGGAGTCAGCAGGAGGGATTGGAGGAGCGTTGCGTTGTCCATTAGTTTTTCAAATTGTTGAGTTCATCGAGCGAGGCCGTCTGGCGTTTGCGGAAGAAGGCGACGATAAGGGCGAGCCCGACGGCGACTTCCGCGGCGGCGATGGCGATAATGAAGAAGCAGAAAACGGCGCCGTCCATCGTGTTCGTGTACTTGGCAAACGAGACGAGCGCGAGCATGGCGGCCGTCAGCATGATTTCAAGCGACATGTAAACGACGAGAATATTGCGGCGGACGAGGGCTCCCGTCAGACCGACGGTGAACAGCGCGCCCGAGAGAATCAGAAAATTGGCGAGATTCATTGTCGAGAAGAGGAAAGAGGTTATTGAGCGTCCTGCGGAAGCGTTTTGCGGCGTGCGTGCAGCATGAACACGGCGGCCATGGCGGCGAGCAGGAGGAGCGCGACGGCTTCAACCAAGAGTGCGTACTTGGTGAAAAGGATCTGTCCGAAGACCTTGGCGTCCGCCGAGTAGGCGACGGCCGTTTCGGTTTCGGCGGGCAGAGCCGCAGGAAGGGCTTCCGAGAATCCGAAGAGCCAAACCGTTCCCGCCGTTGCGAGGACGAAGAAGACGGCGCCGGTGAGCGCGGTTTTCATCCAACCCGACTTCAGGGGCTTCAGGTCCGGGTCCATGAGCATAATCACGAACAGGAAGAGCACGATGACCGCGCCGGCGTAAACCATAATCAGCAGGGTGGCCAGGAACGGTGCATTGAGCAGGAAGAAGTTTGCGGCAACGCCGACAATCGTGAGAATCATCGCCATGGCGGCGTTGACCGGCTTGCGGTTAATGATGACGAGCAAGCCGCTCACGAGCGTGAACGCGGCAAACAGGTAGAATAAGGCATTTTCGACCATAATTGAGACAATTCTAACCCTTCCTTCGAGTGAAAAAAAGCAAAAAAAAGCTTAGAAAACGTTACGGTGTTTTGAAAAATCCGGGATTCCGGGAAGCCTGTTTTGCGGCTTCGGAAGGATTAGCGCTTGAAAAATGTTGTTGTAAAACAGCTAAGCGGGTGTAAAACCGATGCCATGAAGCGTTTCTTTCCGATTTTGGGCGATATTTGGATGCTTGCTGTTCTGATTCTTTTGGTGTTGAAGCTTGTGCGTGCTTTCGGCGGTCGGGGGGTATCGTCCGATAATATGAATTTGCTTATCGGCGGCGGGGCGGCCGTTTTCCTGGTGGCGGTCTTGGGGCTGTACTGCCGTAAGCGGTTTTTCGCGGGGCGGAAGCTGTCGCGCGGATGTTGTCGGGATGCCTGTGCGGAAGCAGCCGTTCGTGAGTTGCGTGCGAAGTGGAGAAGAAATGCGGTTGTCCTGAGAAGTACGCCGGCAACGGACTTGCCCGAGTGGAAAGTGAGTTGCTTGGGGCGCGTGACATGGCAGCTTCCCGGGGAAACGCAGCCCGTCGATGCCGAAGGGAAGCCGCTGGAGCCTTTGGCGACGATCTTCGTGCCGGACCTACCCGGTGTACCGAAGGCTTTCCGCGAGGTGGCGCTGATTACCGTTTTTGCGTCCGAAGAGGCTTGGTCCGAAAATCCGGAAGAAAAACCACAGTTGGGCTGCGTCATTCGCACTTATCCGACTTTGGACGGTTTAGTTCCCTGCAACTATGCGGCCGCGTATCTGAAACCTTGCCTGCTTACTCCCGAGCCGGTGACAAACGAGATGCCCCAATGGCCGAATTGCGGCGGCGAAGATGCGGAGTGGGATGCCATACGGGCTTTAGAAAAGAAGTGCAAACTGGACTATCACGAGGATGTCTGCGGGGCGGTTTACGCAGGTTACAGGAAGGAAGAGTTTCCTTCGGCTTTCGGCGCGGAACCCGACAAATGTGCTGTTTACGAAACCCATAAAATCGGAGGTTATCCCACGTATATCCAGGATCCGGTTGAAATTCCGGAAGACTATCCCTTTGTCATGCAAATTGCTTCCGATTTTGATGCCGGATTGTATATCGCCGATTGCGGGATTTATTACTTTTATTACAATGCGGAGAAAAACGATTGGCGCGTGTATGCGGAAAGCTACTAAGTTGCGGGCTGTTGCAATATTACGGTTGTTTGCAGGCTTCCGCGATGGCGCGGAGGTTTTCGCGTAGCATGCCGATGTAAGTATCGGCGGGCGAAC
The DNA here is from genome assembly GCA_017546455.1 of Opitutales bacterium. Classification (GTDB taxonomy): domain Bacteria; phylum Verrucomicrobiota; class Verrucomicrobiia; order Opitutales; family UBA953; genus Spyradosoma. The sequence continues at coordinate 4,805 of JAFYWY010000062.1, forward strand.
CCGGGACGTCCAAGGCATCGACGCGCAGGACCTTCGGCGGCGGCATGCCGGCGTCTTTGGCGAGGCTTGCCGGAAGTCGCGAAGCAACGGTGTTGTCGGAGAAAATCGGAATGCGTTCTTCGCGAATTTTTTTGGAAAGCTTGGCAAGGCTTTTGGCCGAGGGGTCGGCGGCCTCCGTAGAGAATGAGGCGAGGACGCTTCCCGCGACCGAGAACCCGAAGCGTTTGGCGAAATGCGTCATGTTATTATGATAGGTGACGATTTGGCGGCGCTCGGGCGGGATATCGGCGAGCATTTTGCGGGCTTCGGCTTCAAAGTCGGCGAGCTGTTTCCGGAAAGCCGTTCCGTCGGTCTTTAGCGCCTTTTCGATGAGTGGGATACAGTGCTCGGCGACGAGGCGCGGGTCGGTCCAGAAATGAGGGTCGGCTTCCGTGTCGGCGTGGGCGTGCCCGTGGTGATGATGTCCGCAGGAACAAGCGTCGCCGTCGCGGATGAGCGTGTCTCCGAGAAAGATAAATTTGTGCGGCTTTTGTGTGCGTTCGTTGCGGGAGAGGGCTTCAAACCAAACTTCGAAGTGCGGGGAAAGGGCGAACACGTAGTCGGCCTCGCGGATTTTCCGCATATCGCTCGGGGAGGGCGTGTAGGCGTGGTTGTCGGCGTTTGCGGGAACGAGTGAAAGGACTTCCGCTTTTTCTCCGGCGACTTGCCGGATCCAGTCTGCGGGGACGCTAAAGCTGGCGACGACCCGGAGCTTTCGGGCTTCTCCGGCAAAGATGTTGCCTGCGGCGAGGAGGAAAAGCGACGCGATTAACGCAAGAACCCTGATTTTCATGCCGCGCATTAAATGCGTGCGCGCAATTTTTTCAAGAGTGTTTCGAATCCGTTGGGAAGGGGGGCTTCGATTGAGAAGGCCCGGATGCCGGGAAGGTCGCCCGGTAGCTCGACGGCACGGAGGTGGAGACAGATCGGCGCGTAGAGAGCTTTGTCTTCGCCCTTGTTGAGACGTTTCTTGGGACGCAATTCCGAAACACGCGGTGAGGGGGCGCCGTCGTAGAGCGTGTCGCCGACAATCGGAAGCCCGCATTCCTTGGCGTGTATGCGGATTTGGTGGAATCGCGGGAATGCGGTTTCCGCTTCCCAGAGTTCAAAGCCTGAAAACGTTTCTGTGCGGCGGAAGCGCGTTTCCGATTTTTTTCCCGTTGTATGGGAAATGAGGGCGAGCGGCTTGCTGACGTGTTGGGCGACGGGGAGTGAGCAGGTGATTTCGCTTTCTCGCGCGGCATTCGGAATCGGGCGCGTGAGGAAGGTATAGCGGAAACGGAAAAGTGCCGAGCCGAAGGTGTTTTTCCAGAGGTCCAGCGCCTCGGAATCCTTGTCCGCATAAATTTGGAGTCCGGAGATTTCCGCTTCGGGTGCGAAAACGAGTTGCGGGCGGCGCAGACCGAAGGCGCAGGCGGAAGGCTTCGCTTCGGCAACCTGTGCGCGAAAGGCGTTGCCGATTTCTGCGATTCCGGCGTTTTTTTCGAGGATGACGGCTCCCGCGGCGGCATGGAGTACTGCGAGGCGCTGGGCGCTTTCCGCGAGCGTGCCCGGCGGGAAACTCAGATGCGTGGGGAGTGTCATGGTGTATTTATGAAAAAAGCTCCCTTCCTGCGAAAGAAAGAGAGCTGTTTTTCCGAAAGGAAGCTTATTGAGCAGCGGCGACCTTGTTGGCAGCCTTAGCGAGGCGCGACTTCATGCGTGCAGCCTTGTTCGGGTGGATAACTCCGGACTTGGTTGCCTTGTCGAAGACGGAGGCGCAAACCGGCGTTACTGCCTTGAGGGTTTCCGCATTGCCCGAAGCGATTGCCTGCTTCGCGTTCTTGGCGACGGTCTTGATGCGGCTCTTCACGGAGCGATTGCGCTTCGCATTGGTCGCGGATTTACGAATGTTCTTTTGTGCTGACTTGATGTTGGCCATTGCGGTCTGTTAATAAAGTGAAATTGTTTGAAGCGTGAATGAAAACTTTTTTTTGAAAGGAAGTCAACGGAGAAAATTCAGATTAGCCCGGGGGCCAAGCAAGGGCGCGTCCTCCCAGGAGGTGGACGTGCAGATGCGGGACGGTTTCTCCGGCGTCCCGGCCGCTGTTGATGACGGTGCGGAAGCCGCCGGCGTCGATTCCGCGTTCGCGTGCGATGGTTGCTGCGGAGACGAGCAGATGACCGAGCAACGCGGCGTCGTCCGCTTCCGCGTTGCCGAGGCGTGCGATGACGCGTTTGGGAATGACGAGGATGTGTACGGGAGCCTGCGGATTGATGTCTTCAATGGCGAAGCATTGATCGTCTTCAAAGACGATTTTCGCCGGGATTTCTCGGTCGGCGATTTTCTGAAACAGCGTTTTCATGGCGGAAAGCTTAGAGATTACGGGCGTGCGTTCAAACAGAATTTTCTGGGAGCGTGGAATGCTTATTGGGTTTACCCCTGTTGCGGCCCCGTAGCTCGCGGCGGTAGATGCGTTCGACGATAGCGGCGAGTTCGTTGAGGGAGCGGCAGTCCGTGAAGACATTGATACCGGAATTCATATAAGCCTGTTCACGTGCGGCCAAAAGCGTGCGGATGTGCTCGAGCGGGTCGCCGGCGGTTTGCAGGAGCGGACGGTTTTTGCCGTTTCCCGTCCGTTCGAGAATGACTTTCGGCGAGGCGAACAGGGCGACGACGACGCCGCGGGCGCGCAGAGCGGAAGCGATTCCGGGGATGGTTACGATGCCGCCGCCGGTGGAAATGACGGCTCCGCCCTCCGGCAGCCATTCCGCGACGCATTGTTTTTCGAGCTCGCGAAAGGCGGATTCTCCGTCCGTTGCGAAGATTTCCGGAATGCTGCGTCCCGTTTTTTGCTGGATGATTTTATCCGTGTCGCAGAAGCGGAAGCCCAGACTGCGCGAAAGCAGGCGGCCGAGCGTGGTCTTCCCGGTCCCCATGAATCCGGTAAGAATCAGGTTCGGCGGTCTTTTTCTGGGAGCGGGAAGCGGCATCAAGGACGATTATTCGGCGGCCTTCTCGGCGGAAAAAAGCTGGATGCGCTCGACGTATTTGGCGAGGATGTCGAATTCCAAATTGACGGGTTCGCCGGATTTGCGTTCCCGGAGATTCGTTTCCTGCATGGTGTGCGGAATCAGCCAGATATCAAAGGTTTTATCGACGTCGTTGATGGCGGCAACCGTCAGCGAAATTCCGTCAACCGCGACGCTTCCTTTGTAGACCAGGTACTTGCGGAAGCTTTCCGGCGGGCGGATGCAGAGGCGATAATTGGCGCCTTCCTGTCTCAGCGAAACGATGGTGCCCGTTGCGTCGACGTGTCCGGTGACGAAGTGGCCGCCCATGCGTGCGTCGGCGCGGAGGCTGCGTTCGAGATTGAGGGCGCTTCCGGGCTTGAGCAGGGAAAAGGACGTCTTGCGCAGGGTTTCGTCCAGAAGGTCGAAGCCTAATTGTGTTCCCGAGATTTCGACGACGGTGAGGCAGCAGCCGTTGTTGGCAACGCTGTCGCCGACGGCAAGCGTTCCTTCAAACTTCGGGGCGTCCACGACGAGGCGCCAAACTTCGTTTGCGTCTTTTTTCAGGGAAACAACCGTTCCCGTGGTTTCGATTAATCCGGTGAACATGGAAAATAACTGTAGCCTTGTGTTTAACGGCTGTAAAATGCAAAACGCGCCCCCGCAACTGATTTTGCGGGAGCGC
>JAFYWY010000063.1 GCA_017546455.1 Opitutales bacterium
GAACCGGAAATTGCGGGAACGCGCCGCCTTCAAGGAACACGACGGTATCGCGGAATTTGTCAATTACATCGCCGCCGAAGCCGAGCTGAACCGCCCGAATGAGGTAGCTCAAACCGTCAATTTGGCGATGGGCGAACACCTCTCGGACACCATCAACAACTACTCGCCGCTTGCCCACTGCTCGCTTGCGGGTATGCCCGTCCGCCAGTCCAACCTCGAAGTCGATTACCTCCAACGTATATTGAAGCCGGGGCTCTCCTACCCGCCCTCGCCGGACGGCCTCACAATTCCCGCCAACACACAGTATTTTACGACAGTACTGAGTGAATTTACGGATAACGACGACGATATCGCTTCTCCGATTTACAACGCGGATGCCATCGGGATTATGAGCGGATTTTACCGCTGGGTGGACAGCGAACGCCTCGTCGGCGGAAGCTTGGCCGTCCACCACGCCTCGGCCTCCGTCCACGGATTCTCCGGCAGCTCCTTCGACGATACGGCTTTGCGTGCACGCGTCTTTGCGGGGATGATGCCCGCCAACACGAATTGGAACCTCATTTTCGGGGCTTCCGCCGCCGTACACTACTACGACATCGACCATGAGACCGACACGGGGATCAATCGCGCGGAAGAAGGCGGCCTCGAAGCCGGCGCGTTCTTTGCGTGGACGATGCGCGATGATCTCGGCGACGATTGGAGTTTTTCTCCGTACGCACGCTTGGATTTGAACTACATCCGAGTCGATACCATTCGCGAAAAGGGCTCCTACTCGGCGCTTGAAGTCGATGCATTCGGCTACACGAGCGTACGCACGCGCCTCGGTTTTGATATCGAACGCAAGCTCCAAAAAATCAAATCGGACCAGGTGCTGACCGTCGGCGTCAATGTCGCCCTCGTTGCCGAGCTCGGTAAAGATCCGCGCATCACCTCCGAATTTAAGGCTTACGAAAATTCCCGCACAACCATCCGCGGAGCCGTCGAAGAACGCGGCGCGTTGGAAGTGACGCCGCATTTGAATTTTGAAATCGCGCCGAAGTGGATTCTCGACACGGCCGTGCGTTTTCAGGTGGCTCCGGACGGCGGCTCCTCCGCAGCCTTCTCAATCGGTTTGAACTCCCGATTCTAAAGCCATGAGCGAAGAAACAAATTATGCCGAGCGCCTGCGAGAGCTGGAGATGAAAATCACCTTTCTCGAGGATTACGTCGCCAAACAGAACGAAGTCATCGTGGATCAGGGCCGCCAACTGGATCGTCTGCTGAAAGCCCTGCGCCAACTCGCCGAAAAAGCGGAAAGCTTCGGCAGCGGCGACTCGATGCCGGCAAACGAAAAGCCCCCGCACTGGTAATTCCTGCGAGGGCTTTATTGTCGCTTGGCTGTGCGTGCTTGCCGACGGCTTAGTAGATATTCGTAAATCCGTATTCGGCGAAGATTGATTTGGCGTGTTTGACCAATTCCCGTCCGGGTTCGGAAGTCGCTTCAAGCGGATCTTTTAGCCCGAGCTCTTTCCATTTGAAGGCGCCCATTTTATGGAACGGAAGCACGTCCACGCGCTCGAAAATCGGTACCTCGCGCGCGAATTCGGCAACACCGCGAATGCAGGCGTCTTTGTCGGTCAGGCCGGGAACGAGAACGTAGCGCAGCCAGGCTTTTTTGCCGAGGCGATGTAAGCGCCGCGCAAATTCCAAAGTCGGCTCCAAATTCCCGCCGGTGGTCTGCCGGTAAATCTCCGGCGTCCCCGCCTTGATGTCGAGCAGAACCAAATCCGTATCTTCGAGCATGGCATCGCTCGCGCGCATGCCGAGGGTTCCGGCGGTATCTAAAACCGTGTGCAAGCCGAGTTCCTTGCAACCGCGCAAAACGGCCGCCGAAAATTCGGGCTGGAAAAGCGGATCCCCGCCGGAAAGCGTGACTCCGCCGCCGGCATTTTTGAAAAACGGAGCATAAAGCGCGATTTCATCGACCAGCTCGCCGGCCGTTTTTTCTTTCCCGCGGCGCACAAACGACGTGTCCGGATTGTGACAGTAAACACAACGCAGCGCACAACCGGAAAGGAAGGCGATAAAACGAATGCCCGGACCGTCAACCGTCCCGCAGGTTTCTACGGAGTGGACAAGTCCTGTTACCTCGCGCCATTGCTTAGTGGATTCCATTGCTTATTCAATTTTAGTGCTGTGAAATAATAACGCTTTGTCTGCGCCGCGAAAGAACGAATTTCGACAATTTTACTATGTCTTCCCCTGCGGCTCCGGCGATAGACAGCTAATTCTATCGACGGCTCTTCAAGGCATAAAAAAACGTTCCCGTGATTATCTCACGGGAACGCCTTTGTGACACAGAGCTTAGTTGCTCTTGTGGAAGGTACGCGAAATAACGTCGAGCTGCTGTTCGCGCGTGAGCTTGATGAAGTTCACGGCGTAGCCGGAAACGCGCACCGTCAGCTGCGGGTACTTTTCCGGGTGATCCATCGCGTCGATCAGCGTTTCGCGGTCGAAGATGTTGACGTTAATGTGGTGTGCACCCTTGTTCGGATTCGCACCGAAGTAGCCGTCGAGGAGGCTGGCGAGCTTGGTTTCGCGTTCGGCGAGATCCTTGCCGAGGGCGCCCGGCACCATCGAGAAGGTATAGGAAATACCGTCGAGAGAGTCGTCGTACGGAAGCTTGGCGACAGACATCATCGAGGCGACGGCCCCCTTCGTGTCGCGGCCGTGCATCGGGTTGGCGCCCGGAGCAAACGGAGCACCGGCGCGGCGACCGTCCGGCGTATTTCCGGTCTTCTTGCCGTAAACGACGTTCGACGTAATCGTGAGCACGGACTGCGTCGGGAGCGAGTTGCGGTAGGTCGGGCACTTGCGGATTTTCGCCATGAAGTTGGACACGAGCGAAACGGCGATATCGTCCACGCGGGCATCGTTGTTGCCGTAGCAGGGGAATTCGCCTTCCGTCACGAAGTCAACGATGAGGCCTTCTTCGTTGCGAACCGGCTTTACCTTCGCGTACTTGATTGCGGAGAGGGAGTCGGCGGCGACGGAAAGACCGGCGATACCGCAGGCCATCGTGCGGAGGATTTCCACGTCGTGCAGCGCCATTTCGATGCGTTCGTACGAGTACTTGTCGTGCATGTAGTGGATGCA
>JAFYWY010000064.1 GCA_017546455.1 Opitutales bacterium
CGCCTTGCCGAGACGCAAAATCGTCGCACTTGCACTCCCGCTGTCAGGGCTCACCCAAAGCTCGCAACTCAACTCGCCCGCCGCCTTCCACGTTGACGCGGGAACCGGCAGGATTACGTCCGCGGACAAACTCCCGAGAGCTTGATTCTGCTCGGCGGCATAAGATAGCTGGGGCAATCCTGCAAGCCCGATACCCAAAACTAAAGCCCAAAAGTGTTTCATGTCGGATAGCTCAAAATAAAAAACGGCGGAAACAGCCTCAATCCGCGTTTGCGAATCTTAGCATTTCCGCCGCTTCTGCGCCAAGCTTGAGTTTCACGCGGGACGCTTAAATCCGCCCTGCGCTCGCCTCGCACCCGGGCGTTAGCTGCGTTGGCGTCGGGCACGAACGGCCGCCGCGAGCGTTTCGCAGACAGCTTCCGTTGCCGCGACATCGATACAGGCGTCCGTGATGCTTTGCCCGTAAACGCAAGAGCCTTTCTGCGAGCAGTCGTAATCCTGACGGCCTTCGACGAGATTGCTTTCAATCATCACACCGACGATTGTGCGCGAGCCCGCCGCCAGCTGTTCGGCGATTTCCGCCGCCACCTGCGGCTGGCGCTTGTAGTCCTTGCGGCTGTTCCCGTGAGAGCAGTCAACGACGACGCTCTGCGGCAACTGCACTTTACCGAGCTTTTCGGCGCATTCCGCGATAAATTCCGCGCCGTAGTTCGGTCCCGTGCGAGAGCCGCCGCGCAGAATGATGTGCGAGTCCTTGTTGCCCTGCGTTTCGAAAATGGCGACCACTCCGTCCTTCGTGACGGACGGGAACCAGTGCGAGTGGTGAGCGGCACGCACGGCGTCGATAGCGACCTGAATCGTGCCGTCGGTCCCGTTTTTGAAGCCGATCGGCATAGACATACCCGAAGCCAATTCGCGGTGAATCTGGCTTTCCGTCGTACGCGCACCGATTGCACCGTAGGAAACGAGGTCGGCGAGGAATTGCGGCGTAATGGGATCGAGGAATTCGGTCGCGCTGGGCACTCCGAACTCCGCCAAATCGCAAAGCAGGCGGCGGGCAATGCGCAGGCCGTCGTTGATACGGAAAGTGCCGTCGATGTAGGGGTCGTTGATGAGTCCCTTCCAGCCGACAACGGTGCGGGGCTTTTCGAAATAGGTACGCATGACAACGAAAAGATCCTTCGCGTATTTTTCCGCAAGGCGTTTGGCGTGCATGGCATACTCCTTCGCCGCGGCGATGTCGTGAATCGAGCACGGTCCCGTAATAAAGAGAAGGCGGTCGTCCTTCCCGGTGAGGATATCACTAATGGTCGCACGTGCGGTTTCCACGACATGAACGCCTTCGTGGCTCGGACAGATCTCGTCGATAATCAAAGCCGGTGTCAAAAGCGGTTTGCGGCGCTGAATGCGCGTGTCGTCGGTCTTAATGGTATTCATTGATTTTTCGTAAAAAGTGATGAGCTTAATGTTTTAGTAAGCCTGTAGGAATTCAATTTTTCTCGGATTCTAATTTTTCCGAAAATTTCTCGTAATATTTCCGCAGGCTGAGGCGGTGAATCTTCGCATTGTGGCGGACGTCCACCGGGAATTTTTTCGGATGAATGAAGAAGTGGCGAATGCCCTGCGTAACGGAATTCTCCCGTGCCAAGCGGCGCAGATCATCGAGAATTTCTCCGTGACGGCGCTTAGGCGTTCCCGCGCGCAACTCGATGACGACGGCGGGCACGGCCTGTTTCGGCGTGCCGAGGCCGATCAGCGCAGAGCGGAACACATCCGGATGTGCGTTGAAAATCGGTTCGCAGGCTTCCGTATAAAGGGTTTCTCCGGCGGTTTCGACGCGCTCGACTTTGCGGCCGAGGAACCAAAGGCGTCCCCGTTCGTCAAGATAACCGAGGTCGCCCATGCGGTGCCAAAGAGAGCCGTCGGCGGAATCGCTGATTTTAGCAAGCGCGGTGGCGCGGGCATTGTTGTCGTAAGCCTGCGTCGTCGTCGGTCCGCAAACACAGATCTCTCCGACGGGGAAGCCGCGGAAGCGTTCCCGGACTTCACCGGCACTTTCGAAATCCGGGAAAACCGCATCGGAAGCCGGAACGATACGAACGCGATTGCCCGCAACGATTGTCCCGGTGCAAGTCCCGCAACCGCACGCCGTAAGCGCTCCCGTTTCTCCGAGCACGGTCTCGGCATCGACGTCGGCAACGGGCAGATTTTCGGTAGCGCCGTAGGGCGAATGGATTTCGGCGTTCGGAAGGACTTTTTTCAAGAGTGCCATGAGCGACGGATGGACCGCGGTTCCCGCACAGAGAATACGGCGAATACTCGGAAGCGTCTCGCCGCGGGCATCGCAGTATTCGGCAATTTTCCGCCAAAGAATCGGCGAACCGAAGCTGTTTGTCACCCCGTTCTGGCGAATAGCACGAACGATTTTTTCCGGGTCGAGCGTCGCCGGCTTGGAAGGATTCATCTCCGGCGTCACCGTCGTCATCCCGAGCGCGGGATTAAAGAGCGCAAAAATCGGGAGTAGCGGCAAATCAATTTCTCCGGGCTCAATCTTGTAGACGTCGCGGACAATGCGCTGTTGGGCATCGAACATCCCGTGCGTGTAGCAAACGCCTTTGGGCGCGCCCGTCGAGCCGCTGGTAAAAAGAATCGCGGCAAGCTCGTCGGCCGAGGTACGTACAATCTCACTGCGCAAAGCGGCATCGGAAGCAAGTCGCGCAATCTTTTCGTTGAATTTCCGGTTTCCGACGACCACTTTCGTCTTCACGGAAGCAAAGGACTTGCGGAAAAAGCGGCTGACCCAATGGGCCAGTGAAATGCCGACAAGAGCTTCCGGGCGGGTGTTTTCAACGCAGCGCAGAAAGTGGCGCAGCCCCATCCCCGGATCAATGGCAACGGGAACGGCGCCGATGCGAAAGAGCGCAAAAGCGCACAGAATCAAATCCCATCCGGGACGCGCCATCAGAAGGGTTCGCGTGCCGGCACCGATACCGCTTGCCCGGAAAATCTCGGCGGCGGCGGCGGTGTGCGCATCCAATTCGGCGAAGCTCAACTCCCGGTAGCGGATGGACGCATCGGGATTGCGCCCGTCAGGCAGGCGAATGGCACACACTGCAGGCACGCGTTCGGCGGATTCGCGAATAAATCGTGCGACATTGAACGAAGGGATGGACATAAACGGAGTTTTCGGAAAAAACAAAAACCCTCGAGGCTCTCGAGGGTTTTCGCGCGGATAAAAAATGTTTCGGTTTAGTAATCGCGAATATTGATAAGTCCCCAGAAGAGCGACGTATCCGATCCGCTAAAATCACGACGGCACCACAGTTCGTCCGTATCGATGATAATAGTGGATGCTTCGTTCACGTATCGATAAGAACCCGGATTCGTCTTCACAATGCCCATAAAGTTATGAGAGGCTTCTGCGTTAACGTTGTTTCCGTGGTAATCCGTATCGTAGCCGTTGCAACCGGTAAATGCAAAGGCAAGCGCGAGAGCCGAAGCAATGAGAGAGAATTTACGCATGGTCTTCATTTATAAAAATTAAAGGGGTTAAATTTCGTTTTAGGTTAAAGCATGTGTTTTTTTTGTAAAGCAAAAAAACTGTATTGGCGAAAGCTTTCGCCTCCTGCTCCGAGAGGAAAAGAAAAGAGCGCTTTCGAAAAAGCGCTCTTTTAGAAATTGGTGCCAAAGGGTGGATTTGAACCACCGACCATAGGCTTATGAGTCCCGTGCTCTACCGCTGAGCTACTCTGGCAAAATTGAAAGGCTAATATGCTCTTATTTTTTCAAATCGTCAAGAATTATTTTTCGGAGTCTTCCGTTTTCTTGGGCGGATTCAAAAGATAGAAGCTTTCGCCCGCCGCTTCATCCGGCAGGATCGGCGCTTTCGGGCGCCCGCCGAAATACTGCGACAGGAAGGGTTTCCCCGTTCCGACAACGACCTGGACCGCGCGATCGTCCCAAAGCTCGATCATTCCGAAGTCCTTCTGATTCGTGACTTCGAGATTCGGCAAGCCGTTTTCTTCGAGCCAACGCTTTACCGGCGGAATCCCCTCTTCCGGCGACGAAGCACGCGCCGTGAAAATCTTCACCGTATAGCCGTGCTTAATCCAATGCTTCACGCGGGCCAGCATGAGCGGCACCGGCTTGCCGATCTTGTCAAAGCCGCGCCAACCTTCGTATTGGGCAAGTGTGCCGTCCAAATCAACGCCGATCCACGGAGCGAGTTGCTGAACATTTTCGCCCGCTTCGGCTTCCGGCGCCTTTTCAGGAAGCGCTTCGTCCGAAACATCCGGCTCCGGCTCTTCCTTCTTTTCGGGAATAAACACCGAAAGCAGGACGGAAACGACCAAAACGACAAGTAGGACGAGCAGAGAAACCTGCGTACTCGGATGCCACCAACCGAGTTCCGCGAGCGTCAGCTTCACGCCGATAAAGGCAAGAATCACGCCCAATCCGAAACGCAGGAAGCGCAGCATCTTCATGAATCCGGAAAGCGCAAAGAAGAAAGAGCGCAAGCCGAGGATCGCGAAAATATTCGAAGTAAACGCCAGGAACATCTTCATGCCCGTGTCCGTTTCCTTCGGAATCACGCCGAGAATGGCGGGCACGCTATCCACCGCAAACATCACGTCCGAAAGCTCGATGACAATCAGAACGAGGAAAAGCGGCGTCGCATACAGCAAACCGTCGCGCATGAAGAAAAACGAATGTCCGTGCAATTCCTTCGAAAAGCGACCGGTCTTGGCGGCAAGGCGCACAATCAGGTTGCCGGACAGGTCGGCATCCTGCTTTTCCGGCAGGAACATTTTCAGACCCGTGTAAATGAGCAACGCGCCGAAAACGTACATCAGCCACGAGAACTTCTCGACGAGCGCCACGCCGCCGAAGATGAAAAGCGCGCGGAAAAGGACCGCCCCGATGATTCCCCAAAACAGCACGCGGTGCATATATTTGTCCGGCACCTTGAAAAAAGAGAAAATCAGCAGGAAAACGAAAAGATTGTCTACGCTCAGCGAAAGCTCGAGCAGATAGCCCGTCGCAAAAAGCTCTGCCACCGGCGCGCCGTGCCACAGACCGACAAGCCCGCAAGCGACACCCGCCAAGCCGACCCAAATAACGCTCCAAAGGACGGCCTCCTTAAACGGCACCGCCTTGTCGCTACGGTGAAACACACCCAAGTCCAGCGCAAGCATCCCGACGATAAAAACACTGAAAACAATCCACGCCCACAGCGGGATAGTGTGATCCAAGCCGGCTGCGAGCTGCCCTGCGGCTTGTGTCGATTGAGCAAGAAGGTTCATTAACATATCGAAAGAAGATAATTTTTTTGAGAACGGAAACGCAAAAACAAAAAGTCCCCGCAGCGTTTTTCTGCGGGGACCTCTTTAGCGGGCAGGAAGCGATTTATTTCTTCTTGCAGCCGCCGCGCTTAGCGCACGGCTTCTTGGCGGGAGCCGCCTTCGTTGCCGTTGCCTTTTTCGCCGGAGCAGCCTTCGCTACCGCTTTTTTGGCGACAGGCTTCTTAGCCGGAGCGGCTTTCGGAGCAACCTTCTTGGCCGGAGCTTTTGCCGCCGGCTTCTTGGCTGCAGCCTTCGGAGCCACTGCGGGCTTTTTCGCCGGGGCTTTCTTGGCCGCCGGTTTCGCAGCTACTGCTTTCGGGGCAGCCTTCTTCGCAACCGGTTTCTTGGCAACCGCCTTAGCCGCCGGAGCCTTTTTAGCAGGGGCCTTTGCCGCCGCATTCGCAGCAGCTTCTTCAATCGCAGCCTGTGCCGCCGCCAAACGTGCCGTCGGAACACGGTACGGAGAGCAGCTGACGTAGGTCAGGCCGAGGCTGTGGCAGAACTTAACCGAGGCAGGATCGCCGCCGTGTTCGCCGCAGATACCCAGCTTGATGTCCGGACGCGTCTGACGGCCGAGGTTGACGCCGAGCTTCATCATTGCGCCGACGCCTTCGCGGTCAATCGAAGCGAACGGATTTGCCTTCAGGATTTCGCGGTTGATGTAATCGCCGAGGAAGGAACCGGAGTCGTCGCGGCTCATTCCGAGCGTGGTCTGCGTAAGGTCATTCGTTCCGAAGGAGAAGAATTCGGCTTCTTCCGCGATCTGGTCTGCCGTCGCGCAAGCACGCGGGATTTCGATCATCGTGCCGACCTTGTAATTAATCGTCACCTTCTTTTCGGCCATCACTTCCTCAGCAACGCGGCGGATAACGGCAGCCTGGTTCTTGAATTCCGCAGCAAAGCCGACGAGCGGGATCATGATTTCCGGATTGACCGGAATGCGCATCTTAGCCACTTCAGCTGCGGCTTCGAAAATTGCGCGTGCCTGCATTTCCGTGATTTCCGGATAGGAAATGCCGAGACGGCAGCCGCGGTGGCCGAGCATCGGATTGAACTCGTGGAGTTCGGAGACGCGGCGCTGAACCTGTTCGACGGAGACACCGAGCTTCTGCGCGAGGTCGAGCTGCTGTTCCTTCGTGTGGGGGAGGAATTCGTGCAGCGGCGGGTCGAGCAAGCGGATCGTAGCGGGCAGGCCCTTGAGAGTCTTGAAGATGCCGAGGAAGTCGCCGCGTTGGTACGGGAGCAACTTGTTCACGGCGGTGCGGCGAGCATCCAGATCCGTTGCGAGAATCATTTCGCGAACGGCGTCAATGCGTTCACCCGCGAAGAACATGTGTTCCGTACGCGTCAGGCCGATACCCTGAGCGCCGAAAGCCACGGCGACGGCAGCCTGTTCCGGCGCGTCCGCATTCGTGCGCACGCCGAGGCGCGTCACCTGCGAGCACCAATCCATGAGCTTAGCAAAATTCTTGTAGGCCTTGGAGCGACGTGCAGCCGCATCCTTCTGAACGAGGCCGAGCACGATGTCGGACGGAGCCGTCGGGATCTGTCCTTCGTAAACGACACCCGTCGTTCCGTCGATGGAAAGGAATTCGCCTTCTTCAACCTTAACCGATCCGGCGAACAGCACCTTCTTTGCGTAATCAATCGTAATTCCCGAAGCGCCGCAGACGCAAACTTTGCCCATCTGGCGAGCCACGAGTGCCGCGTGCGAGGAGACACCTCCGCGAGCCGTGAGAATCCCTTCAGCGGCGATCATCCCGCGCAGGTCTTCCGGCGAGGTTTCGAGGCGAACCAAGAGAACCTTCTGGCCTTCCTTCGCAGCCGCTTCCGCGCGTTCCGCGTTGAAGTAAACGTGGCCGGAAGCAGCGCCCGGGCCGGCGGGAAGTCCCTTTGCAATCTGCTTGGCGTTCTTCAGAGCCGCGCGGTCAAAAACCGGGGCGAGTGCCTGATCGAGCTGATCGGCCGGAACGCGGCAAACCGCCTTCTTCCAATCAATCAAGCCTTCCTGCTCCATTTCGCAGGCGATGCGGATAGCCGCAAGGCCGGTGCGCTTGCCGTTACGCGTCTGGAGCATGAACACCTTCGAGTCTTCAATCGTAAATTCAAAGTCCTGCATGTCGCGGAAGTGATTTTCCAGCGTCTTGCAGATGCCGAGCAACTGAGCGTGGGCACTCGGCATAACCTTCTTGAGTTCCGCGACCGGAGCCGGCGTGCGGACACCCGCGACGACGTCTTCACCCTGCGCATTCATCAGGAATTCGCCGTAGAAAACCTTTTCGCCGCTCGCCGGGTCGCGCGTAAACGCCACGCCGGAGCCGGATTTTTCACCCGTGTTACCGAAGACCATCGACTGCACGTTGACAGCCGTTCCCCAGTCCGACGGAATGTGGTATTTCTGGCGATAAACAATCGCGCGGTCATTCATCCAGGAACCGAAAACTGCGCCGATAGCGCCTTCGAGCTGTTCCCACGGATCACTCGGGAATTCCGAACCCGTGCGGTCCTTGATCAGCTTCTTGAAGCGCACGACGAGCTCACGCAGTTCCGGAGCTTTCAGTTCCGTGTCGCTTGCTTCCGCATTGCCGAGCATCTCCGCCTTGACGGATTCGATGACCGTTTCAAACGGTTCGTGGTCTTCACCCGGAAGCTTCTGAACGCCGAGCACGACGTCGCCGTACATCTGAACGAAGCGGCGGTAGCAGTCCCAAGCAAAACGTTCGTTCTGCGTCACGCGGGCGAGTGCTTCGACGGTTTCGTCGTTCAAGCCCAAGTTCAAAATCGTGTCCATCATGCCCGGCATCGATTCGCGGGCGCCGGAACGAACGGCAACGAGCAGCGGGAAACCTTCGGAATCACCGAACTTCTTTCCGAGCTGCTTTTCGATGTTAGCAACAGCCTTGCGCACGTCGGCCATCAAAGTAACCGGATAGGTTTTGTTATTATTGTAATAATACGTGCAGACTTCGGTGCTGATCGTAAAGCCGGGCGGCACGGGGAGACCGATGCGAGCCATTTCGGCGAGATTGGCGCCTTTGCCGCCAAGAAGATTTTTCATCGTTGCGGCGCCGTCAGTTTTTTTACCGAATTCGTAAACGAATTTGGTCGATTTTGCGCCGGTTTTAACGGGAGTTTTTTTTGCCATGAATGAGTGGGATTTTATAAAAGACTTGTTTGTAGGCCTGCATTTTCGCGGCTACCTTGATGAATTAAAATCTGTTTTCCGACAAAGGCAAGAGCGAAACTGAGACAAAGGCGAATAGCAGGTAGGAAGTGAACGAAAACCGGAGATCGGCAAACGAAGAAATGCGATTACCGCTCTTCGTACACAGCCTTATCTTACCCTAAAGAGCTTGTGAAGTTGCCAGCCGGCACGATAGGGAGCGCCGTGCGCGCAGATCCATTCGGCAATCTTTCCGAGAATTTCGGGATCTTCGGCGCGCGACCATTCGGGATGCAACCAAATCGAGCTCGCCGCGTGTTCGCCGATTTTTTCCGCCCATTCCGCAATGGCATCGGGCGTATCGACGATGATTTTGATCTCGCGGGCCCGCGCCCAATTTTCGACGAGCGGGAGCTTTTGGCGCTTCGGACTCAGCGTCACCCAATCGACATCGCCGCGAATCGGAAATGCCCCGCAGGTTTCCAAATGCACGCGCAAGCCCTTTGCGTGGAGGGCATCGCAGAGCGGCGTCAGGTCATGAATCGTCGGCTCGCCGCCGGTAATGACAACGCAATCGGGTTTCGCCGCCGCAGCCATGTCCGCCAGTTCGTCGGCCGACAGGCGCTTCACTTCCGCAGCGGCGTCACTCTGCCAGGTTCCCGCGGAATCGCACCACGGGCAACGGATCGGGCAACCGAACAGGCGAATAAAAAATGCCGAGCGCCCGAGATACTCTCCTTCGCCCTGGAAACTATGAAAAAATTCAAAAACGGGAAAAACCGTTTTAGCGCCAAGCATCAAGCATCGAGCATCAAGCGAATTATGAGAGGAAGAGTTCATAAGATTTAATTACAATCAATTCGACCAAGGCGTTTCTGCATCGTAATAACCGTCGCCGAAAGCATTTTCATCAGGGCAACAGCATCTTCATTCATCGAAGAAAATTCCTTTTCACTCAGAAATTCCGTCCTGCGGAGCAATTCCAGCCAGTAAATCGTTTCGGCCATTTCTTTGCGGGCAATTGAGAACTTCGCCACATACTATTTTGAGCTAAACGAACTCAACGCCTCAACCACATTCGCACCGACAGAAGTCCCTGAACGCAACAGCTGCTTCGACATGATGAATTCTTTACGTTCCTCGGTCAAAAACTTGTAAAGATTCACCACTCGAACGGAAAACTCAAAGCTTCGAGGCTTTATCAAACTCTCTTGTTTCATACTACGCTTGATGTTTGATGCTTGGCGCTCGAGGCTCTTCAAGAATTTTGCTATTTGGAGAAATAGGCAAAATTCTTGCTGTCTTCCCCGACGCGAATGGATTTGAGCCAGGCGCGGCCGTTTGATTCCTCGCGGATCAGCTTGTCGAAAACATCAAAAAGGTGAACGGCCAGGCCCTCCGCCGAACAGTTTTTCACGATGTAGGCCTTGAAAAGATGCGGAAACGCCGCGAGCATCTTACGCCCCTCGGCGTCGCTTTCAGCAAAAAGGAACGCATGGTCGAGATTCTCGTCAATCCAGCGCGCGATAAACTTGATGCCGCCGAAGTCGATGACAAAGCCCTGATCGTCCAGCTCGTCACAGGCGAACGTCAGCGTAAACGACCAATTGTGCCCGTGGACAAATCGGCAATGCCCGGCATGGCGGTGTTGCGCGTGGCCGATCGGGATGTCCGTATAAATTTTTTCGCAGGTATGCATGGCGCTCAATCATGCGTTCCCGCGATTGTCTTGCGAGAAAATTTTCTTGGCGACGGCACGGGAACTCGTTTCCATTGCCTCATGGATAAACAGGTTTACCACGCGGACGTCTGGTTCGAAGGGCGCGTTCAAGGCGTCGGATTTCGTTTTCAAACGCTTAAAGTGGCGCGCGAATACGAAGTATCCGGCTCCGTACGCAATCTTGCCGACGGGCGCGTTTTGCTTCACGCGGAAGGCACGGAACGCGAAGTCGCCGATTTCATAGCCGCCGTCGCCGAAGAAATGAAATCCTTTATCCGAAAAATCGAAAAACGCCATTACCTCGCCCCGCCCTGCGAACGCGGCTTCCAAATCGTCCAATAAATCATGAAAACTCCGTCTTGCGAAAACGGCTGCGTCCCCGCCATTGAAATTTCCGGGCTCACCAAAGACTTCCGCATCGGCATCCGCGGCGTAAAGCTGCGCGCCGTCGACAACGTTTCGTTCCGCGTCAACGCCGGAGAAATCTTCGGCCTGCTCGGCCCCAACGGCTCAGGCAAGTCCACGACGCTGAAAATCATCCTCGGACTTTTTCGCCCGACCTCGGGCAGCTGCCGCATCTTCGGCCACGAAAGCACGGAAACCGCCGCCCGCCGCGAAGTCGGATTCCTTCCCGAAGCGCCCTATTTCTACGGCTATCTCTCCGGACGCGAACTCGTTCGCTTCTACGCGCGCATCGCCGGTGTCCCCGCCAAGCAACTCGACGAAGCCGTTGAGAAAGCGCTCGAAACGACGGGCATGACCGAGGCTGCAGACCGCCGCGTCAAAACCTACTCCAAGGGTATGCTCCAACGTATCGGCGTCGCACAGGCCATCGTCCATGACCCGCAACTCGTCATTCTCGACGAACCGACGGCAGGCATCGACCCGGTCGGTTCCGCAGAAATCGGCGAATGCATCCTCGCGATGAAAAAACGCGGCAAGACCGTCGTCCTCTGCTCCCACCTGCTCGGCCAAGTGGAAAATATTTGCGACCGCATCGCGATTATGAACCGCGGCAAACTCGTCGTCACGGGCACGCTCGACAACGTGCTCACGCGCAAGGACCAGACGACGCTGACGATTTCCGGCCTTGATGCCTTTTCCGAAAAAGACTTTGCCGAGCTCGACGCCTTCCTGCGCGCCCGCGGCGCGACTCTCGATGCCGTCTCGCACCCGCGCCTCTCGCTCGAAAAATTCTTCATTCAAAACTTTTCCAAGGACCCGCAATAATGAACGCCGTATTTTGGATTGCCAAAAACACCTTCCTCGAAGCCGTCCGGCAGAAATTTTTCAACTTCCTGCTCCTGCTCGGTCTCGTGATGACCGCCGTCTCCGTCGGTATCACCGGCTTTAATTTCGGCTCTTCGGAACTGAAATTCATCGCCGACTTCGGCTTCGGCGGGCTCTTCCTGTTCGGCTCGATTCTCGCGGTCGTCATGAGCGTCCAACTCTTTTTCGCCGAAATCGACAACCGCACGGCCATCACGCTCTTAGCCAAGCCCGTCAACCGCCGCGCCTTTATTTTGGGAAAGTTCTTCGGTGTTTGGGCCCTGCTCGGCGTCTTCACGCTGATTATGACCGGCCTGCTCGCCCTCGTACTCGCATTGCGTCAACCCGCCCTCGCCCAAGTCGCACTCGCCCGCGGCATGCCGGAACCGTTTCTGAGCCTCTCCGGACTCGGCATCTTTGCCCTGCTCCAGTGGCTGCGTCTCGGCATCGTCGCCGCCATGACCGTCGCGTTTACGAGCTTTTCGCAAACCTATCTCTATGCCGTCATCGTCTCCTTCTGCGGCCTGCTGATTGCCCAGCTCCAGTATATTCTCCAGGATGTCGCCGGCTCGGCAAAATCCTCGTTAATCGTCAAATGCGGCGCCGAAGCCCTGACGAAACTGCTCCCGAATCTCCAGCTCTTTAACCTCGGTCCGCAGCTGACGCTCAACGCCCAAGGCGTTCCCGCCGGCACGATTGCCGAGATTTTCGGCTACGGCTCCGTCTGGATTGTCGTCCTGCTCCTCGTCACGGTCTGGTGCTTCCGCCACCGCGAAATGTAGTTCCGGAATCATTACCATGAAGCACTGGCTTGCGGACTGTATTTTTGATTGGGCGAAACGCTACGGCGTCGCGCTGCTCCTGCTTGCGGGAGCGGGTATCGCCTCGGCGCCTTTGGAAAAGCCGGCTTGGAACTATGTCAAAACGACCATGCCGGAAATTTCGGCGGAATCCCTTTCCGAAACTGCAGGAACGGGGGTTATCCTCGGTACAATCGGCGGTTTCCGCACCGTCTTGGCGGACATCGCCTGGCTGCGCGCCTACCATTTTTGGAGTACGCGGGAACTGCAAAGTTGCGAATCGCTGATGGCACTTGCCCGCACCCTCGATCCTCAAAATTATTTTTTCTGGGAAAACTCGATCAACTACGTCGCGTTCGACTTCCCGTCGTGGATTATCCAAGCGCGCGGCGGCGCACGCGTTGCCGAAAAAGTCCAAGCCGAAATCCACCGCAAGGCCTATGAAGCCGCCCTCGACATCATCGCGCAAATGGCCAAACGCTTCCCGGGCGAAGGCAAGGTTTACGCCCTCGCCGCGCAGGTGACGATGATTAAAACCTCGCTGATTTACGGGAAGCCCGACTTCGAACGCGCCCTCGAATTTTACAAGCTTGCGATGGAAAGCCGCCGCTCCCCGTGGTTCTGCTTCCTCTCCTACGCCAATATCGTCCGCCTGCATTTCCCCGAACGCATCCCGGCGACCTGCCGTTATTTCGAAGCCATGCGCGAACGCACGCAAAACCGCTCCCGCAGGCAAATCATCACGGAAGCCCTCGAAGAACTGCAAAACCCGCAGTCGTAGCGCCGAGAAGTGTGTTTATCAACCTTGATATCGGGACCAATTTATAGAAGAATGCCCGCCTTACTTCTCTAAATCCATGAACGCGGTAATCCTCAAAACGGCAGCCCTGCTCGTCCTTTCCAACTGTTTTATGACCTTCGCCTGGTACGGGCATCTCAAGGGCCTGAAAACGGCACCGTGGATGGTCGCCGTCCTCATGAGCTGGGGTATCGCTTTCTTCGAATACTTCATCATGGTGCCCGCCAACCGCATCGGCTACACCGGCGGCCTCGAACTCGGGCAACTCAAAATCATGCAGGAAGTCATCACCCTCGCCGTCTTCGTGCCCTTCGCCCTGCTCTTTATGGGCGAAAAATGGCGCTGGGACTACCTCTGGGCCTTCCTCTGCCTCGTCGGCGCCGTCTACTTCGTCTTCCGCGGCAAAGCCGCCTAAGCGCCTCGCGGGCGACGGAGCTTTCTCCGCGTCGCCGCCAAACCGAGCGCAAACACACC
>JAFYWY010000065.1 GCA_017546455.1 Opitutales bacterium
CTCGAATACTGGAATGTCGGCTACTACGACTTACTTGCCCGCAACAACTGCAAGGGCCTTGCCATTACATTAAACGCTCCGCCTGCACGGGAATACGCGCTTTGTTGGAAACACATGAAGCGTCCGGACGGCGGCGAAACCGCTTACACGGTGAGCGTAAAAATCGGTGAGGAGGTGCTCGTATCGCAAAGCTTTACCGCGCCCGAGCGCTCGCAAGCGGAAGGCGGCGAAGACGTTTCGCTGAACTTCACGCTCCCGCAGGACAGTTTGGATAACGTGACGATTGTTTTCATGCCGACAGGCACAAGTACGAGCGGTCCGCTGGTAGGGTCGATTGAACTCGTGCAAAAGCCGGATCCGGAGCTTGAAATCGTTCCCGTTGTCGAAGAGGGAATTATCGAAGGTCCGTACGAAATTTCACGCACGACGATTACGCTTAGCGGAACAGTCGGCGATGATTTTTCGAAAAACTTTACTTTGTCCAAAGAAGACGGATTGGAAATTTCGGACGGAAATCTCATTGAGCTTAGCGTCACTGCGGACGATTCGGCGAGCGTGAGCATCGGCGGGACAGAGCTTTCCGTGACGGCAAACGGCTCGACGCAAAGCGCCCAAACGCAGTGGCGTAGCGAACTCGGAGATCGACTCCCCCTTACGCTTTCTTATTCCAATGTCGGCGCAACCTACAATCTCTCCATTGTGATTACCGTGAAAAAATCGCTGAGAACGTTGAGAATTGATCCGCAAGCGCTTACTGCATATCAAGAAGAGTGGGCTCTTACAATTAATGATGACGATGAAAGAAAAACTTATAAAAAGGCGTGTCTTGTAAACAGAAGTATATTTGGTAGCGGAGAGTATGCAGATATTAGAATAATTCGAAAGAGCGATTATAGCAAACTACCTTGGGAGGGGAGTGAAGATGTCAGATTAGGTGAAAATATTGTTCTCTCCCAAGGAAAGAGAGCGCAAGAAATGACAATCAGAATAGTCAACGTTAAAGACGAGACTTCAGTAATCGAAGTATCTTTCCCTGACGGAGAGATACTTAGTAAGAATCTTTTCCTTAAGGTCCCGGAATCTGAATTCGCCAAGGAGATTTCTGAAGATGAGTATTTAGACTTAGATAAAGGGAAACTTACCCCTATCGATTATAAAGGGAAAAAATACAGAGACGGACACTACTACTTAATTCAAGTATACCCGATAAATGTTTCTTTTAAGGGAGTTTATCACTGGGAGGATGAATATCCGGAAGAAGTAAGCGGGATATTTTCTGGGCGTGGGATAAATATAGAACATACACCAGCTAAGCCATGTCAACTGAACGAAATGAATTGCTGCTCGGATAAGGCGTTTTTTGCCGCCGACTTCAATGAGAAAGCTTTCAATTCTTACATGATGAAACAAGAAAACATACTGGGGCAGTTAATTTGGAGATGTCCCGTTAGATGGAATATTAATAATCCCGGAACTGCCGGTGAGAATTTGCTCTTGCCGGCGACTGGAAGTCTTCCTACAAGAATTCAAACGACGACTCTTCGGAAGAATGAAGAGGGAGACGATGCCGTTTTAACAGTCGAAAAATTATTTTCCCGACAAGGAGAAGAATAACCAATGAAAAGATACGTTTCATTTTTTTTAGCTTTAGCTTCAACCTTGCATCTCTTTGCGGAAGATCCGCGCTATTTCCGCGAGCTTTACGATGAAAATGCACCGCTTGAACAACGCTACAACTACCTCTTGGGTAAACGGATTTCCGTAGAAAAAGACATCGCTTTTTTCTATGATGAGTCCGTCACGGCGAGTAAGCAAAACAGTAGCGTCTGGGATTTGGAAGCAAAGCTAAAGCTCATAAAGGATTTGGATTTCAGGGTGGATTCTTTTATCGGGAATCGGACGCCGGAGGAGTGGGCTGCCGACAAGGTACGTGCCATTGAGATGGAGGTAGAACTCTTCCGCGATATCTATGAAGAGTATCAACCTAAAGGTCTGGAGGGCCTACAAAAGCAACTTAAAGAGCGTATAAAAGAGTATATTGCGACGAGAACACAGGAAAGCCACGAACAGTACCTGAGAGCCATATTTGCGCGAGACCGAAACAAGCGCATCCTCAGAATTCTTGAAGACCGATATCTTATCGATGCTTTGGCTAATAATTTTCGCGACAATCTTCCCCGTATGCTTGAACTCTATGACAGAAGCCTTTTAAGGAAGGGCGGATTGACACTCTCGCGTTCCATTGAGATTCAGCTCCCTTATGAGAAGCAACTCATACAGAAATTGAGAAAACTCGAAGAAAAAAGGCAGGCGAATGAACGTACAAATCCTGCGCGCGAGGAGCTCTGCACGCCAAGCGGAATAAGTCCCCGCGCCGTAGCAGACAGCGGAAACTCGCATACAGCTTCCTCGGATTCGAGATTTCGTTGGCTGTATACTTTTTGGGGCGGAGTGATTGTGATTTTTGTCGGCCTTTTCCTTTGGCTGAAAATCCGTTCTCGCGGGAAGAAAACTAAGTAAAAATCATCCACGGATTTCACTGATTACACGAATGGCGGGAGAGAAATTTTCCTCTTCCTGCTCACCTCTCGCTGCCGCAGGCAAAATTCGTGCAATGGGTATAATTCGTGGATTCCTTCGAAAAAACTAAAAATTTTTTCAAAAAAATGCATTTTGGGAAGATTTTGTGAACATTGGTCGCGGGGGTATTGATACACTTATTCCCGCACACTCGGGCAAGGGGCTCGAAACGTGCGACGAAAATTCAACTCATAAAAACGATGAAACCTTCTAAACTGCATAAACATCACGGCCTCTGGTTGCCGTGGACCACGGGAGCGCTGGCGTTTGCCGGACTTACCGGAACGCTCCTCGCGCTCTCCGAAATCTTAGAAAACGACTCCGACGGCGACGGATGGACCGATGCCGAAGAAATTGTCGCGGGAACCAATCCCGCCGACGCAACCGATCCTTGGGATTCCGACGGCGACGGCATCGCCGATTACCTCGAATTCCTCGACGGCACCGACCCGCTCGACCCGAACGATCCGCCGCAGGCTCGCGGCGCAAGCGCAGCATACAGCGTCGCCGCAGCGGCAAACGAAACAACGGAAAGCGGCGACGATTCGGCGACAAACATCCTGAGCTTGCCTGCTCCGACTTGGTCTTCGCAACAGAACATGTGGCATAACACGGCTTGGTTCGGAGAACGCCTGAATTATACCTTCTACACGCCGGCGGAAAGCTCCGCGTGGAAAGCCTACGCGGGTTCGGAAATCGAATATTGGAGTCCCGGCTACTACGAGCTGTGTGCCCGCAACGGCAGCTACGGTCTTGTAATCACTTTGGATGAGGTGCCTGCCGGAAGATACAGGCTTAAGTGGAAGCACTTGGAGCGTCCGGATGACGGAAGCGCAAATTATACGGTTTTGGTTAGCGGACCGAGCCGTAACGCCGCTTTCGGTTTTACGGCCCCGGAATGCGAGAGCGTTGCGGATATCGAAGAGGTGTCGCTGACGTTTACTGCGACGGATAACGGCGCGCTTCAGATTTCGTTTGTTCCCGAAAACACGACGAACACGAAAGGTCCTTTGGTGGGTGCGTTTGAACTGCGTGAAGTCATCAGCCTTACGGAAGTTAATTTGAATGCCGGCGACGGCGGAACGGAGCTTGCCGTGACGCAAGACTGCGGCGCGGCGTTCACGGGAAGCGATTGGGTGCTTTCGCGCACGCGCCAAGCCAATCCGGTGGCCTTCCAAAGCGGCTCGAAATTGAAATTGGTGCCGACGTTCCGTTTGCCGGATTCCACGGTTCCCTCTCGCATCCAAGCGCTTGTTACCTTGGGGAACTCGACAAATACCTACACGCTTGCGTGGTCAGAGCGCGGGAACGGCATCGAGATTCCGGCTCCGGTGCCTGCGGGAACGGTCGGCTATTTTGAAAACGCGACGATTGTCTGGAAAGTCAGCTACGACGCGAATTCCGATGCCTGGGAAGAAGTCGGCACAAGCACGCACGAAATCTACTTCACGCGTGGTGCGCCGCAGGCAGGGCTTGCCCAAGAAACGCTGTTTTGGGTCGCCTGTTCCGC
>JAFYWY010000066.1 GCA_017546455.1 Opitutales bacterium
AGCTTTGCCTGTCATTTTGCGGCGCTTGTTTTTATGGATTATCCGCGGGTTCCGACTACGTCTTCACCCACGGTTATCCCATGTAGTGCACCTCCGGTGCACACATTCTGACGAGCAGGGAGGAAGAAAGCTTGAAACCAAATCTAAAAAAGGAATTTCTAGAGCTTCCCTCAAGGGGAAGATTGAATAAAGAGGCGTTCCCGGGATTTTCAAATTGCCAGCGGGAACGCTTTGGCGTTTTATAAAGGAGCTATGAACTTGTTCCCTCAACAGCGAATTCCGCGGCACGTTGCGTTCATCATGGACGGCAATGGGCGTTGGGCGGAATCCCGCGGGAAAGCGCGCTCCGAAGGCCACCTTGCGGGAACGGAAGCCGTCATCCGTACGGTTGAAAACGCGTTTCGTGCCGGCATTCAATGCGTCACGCTCTACGCTTTCTCTTCGGAGAACTGGAACCGTCCGGCGGAAGAAATTCAGGCGCTGATGGGGCTGATGCTCCGCTTCCTTGCCGAACAGAAAAATCTTTTCATTAAAAATAAAATCCGCCTGCGCACGATCGGCGATCTGTCGCCTTTCCCGGAGGCTATCCGCGAAGCCGTCGAAGCGGTCAAAGCCGAAACTTCCGCGTTTTCCGAGCATACGGTCGCCGTTGCTCTCAATTACGGAGCCCGCGACGAGGTCCTGCGCGCCGCTCAGCTCTACGCGACCGACGTCCGCAGCGGCAAGCTCTCCGGCGATACCGCCCCCGCTTGGGAACAGTTCTCGAAGTACTTATGGACGGACGGCATGCCCGATCCGGATCTGATTGTCCGAACCTCGGGAGAAATTCGCCTCAGCAATTTCCTGCTCCTGCAGGCCGCCTATGCGGAACTGTATTTCACCGATGTCCTTTGGCCCGATTTCGACAAAGCCGAACTCGACAAGGCACTCGCCTTCTACGCCTCGCGCGAACGCCGCTTCGGAAAAACCTCTGCACAGATTCAAAAAGACGAACACTAACACCCCTTCCCATGCTCAAACGAACATTCAGCACCATCCTCCTCCTCTCCATCCTGTTCTGCACAGTTTATTTCGGCGGAATCTACGGCGTCATCGGGCTCGCCACGCTCGTTTCGACACTCGCACTCTTCGAATTTTACCGCCTCGTCGCCAAGCCGGAATTCGGCGGCAACCCGCGTAAATTCGTCGGTCTCGTCGGAGGCGCCCTCCTCATCCCCGCCATTTACTACGGCGCCTCCCAAGGCGAAGTAACGACGGGAACGGACATCACGATGCTCATCCCGGCGGGTGTTGTCATGCTCTTCAGCGTTTACTCCGTCATCCGCCTTCAAAAGAATGCAAGCTGGCGCCTCCCCTCGATTATCGGGCAACTTTCCACCGGTCTCGGCCTGCTCTACCTGCCCTTCATGGTCAGTTTCTTCGCCCTTCTCATCGGTCAGTTTGAAAACGAAATGAACGGCGTATTCTTCTGCGTCTGGATTCTGCTTTCGACCAAATTCACGGATGTCGGCGGTTTGCTCGGCGGCAAGCTCTTCGGCAAACACAAGCTTGCTTCGAATGTTTCCGCCGGAAAAACCTGGGAAGGCGTCGCCGGCGGCGTTCTGCTCTCGATGCTCGTCGGCGCCGGCACGGTGTGGGCGCTGAACGCCCTCGGCGCGTGGGAATGCGTTCCCGGAGCCACGGGCGGAATCCATCCCGAAACCGGAAAAATCATCCTCTCCGACGGCTTCGCCTTTTCGCCGTTGGCCGGCGCTCTCTGCGCGATTCCCTTTGCCGCAACAAGCGTCGTTTCGGACCTCATCGAAAGCGTCATCAAGCGCCAGGCAGCAGAAAAAGACTCCGGCGCAACCATCCCCGGCATGGGCGGCGCCCTGGACCTGCTCGACAGCCTTGTCCTCGTCGCTCCCGTCGGCTACTGCATGGTCAAATTCGTCATCCTCTAAGCGTAAATCCGCTTCGACCCAAAGAACGCTTCCGTCCCTCGGGCGGGAGCGTTTTTTATTCTGCAACTTTGACAGCCGCTTCGGCTTTCCTCTAAACTTGCCGCGTTATGAAAAAACGTTTCCTCCAAGCCCTTTGCTTCGCCCTTGCCTGTTTTACGGGGAGCTCCTGCACAAGTAACGCCGAAAAGCTTTCCGAGCAGAATCGCCTTCTCGGCGGCTGGGTCGCCAATGCGCAGGGGAAGAGCGTTCCCGCCGGAGCAAGCGTCTTCATCGGATTTTGGGAGGGCGGCAACTACACGCTTGCCACCCGGCACGACAACGATGAATCGCGTATCCAGGGACGCTTCCTCCACTCCGGAGACTTGCTGATTTTCGACGGAAATGTCCGCTACAACTACCGTCTCGACGATGCCGGAAAGGTCTTGGAACTCACTTCCGCCAGCGGAGAAACCGTGCGCTACGAGCGGGTAACCATAGAATTGCTCCCCGCCGGCAGCGCACAATAACCGAAAACGCATAAAAAAACGTTCCCGTGAGGCAATCCCCGCGGGAACGTTTTTTGTTTCGAAATCGTGTAAGATTACGCGAGGTGGTGAACTTCGGCACGCTGCTTCGGCAGCTTGTCGTAGAACATTTCCGCGCGATCGATAATGTTGGCGACGTTTTTGTAAACCTTACGCAGATTTTCAAGCAGTTCCAAATAAAGGATGCTGACTTCCGGCAGGCAAGTACCGCCGTTGACGCGCGACATGTGCTCGGCTTCCACTTGATTGAGCATATCCTTCATCTTGCGCTTCGTCACCTTAGCTTCGATGAGCGTGTCGCGGGATTTCTTTTCGAGAAGACGAATTGCCATATCGGCAAGTTCACTCAACAGCGCATGCAAATCGGCAAACTCCGCTTCCGCCTTTTCGCTGAATTTGTACTTGTTCTGCTGAACGCGGTTCATGATGTCGCGAATGTCGCTCGCGAGGTCGCCGAGACGTTCCGCATCGTTCGTGCAGTGCAGGAGCAACGGAATCTGTTCGGCTTCTTCCGTCGTCAACTGAACCTGCATGAGCTTGGAAAGGTATTCGGTGATGTCCTTCTGGCGTTCGTCGACATCGGCTTCGCGCTTTTCCAACTGCTTGAGCACTGCCTGATTTTTTTCATCGTTTCGATTGTAAAGGCAGAGCGCACAATCGACGATCTTCCAGGACTTTTTCAGCATCTTACGCAGTGCTCCGGCAGTCTGGGCAAGCGCGATGGACGGCGTATAAAGCAAGTGCGGTTCGAGGCGCTGGAACTTGGTCTTTTCCTTTTCGAGCGGAATAACCTTTTCGCAGATTTTTGCCAAAAGCGGGATGAAGGCAACGAGCACGATAGTGGCCGTCACGTTGAAGAGCGTGTGGGCGTTAGCAATTTCGCGGCCGATGTGCTCACGCGCAACTTCCGGAGCGAGCCCTTCCGTTCCCGAGAACCAGCGGACGGCCTTGAAGAAGATCGGTTCGCCGTCAATCGTAAACCAGAAAGTCGCTACGATAATGATAACGCCGAGCACGTTAAAGAGCGTGTGGGCAAGCGCGGTTTGTTTGGCAACGCGGTTGGCCGTAAGCGAAGCAAGCTGAGCCGTCACCGTCGTTCCGATATTGGAACCGAGAATCAGAGCAACCGCCGTGTAAATATCGACGAGCCCGCTGACGCCAAGCGCAATGGCGATACCGGAAACCGCCGAGCTGCTCTGCACGACGAAGGTAGCGGCAACACCGACGCCGATAGCACCGAGAAGCGCAAACGGCGGAATAACGCCGTCAATCGGAGCACACTTGAAGGTTTGGAAAAGATCCATGAATGCCGGGTCCTTGGCCAAAGCCTTAAGCTCGGTGCTCATCAACGTCATCCCGAGGAAGATAAAGCCGAGACCGATGACGGTTTCGCTCCAATTACGAACCGAACGCGCAGGCACAAAGCTCAGCAGGAGACCGAGGATAATCGACGGCATGATAATCCAATCGATGTCGAAGGCCACGACCTGCGCGGTAATCGTCGTCCCGATATTGGCACCGAAAATAATGGCAATTGCCTGGACGAGCGTCAGCAAACCGGCATTGACAAAGCCGATCACCATGACGGTGCTCGCGCTCGAGGATTGGATGACCGCCGTCACGGTTGCGCCGGAAAGGATTCCGACAAAACGATTCGCGGAAAAAAGGCGCAGAACCGTTCGCATTTTGTCTCCGGCAACATTGTGGAGGCCGTCGCTCATCAATTTCATCCCGAAGATGAAAATTGCCAAGCCGCCGAAGACTTGAAGAAGTAGCATTGTCATAGTGTTACTTGATTTGGGTTAAATCCTTAAAAAAATTAAAAGAGTTTTAACAGAATCCTAAGTTTCTAAAGGAAAGTCAAGTGACCGAAAGTTAGGATTCCGTTAGGAAAATTCAATCCGCACCACAGAATATTTCGCGCGGGGAAACACGCGGAAAGCGGGTAAGCCAAAAGCGCCCCGACATCGTTTTCTGTCGAGACGCTTTTCATTCGAATCGTTAAATCTCCTCCCAAGATTTAAGTACTGAGGAAGCTTAGGCTTTCGCGTCGTATTCGACGGAATCCAAGATCATCGCGCAGTAAGCATCAACGGGTTTCGGCGGATTGAGCGCCGCAGCCGCTTCCCCGGACTCCGCGAAAGCCACGACTTGCCCGTCGGCAACGCCGAGTTCGTCGTAGGCCACCAGCGAGGCGTCGAAATCGGACTTTCCTCCGGCATTCCAGGTTTTCGTATTCCACGGAAGCACGAGGACAAGCGTGTCCCCGCGAAAAGCCGGATGCATCACCGTGCAAACGACACGACCGATAACCGTTCCCGTTCTCATTATTGCTCCTGTTCCGCTCCTTCCTTCGGGGCATCGACGATGCCCATGACCGTCCAACGCGCCGGCGAGTGCTTGGCCTTAACCAGGCGACGAGCCTCGGCTCCGTCGCTGTTGATGACGACTTTCTGTCCCGGCGCCGCACCCAAAGTATCGATAACGATCTGGGGCGGTCCGTCGGGCGTGCCTTCCGGAGTCACCGGTTGCGCAATCAGCATTCGCCAGCCTTCCAGCGTCGGGTGTTTCACCGTCGCCGTCACATGGCCTTTGATAATTGCGATGCGCATCGGAGATTCCGGAATCGGTTTTAGTAGAGATTCAGGCCTTCGACCATGACGCAGCGGCGGGAGCGCGTAAACGTCATCGGAGTCGTCACGCCTTCGCCGGTCGGCGTTGCAATCGTAAAGCTCAGGAAGCCTTCCCCGCCGAGGCCGAGACCGGCCGTCGAGGGTCCGTTCTTAACGAAAAGCGTCGTATCGCAGCGCTGCGCCATTTCGGTGAGGCGATCGACATTTTTCGAGTGCATGACGCAGGTATGGCGGAAGCCGTGTTCGGCCTGCAGCGCCGCCTTAATTGCGGCCTTGTAGCAGGGAACGCGCACGATCGGCATAACCGGCATCATCTGTTCGCCCTGAACGAGCTGGTGATCCGCGTCGGTTTCGCCGAAAAGCATTTCCGTATCTGCGGGAACATCCAAGCCGATGGCCTTCGCGATAACGGCTGCGTCCTTGCCGACGAATTCCTTCTTCGGGTGCGGGTAGCCCTTGCCGTCGTACGGCAGGAAGCACTCGCGCACAACGGCGTCCATCTGTTCGCGCGTAAGGCGTACACATTTGAGCTTGCCGAATTCGGCGAGCAACTGGTCGGCGACGCTTTCAACAACGAAAACTTCCTTTTCGCCGCAGCAGAGCAAATTGTTGTCAAATGCCGCACCGGCGAGAATGTCGCGGGCCGCCTTGGCAAGGTCTGCCGTTTCGTCGACGACGACCGGCGGATTGCCCGGGCCGCCGCAGATAGCGCGCTTACCGGAATTCATCGCCGCCTTGACGACCGGACCGCCGCCCGTAACGCAGAGCAGACGCACCGTCGGCGATTTGCACATAATTTCA
>JAFYWY010000008.1 GCA_017546455.1 Opitutales bacterium
GGACGGCTCGTCGGTCAAAAATCCCTCCATCGCGCTGATGCCGAATCTTGATTCGTACGCTCAGGTCGGGACGTACAACTCGCTTGTCGGCTTTACGTCAATGGGTGGGGCCGGCCTGGTAGCGCCGCAGTACGTGATGGGCGCGATGCACTGCGAGGAGAATCCGGTTTATTTTCTGACGGAAAACGGCAATTACAGTGTCGTCTATACTTCCGCCGGTTACAAAGCCGCCCCGAACAGCAGCATCGACTGGAGTATTCAGCGCCTTAATAAAATCGTGACCGAGGTGGCTTATACGCCGTACGCGGACAACGGGTTTATGTCCGGCTTGGAAGTCGGTACATGGTTGTATCGATTGGGACATGGGCGATATGCAAATACTTCCGGCGAGACTGTGAATACGAACGGTCAGGCGATGGGCGGAATGATTAACGTCTCCTCCGTTAGTAAAATTAATGCCGACACCTGGCAAATCCTCACGCACAACCGCGAGTTTGATACTGCGACGGATGTTCGCCCGCCGCTTGAAATCGGAGCTTTGCACGGTGATAGCGGTAGCCCGGTGTATGCTTGGGATGCGGAAAATAATCGTTTTGTGCAGATGGGATTTAGCTCTGCCGCGTACACCAATATGTCCTATTCCAACGTGCTTTTCGTGCGTTTTAATGCGACGGAAACCACAAAGTTCATCGATTCGTACACCGTGGCAGCGGACAAATTTGTCGGAGAGGAAACGATTCTCTGGGGCGTCCAGGATGCGGCTTCCGGCAAGGGTACATTGACGCAGGGAGAAGTCTCTCTGGAGTACACGGGAGCCGGATCGGCGAACGGCGTTTACGGTCAGCTCGGGCTGACGTTTTCTTCCGCCGAAGGCGATACGAGGTCTCGCGAGATTCAGTTGCAGGGCAACGTGAACATGGGAGCCGGTGCAATCACATGGGATAGCGGAACTTGGACTCTCACGGAGAAAGAGGCCGGATTTACCTTCAACAGTGCCGGCTTTGTCGTGAATTTGGGGGCAAACCTGACTTTGAACCTTACGGCGACGGCAAGCGAAGAATGGCGTAAGGTCGGCGAGGGAACGCTGACCATTGCCGGAAGCGGTAATAACGACGCTGTTTTGCGCGTGGGCGGCGGGACGACCGTGTACGACGTGAGCTACGATGCCGAGGGCAATATTGTCTCCTGTTCGCTTGGGAATGTCGGTGAAACACGCTTGAATCGCGAGGACGGCTATGCGGCATCGTCCGTACGGTTGGAAGCGGGTGTCGCCATCGTCGTTCTGATGGGAGACAATCAGTTTAAGACTAATTCCGTGGCCGGGGATACTTTTACCTTCGGCAATGCGGGCGGTTTGCTCAATCTGAACGGACACGATCTCTCTTGGGGCGTGATTAAGCAGGAAGGCTCCGGAACCGGGGCGCGAATCGGCAACAAGACGCCGCTTGGAGAAACGGCTCCCGGGCTGGCGACCTTCACCTATACGGGAACCGGCATATTTGCCGGATGCTTCGTGGATGAAGGGAAAAACAGCACGGCACAGTTAGCGGTAAAATACAACAACGCCGAGGGAACTTGGACGCTGACCGGCAACAATACCAATGTCGGCGGTTACACGGTGGAGGCCGGAACCCTAGTTCTTGAAGGGATTAATACGCCCCATGTCAATATCACTGACAAGGGAGATTGGACTTATGCCTCGTTGGAAGGTGCAACGCTTACCGTCGCAAGCGGGGCGACGTTCCGCTTGTCGCACCATGCTCTGATGAGTGGCGATGTCGTGGTGCAATCCGGCGGCACCTTTGTTATCAACCAATTGGTAAACGCGGCGTCGGAATCCGTTGCCGGCAGTTCCCGACTTGATTTGTCGAAAGGCGGAACCTCTCTCATCGGGAATGTAACGCTTAACGGAAACGCGAGTATGACGGCGTCCATGGAGTCGCCCGTGCCTACGATGATGCAAGGTAACATCCGCGGAGACGCAGATTCCGTTTTCACCAAGACCGGCTCGGGTAATTTCATTGTGGACGGAAGCTTGACTGTCGGGAGCGGAACGGTTTCTGCCGGCGGTTTGGGTGTGAACGACGGCTCGGATTTCGGCGGTTCTTGGCTTGTCGAATCGCAGGGTTTTCTCGGCGTTAAGGGGAAAGACGCCGCTTCTGTTCTGGAGCTTGTCAGCAACGAATCGTCCGGTGTTTTAGCATTAACTGCGGATCGCACGGAACAGCTCAATTTGCAGAACCATCAAAATCTCATCATCGGTGCTTGGGGAGACGTCAATTACGGGGCCGCGGGAACGACGCAAACGCTCAATGCCGTCAATGATGCGGAATATGGACAGGTATGGCGCCTCGGCGGCGGGGGCGGAACGCTCACGGTGAACTTCCTGCTGACGGGCGACGTTGATTTGCTTATCGGGAATGAATGGTCCGGCGGGACGGTGCATTTGGCGAATACGCAAAATAATTTTACCGGCGATGTTCATATCCTGGGGCTTGGGAATATGCTTTCCTACGCCGAGGGTGCTCTGGGGAGTGCGCGTATCTCGATCGGATACGGGAATGCCATCAGCGTGATGAACGAAAACCAGTTTGCCGTTCTGAAAGAGAGATCTTCCGGTGTGTTGGCGCTCGGAGTGGACAATATGGCCGTGAATACGAGCCAGAGCACGTTGGCGCTCGGAGCCTACGGGGATTTGATTTACACCGGCCAATTGACGGTCAAGGATGCCTACCGCTTCGGCGGCGCCGGGAATCTGACGCTTGATACCGCATTGGATTCCGTTCAAACGATGTATCTGGACGGCCAAGGGATGACGGGGAGCTCCGTTACTTTTGCCCGGAAAAATGCGTTCAGCGGCGATATTGTTGCCGGCGGCGCACTGAAATTTGAGACGGCGAACAGCTCCGGCGATATCGCAATCCATGTCGGCGATACGGAGGCTTTGGCAGCCGCAGCGTCCGTTACATTACAGCGGGGAGCGACCTTGTATACGGACGGACGCAATATTACCGTCCGCAATCTCGACGTGCAAAGC
Organism: Opitutales bacterium; assembly: GCA_017546455.1. GTDB lineage: Bacteria > Verrucomicrobiota > Verrucomicrobiia > Opitutales > UBA953 > Spyradosoma. The sequence goes on from JAFYWY010000008.1 coordinate 3,038, forward strand.
GGAGCGCTCGTTATCAATAACGGCTCTGCAGTGTCGCAGCTTCGGGTGGATGTTACGGACGGAAAAACCGTTAAATTTGCCGACGGCGTGCTAAACGATTCGCTCAATGCCGGGCAGTTGCAGGTGGTAAAGTCGGGTGCCGGAACCTTAGACGTGGCTCATAATAGCGCGTGGACCGGAACCTTTGTCATTGAAGAAGGCAAGGTTATTGCCAAAACAACGGGCCGCAACGTAAACGTCCATGAAGGCGGCATCGGAGGCTCGAATTCGACGATTTGGGTGGGGGAATCCGGAACCCTGCGTATCGAGATGCGGAAGTGTACGGACGAAAATTTAGGCGGTTCGGCTCTCCCTCAGACGGTGCGTGGTACGGGAACCGTGGAAATTTCTTCCGGTGCTTCGACGGTGTTCAGCAATCAGTCGACGGCTTTTGAAGGGACTGTTTCATTGGTCGATAATACGCGTTTGTATATCGGAAGCCTTAAATTAGACACCTATAACACGTGGAATAACTTAAATGCATTGTCCAAGGCCACGATTGAAGTGGCGTCGGGTTCTCAGGCAAAAATAACCAATATCCTGAAATACGGTCAGACCGGTGCCGTCAGTACAACCGCGAATTTTGTTATTAGCGGCTCGGGCTTTGAGGGAGCTGTTGACGGGCAGCTTTATGCGTCGTCGCTGAAGGCCGGCGCGCTTGCCGTCGATTGCGGATCAACGGTCTACGGGAGTGTTACCTTGGCGGGCCATGCAACGATTGCTTCCAGTTCGGCGGGAACTCTGCAGGGGTATAACGGCTGGATTTACGGCGATTTGCAAACGGCTCCGAGCATGGCCACTTACGGTATCAGGGGAAAGCTGGGCGGAACGATTCGCGGCCGAATCTTAGGTAAGACCGGAAACGAAACGCTGACCTTCGGCGGGAACGAGGGGATGACAATCACGGCGGACTCGGCCAATACTTTCGGTAATCTTGTGATTGCCAACGGAAACGGGAACAACGACGACAAATTCGCTTTGCGCCTCGACGGCGGTAAAGCGTTAAGTCAGACTTCCACGGCCTTGGGTACCGGATCGGTAACGCTGAAGGATAGTCTTATCTTGCGTCTGGCAGGTACGGGCACGGCCAACCAGTCGCATATTGAGTATACTTATGCCAACGATATTGCGGCCGGAAACGCTTCTACGATTCAAAGCTATAATATCACCAACAAATTGAGCGGGGCGGTGGCGATGGCTGAAGGTTTGGAGAGTTCGCTGAATCTTGCCACTGCCAACGGCGGCGTCCTGCATTTGTCCGGCGGGCTTGTCGGTAGCGGTACCTTGAATCTCGGAGCTGCCTCCGAGGTGATTCTCGGGGCAGGGGCTTCCGAGGCTACCTTCAGCGGTAAGATTGTCGCAGCAGCAGGATCGAACCTGACTTTAGAAGCTCCCGCAGCAACGGCTGATACCGTTTCTATTACGGGGACGGACAGTTTTACGCTGGGACTGCTCGGTACCAAGGATTACACGCTCGGCGGCATCCTCATGAACAAGTCGGAGGGAACACAGTCCTCCGCGTTGACTTTGCACTTCGATTTTTCTGACGCGACGCTCCAAGACTACACGACGCTTTTCACGAGCAACATTGTTGCGGACTCCGCCGTTGTCGATCTCGCGCTCAATCTTCTTGGCGATTTGGAAAAGGGCGAGTACGTGCTTATCGACGGCGTTAACACGACTTTTACGCTGGCGGACAACCAGGACGGCCGTTTTTCTCTGCGTAACAGCGACGGGAAGGTGATTTTGACCGTGGGCAACGACACACGTTTCTTCTGGTCTTCCGCCGAAAACAACGGTCTATGGAATACCGGAGATGTGAATTGGAAAAAGGACGGAACGGAAGGGACCTTGGTCTATGTTGCAGGAAGCGATGTGATGCTGAATGCCTCCGGACAGAGCTTTGCCGACAGCAGGGAGATTATTACGGTGAACGACGCTGTTAGTGTCGGAAAGCTAAGTGTGAATGCGTTGTACGGGTTAAACGGTTCCGGAAGTTTGAACGGCACGGCGCTCACCGTGGCCGATGGCGATCTGACGCTCGGGGTGAATGCGAGCTTCTCCGAAGGGGTACGTGTGAATGCCGGGACGCTGACGGTGGAAAACTCTTCGCTTACCGCGAACGTAACGGCGGAAGCGAATTCTAAGGTGACGCTGAGCGGTATCGGCATGACGGGCAATATTTCCGTAGATCAATCTACCGTGACTCTGAATCAAGCCACGCTTACCGGTAACATTTCTATAGGGAAAGGCGCAGGTGTCTCTATGGACTCCGCGAAGCTGAGAGGCGAAATCAATTTCGCGAACGGAGGCCGCATTATTACTGCGGATAATTCCAACGGAACGGCCAACACGCTCGCGACTCTCTCCGGCGCTATCGGCGACACGGAGACCCGCACGCTGAGTCTGATTGACGGTACGGTGACTTTGGACGGACCGATGTTGCTGGATACCCTGTCCATTGCCGCCGGCAAGACGCTTACCGTGTGGAACAACACCGCCGCGGCGGGAGCAGAGAAGCACTTTGCGACGGTGGAACTGGGCGCAGGCGCGACGCTGCAATCGAACGACCGGGCGGAAATGACGAGTTCGCTTTATTTGGGAGCAGTTCGTTTGAACGGCAACAACGCAGTTATTCAGGACAAGCATCACTCGGGCTCTTTCACGATAGACTCGCTTCATCTGGGATCGAGTGTTACCGATTCGACCCTCATGCTCCGGAAAAATGCGGCTTCCACATGGAGTACCGTGTTTAAGCTGGGGAACGAAACGGATGCGGCCGGCAATTTTGCAGGCACCATCGCGCTCAGTGAGAGCAATAACGGAGGGAAGCGCTCTGCCTTTATCATCCTCGGCAATGCGGATATCGCACAGAATGCCGTTATTTCGTTGAAGGACGCCCAGTCTTCCGATGCGCATATCGGCTTAGGCATCAACACTTCCAAGGCAACAATCGCCGGGATTGAGTCCGCGGAAGGCGACCGCTCGCAGGCCAAGCTTTTCTCCGGTTCCATCGGGGAAAAACAGGCGTGGAACACAGGTGATACGTCGGCTCCCGCTACGGTGGGGAAGTCGCTCAACACGCTGACCATCAATACGGCGGCGGGCGGTAATTATACCTTCCACGGAGAGGTGATGAGCAATCTCAACCTGATAAAGACCGGCGAAGGCAAGCAAACGTTCAGCGGCAATTCCGCCAATTTCAACGGGAGCATTGAGCTGCAAAACGGCACGCTGGCGTTTACGGGCAATGCGTTCAATATGTTGGGTACCGCTTCCGGCGTGACGGTAAGCGGCGGGACGTTGGACATCAGCAATTATGATTTTACCAACGGTAGCCTGACGGTGAACAACTTCACCTTCTCCGAGAAAGCAGTGTTGGCATTGGGTAATCTGGCAGAGGACACTGCATACACTCTCTTCGATTCCGCATTGGAGAATTGGACAGCTCTGACCGCAGGCAATTTTACCGTCAACGGCACTTCTCTTGCCGATATGGGCCACGTAAGCCTCTCTTTGGGAATGGACGGCTCCTTTTCCTATTCCGTGGACAATTGGAATCTCGTTTGGAACGGCGGGGCCAACGGAACTTGGATGACCGCTTCCGCCGATGAAGCGTGGCAGACGACTCGCATGGATGCGGCTTGGGGTGAGGAACGTACGTTTAACACAAGCTTTGTCAGTTATGACAACGTGCGCTTCGATTCTGATGCCGAGCTGGACTTAGAGGGTGACATTGTCGTCAACAATCTGTCCGTGGCGGATAACGTCAACTTGGTAACCCGAGGGAACCTGACGGTGAGCGGGACGTTGACTGTCGGTAGCGGAGTCAGCTGGGATTTTTCCGGCAATACCGCCTTACGGCTTTCTGAGAATTCACTCAAAGCGGTCGCCGCTATCAAGGTCGGCGAGAACGCTACGCTTGTCATGACGGATAAGACGACAGAGCAAAACACTGTCTCTACCGCATTCGACAACGTGAGCGGTGCCGGAAATGTCGTGCTGAATCTTGCGGCGGACAATGGCGTCGGGTTCAATTTCGCTAAGATTACCGGAGACATCACGGTGGCGACGGGGCGTTTGCAGGTAAACACCTCCGCATTCAGCGACGCTTCCGCCATTCGTCTGGCGGCGGCAGAGGCCCAGTTGGTGTTTAACGGGCAGAATACGGTTCTGAGGAATGATGTTGTCTTAGAGGCTTCCACGACAATCCATGCAAACGGCAATTGCTCGGGGACCATTGCCGGAGTTATCAGCGGAGACGCCGGACTTACTAAGGCCGGTGGCGGGGCGCTGACTTTCGCCGCGCAGAATACCTATACCGGAGTGACGACGATTTCCGGCGGGAAAATTATTCTGAATTTAGGAGCGAAAGAAGGCGAAAACAGCGTTTACCGCCTGCTTAATAATGTTTCCGGAGGGATCTTGGAAGTAGCCGCCGGCACGACCTTGGATACCAACGGGAAAACCATCGGCTCATCGCTGGTGACACAGGCCGGCTCCGCATTGCTCCTGAACGGAACTGCTTACACGATTAGTAGCAATTCGACCAACTTTCGAGGCAATCTTATTGTCGGTAACGGCACGGCTCTGACGGTTTCCGGCAACAACAATCAGGCGCTTGCGGTGAATGTTTCCGTTACCCGGGGCGGAAGCCTGAACTTCAGCGGCTCCGGTTCGGATATGATGAATTACGGCGTCACCGGAAAAACAATTACCGTGGACGGCGGGACCCTGAACTTTGGAACGACCCGACAGACAATGGGATCCTGGGGACTCACCCTTAAGAACGGCGCGAACGTGACGGGTGACGGCGGGACGTACAGCGGATCGGCTTACTCGGCGGCGATGGACTTCGACAAAGACGCCGTGATTAACGTTACCGCCGGAGACAATGTTATCTCCGCAAACACACGACTGCGCGGCGGAAATGCCCGTACCCTGACTTACGATGTCGCAGAAGGCGCTTCGTTGACGGTTTCGGGACGCATTCATGCCGACAGTAACGCTGCTTTGGGCAATATTGTAAAATCCGGCTCCGGGAAGATGACGGTGTCTTCCGAATTTGCCGTTAATTCTCTGAAAATTGCCGGCGGGGAATTTGTTCTCCTCAATGAAAGTGATGGGTTCGGTCTGTCTGGTTTGAACTTGGCTGACGGCGTCCGGCTGTCCGCATACAAGGGAACGGAGGAAACCGAGGCTAACGAAGTAACTGTTCGTGTTACGGGAACTGCCGAATTCGGAGCGGGAGCGCGCTTGAATGCCGACCTCATCTTGGCCAACGGCGCGACGCTCGAAGTCTCCGCCGGCGGCGTTATCATGGGCAGTACGGTGACGCTGGAGCAGTCCGTGCTTCTGGGCGCGTCCGCCTTGGAGCAAGCCAATACCTTGGCGGACGGCGGGAAAATGGTCCTCTTTACGGGAGTCGATGAACTGATTCTCGGAAGCGGAGAGCATTCTCAAATCTTCAGCGCCGCGAATGGTGTTTCCGAAGAGAGCTATTTGTCGGCGAGCGATTATTTCTCGAACCTCGGCAACAATTCGCTTCTTTTGTACTTCTCGGGAGAAGCCGGCGGGACCCTTGGTATTATGTCGTCGCTTGCTCAAGCCATCCCCGAACCCTCGGTGTTTGGTTTGCTTGCAGGATTGAGTGCTTTGGCGCTTGCCGGTTCGCGGAGACGCCGCGGAAAAAGAGCCTAACCCTTAGGGCTTAAAGAGGCGTTCCTGCGGAGAGATTTGCGGGAACGCTTTTTTCTGTTGGTTTGCGGTTGGAGACAAAAGCTCGCGGGCGGAATTGATTCTTTCTTGATGAATTTCTGCAAGGCCCTAATATAATTGACCCTTTCGCCTAAACACCATGCTTTTAGATATTCTTCATTCCAAAATTTTGCGTGCCGAAGTTACCGACGCGCAATTGCACTATGAAGGCAGCCTCGCCATCGATTCCGAAATCATGGACATGATCGGCATGCTTCCGAATGAAAAAATTCTCGTCGGAAACATCTCGAACGGACATCGCTTCGAAACCTACGCGATTCCCGCGCCCGCAGGCTCCCGCCAGTTCTGCCTCAACGGTGCCGTCGCGCACCTCGGCAAAGTCGGCGACCTCATCGTCATCATGTCCTTCGCGCGCATGACGCCGGAAGAAGCTAAGACTTGGACGCCGCGCGTAGTCGTTTTCGGTGACGGCAATTCCCGCATCGTGAAGCTCACTTCCGATGTCGCCGACCCGGCTGTCGTCGCGAAGTTCGACCGTTAATTCGCTTCGGAAAAATTTTCGCGGGCTTCGATAATGACGCCCGGACGCAATCCCGCACAGAAAATGGTGCGGGATTTTTTTGTCGTCGTATCGCAGGCGTCCGCTTCCGCCCAGTCATCGACGCTCGCAATGATTACGGGCGCTTGCGTCGGGACGGCATCAATCGAATCCCAAGCGCCGAAGCGTTCTCGGCGCAAATACCATGGGAGCGGCCAATATTCCGGTCCGGTTAAGGCGACGTAAAATGTTTCGGGATCGTTTCCGTTTGCGACGAAATCCGCCTTCGATTTTTCAATTACGGAAACGATTTTCGAAATCTCCTTGCGGGAATGTTCGTAGTACAGATTCACGCTCCCGTTTTGTTCCGAGGACAGAAACGAGAAAAACGACAACAGCAATAATCCGCCGAAGATTAGGAGTGCGGTAATTGAACGTACAGCGGCACCGGCCTCTTCTCGGACAGTCATTAAAACGCGCGAATCCGATGCGGCAAGCGGAAGTAGGGCGATTCCGGGAATAATTCCCAAGACGCACCAGGGAGTTTTATAAGGAATTGCGGAGTACAAAATGAGCAACGAAAGCGCTGTTGCAAAAACGAAGAGGATTTTTGAAAAGTCTTTGCCGTTAAACATGCACTGGAATTTTCGTTCTTTTTTTGTCGGAAAAAACGTACGCAGAAGAAAGTTAACGCCTAAAAGAGCGGCCCAAAACAATAGCCATCCGGAATTTCGGTAGAGCAGGAGGAGGTAGTAGGAAAATGGTTTGGCGTGCGGCGATTCCGTGGCGCTTCCCGCGAAGAAATAATTTTTGAAGGCAACGAAGAAATCCGCCATGCCGCCGGGGTTTTGTCCGAACGAGCTGTAAAAAAGCGTAGCGACGATGCCTGCTGCGAGCGTTGCGACGGCAAAGCGCTTGGCGAGTTGCTTTGCGGGTTCACCCGGCTCTCGGAAACGTATACGGAGGAGCGTCATCGCCGCACCGCCGATTGCAAATGCTGCCGCCATGAGAATCCACGTTTCTTTGCTCGCAATCGCTAACCCCGCACAAATTCCCGCAAGTGCCGCATTTGTCAGCGTCTTTTTTCTGAAGCACCAAATTCCCGCCGCGCACCACGCGAAAGTGACCAAAATGGTTTCCTGGATGAAGTAGCCGGAATAAAAAATCGCAACATGCGAACAGGCGAGCAGGCATCCCGCAAGGGCAACGGAGCTGATTCTTTTGCCGAAAAAACTTAGCGGAATCAGGATGCAGCCAAGCGCTCCGATGAGTGCGGGAACGGCACGCACAAACGTTTCGGTGAGTTCGGAGAAGCTTCCGACTCCGAAAATTTTACAAAGCCAAAAGGTAAAAAAGTAGAGTGTCGGACCGTGAAAATCCTGCGGGTCGTAAACGAAGGTTTCGCCGGCAAGCATTATGCCGACGCGATAGGCCTGTACTGCTTCATCGCTGTGCATCGGGCGCGTGTCGATGCCCGAAAGGCGCAAATAAAGCGCGAGCGCAAAAACCGTCGCAAGCGTTCCCGCGAAGAGGAGGTTGTGAGCAAACGGTGAGAGCCTCGGGCGCATCAGCTTTTCTTTTTGCGGGCGGCTTGAGCGTTTTCGGCGCGGATTTTTTCGCGGAGCGTATCCCAGCGGGCGAGGCGTTCGGCGATGGCGGCTTCGGCTCCGTTGCTTTTCGGCGTATAAATTTTAAGCGGCGTTTCCAAATAGCTTTGTCCGGAAATGCCTTCGGGGAATTCCTGCGAATAAAGGTAGCTCGCGCCGTTGCCGAGCGATTTGTTGAAATTGTTGTGGGCGTCTCGCAGATGTGCGGGGACGCGTTGCCGCGGGGATTCGCGAAGCAGGGCGCGGGCGGCGAAAATGGCTTCCGTTGCGCTGTTGCTCTTCGGACAGGTCGCGAGGAAAAGCGTGGCGTGCGCGAGCGTGAGTTGCGCTTCCGGCATCCCGATAAAATCACAGGCCTGCTGGGCGGCGACTGCGACGGTGAGCGCGCGGGAGTCCGCCAAGCCGATGTCTTCGCTCGCCAAAATAACGAGGCGGCGCGCGATGAAGCGCGGATCTTCGCCGCCTTCGAGCATGACGGCGAGCCAGTAAACCGCCGCATCCGGATCGCCGCCGCGTACCGATTTGATAAAGGCGGAAATCGTGTCGTAATGCTCGTCTTCGTTGCGGTCGTAACGGATTTGGCGTTCGCGCGCGAAGGCGGCAACGTCGTCGAGGGTCAGCTCCGAATTCGGCGCATGCCCGAGCGCGACGGTTTCCAGTGCGTTCAGGGCGCGGCGCATATCGCCTTCACTCATGCGGGCAAGGGCGAGCAGGGCTTCCGGAGCCGCGGAAATATTCAGGGCTCCCAGACCGCGTTCTTCGTCGGAAAGGGCGCGGGCAAGCGAAGCCACCACGTGCTTTTCCGCCACGGGTTCGAGCCGGAAAAGGTGCGAGCGCGACAGCAACGGCGGGATGACGTAAAAGCCCGGATTGTGCGTTGTGCAACCGATGATGCGGACATTGCCCGCTTCGACATCCGGCAGCAATAAATCCTGCTGCGCTTTGTTGAAGCGGTGGATTTCGTCAATCAACAGGAGCGTGCGGCGCGAAGGATTGGCCCGCGCGATGCGCAGGATGTCGCGCAGCTCCGCGGTGTTGGAGAGCACGGCGTTGATGCGGACGCAATGGCAATGCGTGACGGCGGCGATGACTTCTGCGAGCGTCGTCTTCCCGCAGCCGGGCGGTCCGTAAAAAAGCAGACTGCCGAAATTGTCCGTCGCAATCAGGCGCGGCAGAAGCGTCCCTTCGCCGAGGACTTTTTCGTGGCCGAAAATTTCCTCCAGATTGCGCGGACGCATGCGTGCCGCCAACGGACGCCGGAACCCGCTCGCGGGGGCGGGCGTTTCTTCGGGCGCTTCATCGTTGCGGCTTGCCGCGAAAAGCGAATCTGTAAAATCTTCTGCCATCAAAGCGCCAAGTCTAAGCGCTGCGGCCCGCTTCTGAAAGCAAAATTCCGCGGGAAGCACCGTAGCTCGTGCCGCTTCGTCGTCCTCGCTTGCCTCCCGCGCAAACGCTTTTAAGATTGTGCCCATGTATTTTCAGGAAGAATCCCAACGTTTTCAGCGATTGCTGGAGAAACTCGACGGCAAGCGTGTTGCCGTTATCGGGCATGTGCGCCCCGACGGCGATTGTATCGGCTCGCAAGTCGCCCTCTGCCGCATCCTGCGCGCCCGCGGTATCGATGCCGTTTGCGTGAATCACCACCCGGTGCCTTACAATTTGAAAAACTTCGTTGCCGACACGCCCTTCTTCCACGAAAACGATTTTGAGAACGACGGGCGCATTGCCGTTGCCGTTGATTGCGGCAATCTTTCACGCCTCGGGAAATCACTCCTTGAAAAGGCTTTTCCGCAGGGCGTTTTTGCGGCAATCGACCACCACGAAACCAACGAGTATTTTGCGTCCGAGGAAAATATCGTTGTCCCGACGGCTGCGGCAACTTGCCATCTCCTCGCTGCGTTTTGCCTGGATTGCGGGATTCCGATTGATGCCGTTTTGGCAACCGCGCTTTATGTCGGAATCGCGACCGACACCGGACAATTCCAATATGCTTCGACGAGCGCCGAAGTCCTCGAAATCGCAGGGAGCCTGCTGCGTGCCGGAGCCTCGCCGGATTTCATTTCCCGCGAACTTTACGAGCAGGAAAAATTTGCCAAGCTCGAATTGCTTCAGCGCTACCTTGCGACGGCGAAGTTGCTCGCCGACGGCAAACTCGCCGTGGCCTGGATTCCGAAGACTGCGTTTGAGGAAACGGGAACAACGCGGGAAGACGCCGATAATTTCGTCAACTACCTGCGCGGTACGGCGGGCGTTCAGATAGCCTGCCAATTGGAGCAGTCGCACACCGGTGTCAAGGGAAGCCTGCGCGGATCCGATGACCGTGCCCGTGTCGATTTGCTGGCTAAAAAGCTCAACGGCGGCGGCCACATCCGCGCGGCCGGATTTAATCTCGACGGCGCCGATCTCGACCGCGACCGCGAGCGTATCTTCGGCGTCATCATCGACCACCTCCGCGAGCGCGGCCTCCTCGATTAGGCGGCAAGACCATTGCAGGGAGACAAAAAGAACATCCGAGACGAACTGGCGCCTCGGATGTTTTACTATGGGATGGGAATGAAAAAATCGGTCTGCGTCAGAATTCCCGCCAATCGGAAACGGAGACGCGGAGAGGAGCGTCGTAATTGCCGTCGTAGTTCGCGTAGAGGGATTCGCAGGCGTCTTCGGCTTCCGCCGTTTGGGCGCAACGGGCGATTTCCGCGCCGGACGCAAAGCCGGCGGCAAAGCTCAGCATGGCGGTTCCGGCGAGCCAGGGAAGGAGATCGAGAAGGGTCTTTTTGAATTTTTTCATAAACGGAGCGATGTATGTTCTTTTAGTGGCTCCATTTTAATACGGAAACGGATTTTCGGGAGGGGAACGATTTGTGGACAAAACGCCGGATTTTTACGAAAACGGCTTTTCTTTAGGGGACGCAAGAGGTAACTTTTTAGCATGGTAGATCTCTTGCTTTTATTGGCTGCCGGCTTCTTCTATCTTCTTCCGAGTATTGCCGTTTACCTCTTGATGAAGACCCGTCTGGATTACTTGTCTTCTCAGATTGAAGCTTTGAAGCGGCAGGCGGATAAGCGCTTGTGGGAAAACATTAAAGCGAAAAAAGACGTAGCGCTGAAGTCGCAGGAGAATGCGGTTCCTCCGCCTGTGCCGTCGGCAGCGAATCCTGCCTGCTCCAAGGTGATTTCGCCGGATTCTATTGCCCGCACTTTGCCGCTCGGGAATGAGGTCGATTCGGCGGAGCGCATTCCGGAACGGGATCCCGTGCCGAATCCCGCTAAAAAATCCGTGCCGCCGTTGACCTCTGTTTCCGCACCGGCTCCGGAACCTTTGTCCGAACTGCCGGATCGCTTGCGTGAATGGAAAATTCTGCCGCCGAAAGACCTGTCGTTTGAGGAGACGGTCATGCAGTGGTGGGCTCCGCGCCTCGGCGGCGTACTTGGCGTTTTGGCTATGATTTTCTTCGCCGTTTGGTCGTCTCAGTTTTCGACGCCCTTGGTGCGTGTCTCGGAGATGCTTGCGGTATCCGTCGGGATCACGGGCGCAGGGCTTTATTTCCGGCGGCGACGGAATGTTTCTTTCGGCGGGGCCTTGACGGCGACGGGAACGACGATGTTTTATTTCGTTGCGCTTGCGGCGGGAACTTTTCCCGCGACCAGGATTTTTGATCATGCCGGTGTCGCGTTGGCGGTTCAGGTTTTGGCGATTCTTCCGACGCTCATCTTGGGGCGCGGGCGTTTTATTCCGACGCTTACCGCCTTGGTCTTTGCCTGCATAAGTGCGCTTTTTGCGGTGTGTTACGGCTCGGGGATGGCGGCGCTCGTCACTTCGTTCGGAGCCTATGCGGTTGCGGCGTGGTTTTGCACGAAGAAAGAGGCTCCGGGGCTCTTGCTCGCGGGAGCGATCGGTGCGTTTTTGCCGCTTTGGGTTATGCCGCCGCAGTCGGTGCCCGAGTCGGCTTCGGTGATTTTGGCGGAGGCGCGAAACTTGTGGGATATTTTGGCTCTGCTTCTGGGGGGAAGCGGTTTGCCGGCCTATCTCATCGCCTTTGCGGCGGGGATTATTTTGCCCAACTGCGTGCTTTTGAAATCGAAGAGTAGCAGGACTTTCGCGAACCTGGTTTATGCCGCTTCCTGCATTCATGCGCTGGTCGCAACGGGGGCGGGGCTGAAGGTCTTTACCGAAGCCTTCGGTGTCGTCTCCTTGCCGGAGGCCTTGCCTTATACCCTCCCGAATCTCATCGGAGCCTGTTTCCTTTCGACGGCCACGTTGCTTTTCGGGGCTGCGGCGTGGACTTCATTCCGCCGCTTCCGGGAAAATAAATTTCTCTTTACGTTTAATTTTGTCGCGGGAAGCATTTTCCTGCCTTTGGCAATTTTGCTCTGGTTGCCGGCGGATAGCGGAAAGGATGTGCTGTTTTACGCGTTGCTGGCGGAAGGCGTGTTGTTGGCGTACAGCGGTCGGGCGCTGAATTCCAAGTGGACCTTGCTTTCGTTGCTGTGTTGCCTCCTATTGGTTCCGTTTGTGGCGTTTCGCGAGTTGTCCCTGTTTCAGTCCTGTCTGTTTCAGGCGCTTCGCTTGGGTTGCCTTGCCTGGTTCTTCGGGGAAAAGGAACAGTGGAGCGGAGACCTTAGAATCGTTGCGCGTTTGGCGATTGCGGTTGTCGCTTTGGTTGCCGGCGTGGAACTCTGCGGGCTGGCCGATTCGTTTGAACTGCCTGTTGCCGGAAACTTTATTTTCCCTCTGGCATGCTTGGCGGTTCTGGCTGCTGGAACCTTTTTGCCGCGCATCACGCGCCTGCCGTTTGCCGTGGCCGGAGGCGTTTGGATCGTGTTCATCTATTACCGGGCATTCGTTCAGTCCACCGCCTTTCATGGGGAAAGGGCTTGGTGGCTGTATGCCGGCGTTGTCGTGATGCTGTCGGCTGTTTGCGCATTGCGTTGGCGGATGAAGGACGTGCGCGAGGCGGCGTTCCTGGAATTGGCTTTCGTCGCTCCGATGCTGGCGATGCTGAGCATGTTTTTCCTGAATGCGGAAAATCCCGCTTGGGCAAATGCCGTGTTCTTCCTGCCGCTGGCGGCATTGCTTGCGGGAACGCCGTGGCGCCGAAATGCCGCCTTCCCCTTGGCACGTCGTTCGGCGGACATTTCCGCTTTGCCGCTAATCGTATTTCTTTTCGCGGAGCTGAAACGGTGGGATTCCGGAGCCCTTTTGACGAATTCGGCTTTGTGGAGCGTGCCCGCCGTTTTCCTCGTTTACTGTTTTGTGCCCTTATGCTTCTCCGCGACGCGCGAGCTGTTGAGGGAGCGTCCGTGGTTTGCGGTTTCGGCCTCGGCGTCGGGGAGTGCCTGTCTGATGCTCTGGGGCTATCAGGCGTTCCCGCGTTTGCTGAGCTCGGGAAGCGCCTTGCTGGCACTTGCTCTGATTCTTGCGGGTTTGCTGGCGCGGGTACGTTCCGTGCGTTTGGTCGGCGCGGCGGTCTTGGTAATCGCCTTGGCGCGGCTCTTCATTTGCGACATCAGCGATACGATTGGGCGCATCACTGCCTTCGCCGCCGTCGGCCTGTTGCTTTTCCTGCTCGGCTTTGCCTACCAGGCTCTTGCCCGTCGGATCGGGAGGTAGCCAAGTGCATTAAATTGCCAACAAAAAAACGCGCTCCCGTCCGGGAACGCGTTTTTTGTTCGAGCTGTTTGAGTCTCGGGCTTAGTAGCCTTTGATTTTGAAGAGCCCGGTGACGGAATTGTTGTTGTGGATGCGCGTAATCGCTTCGCCGATGAGTTTCGCGACCGAGAGAATCGTGATCGGCAGGCCGCGCGATTCCACGGGAACGGAATTCGTCGTGATGATTTCGTCGAGCGCTCCCGTAGCGAGGCGCTGGTAGGCGATTTCGTTGAGCATGCAGTGGCTGACGAGCGCGCGGACGGACTTGGCGCCGTTTTCGCGGAGCAACTTGGCAGCGGAGCAGAGCGTGCCCGCCGTTTCCGTCATGTCGTCAACGAGGATGATGTTGCGGCCTTCGACTTCGCCGACGAGGTTCGTCGATTGAACCGTCGTTGCGGAGACGCGGCGCTTGGCGACGAATCCGATCGGGAGGTCGAGCAGGTTCGCGACGGCGCTTGCCGCCTTCATCCCGCCGATGTCCGGAGAAAATACCGTGGCGTCCTTGAGGTACGGTTTGTCCTTGATGTAATCGTAGAAGACCGGCGAGGCGAAGAGATGATCGACGGGGATGTCGAAAAAGCCCTGAATCTGCTGAGCGTGCAGGTCGAGTGCGAGCACGCGGTTGGCGCCGGCTGCGGTGAGCAGGTTGGCGACGAGCTTACCGGTGATCGGTACGCGCGGACGGTCTTTGCGGTCTTGGCGGGCGTAGCCGAAGAAGGGAATGACGGCGGTGATGCGCTTTGCGGAGGCGCGTTTCATCGCGTCGATCATGATGAGCAATTCCATCAGGTGGTCATTCGCGGGGCAGCAGGTGGGCTGAATCGCGAAGACATCGCAACCGCGGATGTTTTCCTTGATTTGGACGAAGGTTTCTCCGTCCGGAAACGGTGTGACGTCGGCCTCGCCGAGAGGCACTCCGATGGTTTCGCAGATTTCCCGCGCGAGCGCAGGATTGGCATTGCCGGTAAAGATCTTCATAGGAGAGTCGGACATGTGTTAAAAGGAAGTCTCTGATGATAGGCGTCGTGAGCGGCTTAGTAAATTAAAAAACTGCGGGAAGCGTATTCCCGCAGTTTTTTGTAATCGATTAACCTTCGTTTGCCAGGCGTTTCGAGATACCCGAAATGATCGCTTGGGAAGCGTTGAGGTCACCCCAGGTGCCGTAAACGATAGCCACTTCCGTGTAGGGTTGCGGCGGCGGCAGATCCGAGCCCTTCGGAGCCTTCGGTGAGCGGCGCGTGATGTCGATCGTGATTTTCACGAACTTCGGGCCGCAGAAAAAGAGTTCCGTGCCGTATTTGGACGGGGTGTCGCCGGCGTAGTAAAGCTTGAGTTCGTTGCAGCAGGTGTCGATGGCGGCGGCCTTGACGGCTTCGACGTCGCTGTTGTAGTAGCGGACGTTTTCGAGCGTGCGGCGCGTCCAAACGGCTTCACCGGAGAATTTCGAGCCGGGAATGTCCACGGTTACTTTCGTGCAACCGGAAAAGGAGGCGGCGGCAGCGAGGAGGGAGAATGCGAGGATTTTTTTCATAATTGAATAAAAAATAGGCTTTGAAATATGAGAATTTCTTTTGCCGTGAATGGCAAATGAAAAAAGGGCTGGCTGCTATCGTGCGGCGGCGCGGGAGAGACGGTCGTTGACGGCGGCGCCGATACCGTCGTTCGGCGAGCGTTCGATGCGGATATCGGAGAATCCGGCGTCGTCCAGGCGTCGGAGCAGGGCGAAAACGCTGCGTGCGACCGTGGCCTGATCGCCGTCTTCGGAGAGCCAGAAAGCGGTGGCGTTTTCCGACAGCGCGGGGAGACTTCCCGGGCGTTTTTGGAAGACGAGGGCCGTTTTACCCGTTGCATCTTCGAGGTTCGGAATGGCGTTTTCCCAAAGTTCGACTTTGGCGCGGGGACTGTAGTGCTTTTTCAGCATTCCCGGCGCGATTTGGGCCGTTTGCATCTCGGCTTCTTCCGCTTTCTTTTCCAAAAGCCCTTTGCCGATTTCGACAGAGAATTCCGTTCCGAGCGCCTTTTCGAGATCTTCCCGCGTGATGATGCCCAAGCGGAGAATGCGGACGGTTTCGCCGACGAGGACGATGGTCGATTCGATGCCGCAGTCGCAGGCTCCGCCGTCAACGATGTAATCCAAACGTTCTCCGAGGGATTGCAGGACGTGTTGTGCCGTAGTCGGGCTGACGTAGCCGAAAGGATTGGCGCTCGGTGCGGCGAGCGGGACCTCCGCGGCTCGGAGAATTTTCCGGGCGACGGGGTGTACGGGCATGCGAACGGCGACGGTGGGTTCGCCCGCCGTCACGATGTCGGGGACCGTTGCTTTTTTCGGTAAGACGAGGGTGAGCGGGCCGGGCCAGAAGGCTTTTGCGAGTTTTTCGACGGCGGGATGCGCGGTGTCCGCCAGCGTTTCCGCCTGTTCGAGCGAGTGGACGTGGACAATCAGCGGATCGATGAAGGGACGTCCCTTCGCGGAGAAAATGGATCTGACGGCGTTCTCGTCGAAAGCGTTGGCGGCGAGTCCGTAAACGGTTTCCGTCGGGATGGCGACGAGGCCGCCCGCGCGCAACAGGCTTCCGGCGAGTGCGATGTCCTCGGGACGGTCGCTCAGCATTTCGGCCGTTTTGGGCGTTGCCGTTCGTCGTTGGGCGAGGGCGTCGCGCAGGCTGAATTCGCAACCGCAGTAGCTTTGGCGGTACAAATCGAGCGAGCGGGAAATCGTGTTGGTCTTTTTAAATCCGTCCTGTTTTTTGAAATCGACTTCGAGGAAGCGCTCCGCATCGACGGATTTTCCGATTTCGAAAATCGTCTTCGAGGGTTTGTGCGGGGACACGCTCAGTGTCGTAGTGAAAAAATCGAAATCGCGTTCACGGGCCGTCCGTGCCGCACGTTCCAGCGAATAGCGGAAGCAGCGGGGACAACGCGCGCCGCGTTCCGGTTCCCGTTCGAATCCGCGGGCGACCCGCTCCAGCCATTCGCGGTGGTTGGGCGTATCGACGATGACGGGCACGCCGAAATGCGCGCAAAGCGTATCTACCGCCTTTAGCCGACGTTCGAACTCGGATGCGGGAGCGATGTTGGCGTTGCTGTAAAACAGGACGACTTCATGGCCCTGCGATTGCAAAAGCGAAACGCAGTGTCCGGCGCAGATGCCGCAGCAGGTATGAAGAAGAATGCGTGCCATGAAATTCTGATTTAAGAGGCGCATTCTAAACCTGTCTCTCCGGCGAAGCAAAACCGAAAAATACGGCGGTTGTGCAGTTGGGTTGCGTCGCCGGCGGGAAGACGTTAGCTTAACCCGATATGCGTAAAATCCTTCTGAAAGACACGATGCTGAACGGAAACCGGACAGACGTCCTCATTGCGGGCCACCGCTTTGAGAAGATTGCTCCCGGACAGATTGCCGATGCGGGTACCGAAATCGTCAACGCCACCGGGACCGCCATTCTGCCGCCGTTTTACAATACGCATACTCACGCGGCGATGACGCTGTTGCGAGGCTACGCCGACGACAAAGAGCTTTTTACCTGGCTCAATGACCACATTTGGCCTTTCGAAGCGAAGATGACTGCGAGGGATATTTACGAAGGGTCCCGACTCGCGATTCTCGAAATGATTCGTTCGGGAACGGTCTTTTTCAACGATATGTATTGGCAGAGTGACGAAACCGTGCGCGCCGCAAGCGAAATGGGCATCCGCGCCTGCGTCGGAATGACGGTTACGGATTTTATCGGAGAAGCCGCCATCGAGGCGACTTTCGAGCGACTTGCCGCCTTGAAGCCGGGCAATTGGGCGGATGATGCGGGGCTCGTGCGGCTGACTCTGGCGCCGCATGCGGTTTATACGGTTTGCGAAAAGCTTTGGCGCCGTTGTGCGGATTTTGCGCGTGAACGCGGCTTGCTGCTGCACATCCACCTTGCGGAAACCCGAAAGGAAATTGCCGACTGCGTGGCCGCCCACGGGAAAACGCCCGTTCGCTGGTTAGATTCGCTCGGTGTTTTGGGCGAAAACGTTATCGCTGCCCACGTGGTCCATGTTGACGACGAAGAAATCTCCATTTTGCGCGAGCGCGGCGTTGTCATTGCGCACAACCCCTGTTCGAACATGAAATTGGCTTCGGGGACTTTCCGCTCGCAGGC
This sequence comes from Opitutales bacterium, assembly GCA_017546455.1. GTDB lineage: Bacteria > Verrucomicrobiota > Verrucomicrobiia > Opitutales > UBA953 > Spyradosoma. The sequence goes on from JAFYWY010000008.1 coordinate 20,726, forward strand.
CTTTTCCCGCGCCGGCTGCCGCGTCACCATCGGGACGGACGGGAATGCTTCCAATAATAATTTGGACATGCGCGAGGAAACGAAGTTCGCGGCGTTGTTGGCAAAGGTTTCCGGAGATCCGGAAGCCCTTCCCGCAGAAGAGGCTCTGGCGTGGGCGACGCGCAACGGCGCCGAAGCTTTCGGAATCGACGCGGGAGTAATCGCGGAAGGCCGACTCGCCGATGCCGTGCTCGTGGATTTAAATAACGAGCGTCTTGTGCCTTCGCACAATCTGATTTCCAATTGGGTGTATTCCGCCGACTCGCGTTGCATCCGCGACGTGATTTGTAACGGCAAATTCCTGATGCGCTCCGGTGTCATTGAAGGGGAAGCGGAAATCCTCGATGCCGTCCGCAGCCTTCCCTTGCTGAATCGCTAAGAGAATTTGGCCGGGCGGGAGAGTTTTCGGATGAAGATTTCGGAGGCATTACAGAAGGGGCGGAAAGCACTTTACTTGGCGGTAGTCGCGGTGCTGTGCATTTGCCTGCTCGCGGATTATATTCCCGCGACGGCGGTGCTCGGGCGGTGGGTGACTCCGCCGATTGCGCTCTTCTTCGGCCTCGTTTTTGCCTTGGTTTGCGGGCAGGCCTATCCCGCGTTTAACAAGAAAGCTTCGAAGACGCTGTTGCAGTATTGCGTTGTCGGGCTGGGATTCGGCATGAATCTTCAGGAATCACTGGCTTCCGGAAAAGAAGGCATGCTTTTTACCGTTTTATCTGTCGCGGGTACGATGCTTGTCGGTATGTGGCTCGGGCGAAAGTTCTTGGGAGTCGATCGCGATTCCGCTTATCTCATCAGCTCGGGGACCGCGATTTGCGGCGGGAGTGCGATCGCCGCCGTCGGCCCCGTTATCAAGGCGAAGGAAGAAACGATGTCCGTTGCGTTGGCAAGCGTCTTCGTGCTTAACGCCGTCGCGCTTTTTGTCTTTCCGCCGTTGGGGCATGCGTTGGAATTGAGCCAGCAGCAATTCGGCACTTGGGCGGCTATCGCGATTCATGATACGAGCTCCGTCGTCGGCGCGGGCGCGGCTTACGGAGAAGAGGCGCTGAAGGTGGCGACGACGATTAAACTGACGCGCGCGCTTTGGATTGTCCCGCTGGCGTTGGCGACCGCATTCATTTTCAAAACGGAGGGGAAAAAGATTTCCGTTCCCTGGTTCATTTTATTTTTTGTCCTCGCGATTGTTTTGAATACTTATGTGACGGATGCTTTTCCGCAGTTCGGGAAAAGCGTTTCGGGGCTGGCTCGTAAAGGACTGACCTTGACGATGTTCTTCATCGGTGCCTCGCTTTCGAGAAACACTCTGCGGCAAATCGGGCTCAAGCCCTTTCTCTTGGGCATCCTGCTTTGGATTATCATCAGTGCCGCTTCGCTGGCTTACGTCCTGTACGTTTAGGGCTTCCGGAAGGAAACCTTTAAAAAATTGTAGTCTTTAGGGGCGATAAGCCAGATTCTGTGCCGTGAGCCGCTTACGCGGAACACGGTCGCATTCATTTCTCTAACCGCCGAAAACCGACGATTTCGCCTCGCGGCGATGCGACAGACCCGTGAGCGTCGGACGGGCAGCCCGCTCACCTATTTTGTCTTGCACCGGATTGGGTTTGTCGCGCCTCGTTCGTTGCCGTTCGAGCGGTGAGCTCTTACCTCGCCGTTTCACCCTTACCGACGTTGCCGCCGGCGGTTTGTTTTCTGTGACACTTTCCGTCGACGCGCCTTGCGACGCGCCGCCCTCGCTTTCACGAGGAATCCTGCCCTGTGGTGTCCGGACTTTCCTCTCGGGAACATAGGCCCCCGAGCGAATGCGTGCACCCTAAAGACTGCCGCAAATGCTCGCGCGAGAACGCCTTTTTTGCAAGCCGAAAGCAGAGAAAATTGTCGCTCTTCCGTTGTCTTAATCGGATTCGGGCGCTTCGATGGCACTTCAATTTTATCCGATGCACCGGCCGGTTCCGCGAATCATAAAAATTATACAAAATTTATATGAATTTACTTGTGGCGAAGTTTATTTGCGGTTAACTTGCGTTCTCTAATTGTTCTTCGGCCATCAAATTCTGATGCCGTTAATTTTAAAAAATCCAAAAATGTCTTCCGAAAACCTGATTGCCAAAGCCATTGCTTACCTGAACGCGCTCTCGAGCGGTGTAAATCCCTACACGGGGACAAAACCGACGCCGGAGGATTTTGACGACGAGCGCCTGAAGCGCCTTTTCCGCTTCGTTGCGGGAGTTCTCTCGGAGCAGGGAAAGGAGACGAAAAAAGGCGCCGTACCGGTCGGCAGCGCAGATCCGCGCCCGTGGTTTGATGCCGGGAAAATAAGTCCCGAAAAAATTGAAATTTCCGAAACGCCCATCGGCGTAAACACCTTAGCCCGCAACATCTGCGCGTCTTTTGACCCGATGGAAATGCAGGGCATTTCCGGAGCGACGATTGCGGACTGGCTCGCGTCGAAGGGATATTTGAAAATCGAGAATTCCGGCGGGAAAAAGCGGAAAGTGCTGGGGTGGAAGTGCTCGGAGCTCGGGCTTACGGAAATCGAGGGCGTGCACAACGAAAGCGGCGAAAAATACGTGAAAATCCTGTATCCGCCTCAAGCCCAACGATTTGTCATCGAAAATCTCAAAGCCATTGTCGCCTGGAGAATCTCACGCCGTTCGGCGGCAAAAAATAACGGCGGGCGCTACGGAAATCGGATTTAAGGCGAAAAACGGCTCGTTCTTTCCGACTTGGGGGACGATACTTAGATTTTCCGCTTTTCACGCGGGAATCCCTGCTACAGAATGTTGCGCATGAAGAATATCGCCATTTACGGCGCCGGCGGCTTCGGACGCGAAGTGGCTTGCCTGCTCCGGGAAATCAACGAAGTGACGCCGCAGTGGAACTTCGTCGGTTTTTTTGACGATGGTGTGCCGGCGGGAACACGCCTGTCCGACGGAAGTGTCCTCGGCGGAATCGACGCTCTCAATGCCGTTGCCGAGCCGCTCGCACTCGTCTTTGCCATTGCCCGTCCGCAGACCCTGAAAAAGCTGGTTGCCGCCGTCAGTAATCCCCGGATTGAATTTCCGAACCTGATTGCTCCGGACGTGCATTTCCGCGACCGCACTCGCGTAACGATGGGCCGCGGAAATATCATCAATACGCGGGCCGCATTGTCCTGCGATTGCGCTTTCGGCGACTTCAATCTTTGCGTTTTCGACAATGTTTTCGGCCATGATTCCCGTATCGGAGATTTCAATATCTTTTTCACGGGAACGCGCATCAGCGGGAACGTAAAAATCGGCAGCGGCAATGTCTTCGGCGCCGCTTCGACGGTTCTGCAAAATCTGAAAATCGGCGACGATAATACGCTCGCAGCGTCCAGCCTCCTGCTCACACCGGCAGGGAATGACGCTTCCTATATCGGCGTCCCCGCCAAAAAATTTAATTTTAAATCCTAATGAACTTCGAAAATTTCATCGAAAAAATCGCTCCTCTGTTTGAAGAAACGCCGCCGTCGGCCCTGACGGCGCAGACGCACTATAAAGAATTGCCGGAGTGGACCTCGCTGATTGCGCTTTCCCTCATCGTGCAGGTGTTCAACGAACTCGGATCGACGATTACCGGAGATGACATCGAAGCTTCCGCTACGCTCGGTGAGCTTTTCGAACGCGTGAAGAAAGGAGCCGAGTAAATGGGCGATTCTCCGTTCTCGCTCGCGGGAAAAACGATTTTGATTACCGGGGCTTCGTCCGGAATCGGACGTGCCTGCGCAATCGAATCCGCCAAACTCGGTGCGAAAATCATCGCCGGCGGACGCGACGAGGAACGCCTCGCGGAAACGCTTGCCGCCGTACCGACGGAAGGCTCGAGTGCCGTTTCCGCCGATTTGCTCGAACCCGATTTTTGTAAGAAAATTTCTGCAGCTGTTTCCGCCGACGAGCCACTCGACGGCATTGTTTTTTCTGCGGGTATGAATCGCCTGCTCCCCGTGGGCTTTATCGGAGAAAAGGAGTTTGCGGCAGCCATGCGCGTCAATGCGGAAGCTCCGCTGATGCTCGTTCAGACTTTGCTTCGAGAAAAGAAACTCAAGCGCGGCGCCTCCGTTGTGTTCATTTCCTCCATTTCCGGCGGGAACGTCGTTTCGCCCGGCGCCGCTGTTTATTCGGCGACGAAATCCGCTGCTGATGCCCTGATGAAGAGCCTTGCTCTGGAACTTGCTTCCAAGCAAATCCGCGTCAACGCCGTTTGCCCGGGCGCCGTCGAGACCAAGATGAATGCTCTGGCCGCCGTTTCCGAGGCTCAAAAAGCCGAGGCCGAAAAGCGTTACCCGCTCAAGCGCTTCGGTAAGCCGGAAGAAATCGCCTATGCGGTGATTTATCTGCTCTCCGACGCCGCGGCGTGGACGACGGGAACGCGTCTCGTCATCGACGGCGGTTTCACACTTCTTTAATTTCGGATCATGGCACAGCTTCAATTCAACGGCATCGGTATCCGCGCACTTTCCGCCTGCGTCCCCGCAACGGTTTCGAAGAATGCCGAGGCGCTTCGGGGCGTTGTTCCCGACGAAGAAATCGAAAAAACGATTCATGCCATCGGCATTCGCGAAAAACGAATTGCCGATGCCGGCGTCTGTGCTTCCGATTTGTGCTTCCGCGCCGCCGAAAAGCTTTTTGCCGACAATCCCGAAATCGGGCGCGACAGCATCGACGTCCTGCTCTTCATGAGCCAGACCGGCGATTA
>JAFYWY010000067.1 GCA_017546455.1 Opitutales bacterium
AGAAATGGTCTTGGCGTTTTTAACCGACAGCGTGATGCCTGCAGGCGAAAGTCCGTAGCGGCTCACGACGGGGAAAATGTCTCGACTCAAGCTCTCCGGCAGCTCGCATTCCTTCAGGCAAGACTCCAAGACGATGCGCTTTTGCCGGTCGGAAACACCCGTAAATTCCAGGGTGTAGGCGAAGCGCCGCCGCGTCGATTCATCGATGCCCGCGATGCTGTTGGAAATCCAAATAACCGGAGCTCGGCTTTCGTCCAGAAGGCTGTTTACGGCACCCTTCTCGGTGTTGTTGCTCGGAACGCCGAAAAACGAAACGCTTCCGGTTTCCAAGAAGTCGTCAGCTTCGTCAATCAACGCAATGCCCTTGCTGTTTCTCGCGGCAAACAAAGCGGCATTGATTTTCATCGGAGACAATGCGCTTTTCTTGTCATCCTTGCGCGCGGGCACGAAAATCTTTCTGCCCAACTCGTTCGCGACGGCTTTGGCAAATTCGGTTTTGCCGCTACCGGGCTTACCGTGTAGCAAGATGTGGGCGTTGCCGCACTCCAGCAAACGCGAAACGATGGCAACATCGGCCGCATCCACTTCAAACGAACTCGTCGGAAAGGCTTTCGCGACGGGGAGCACTGCGCTGAATTTCTGCGCCAAATCGCTGCCATCGTACTCGAAAATAAATTCCTCGATTTCGTCTGCCAAATCCGGCAAGTGGCGGCGACCGCCCTCGGTAATCCGTTTTTCCTTAAGCGTCTTCACTGCCGATCCGACTTCACCCGGCTCAATCCCGACCGCCGAAGCAATGAGTTTCAAAGTCTCGGAGCGCTCATGCCCTTCCGCGACCTCTGTACACAGCGAATCAAAATGCTGCGTCTTATACCAGCAGGCGAAAAACGCCAAGACGCGCGCATCCTTTTCGGAGAGACCGAAAAAGCTCACGATTTTGTCGAGCGGCGACACCTCCGAAACCTGCCCGGAGAAGAAATGGCCCTTCGCCTGCACGCCCTTTAAAGCCGCCGCGCCGATTGCCTTCAACGCCTTTTTCGTGTTGGCGACGCCCATTTTACGACGTAGCACACGAGCAATGTCGTCGCCGTCGCTCACATCCTCAAACGCATCGTCGCCCCCAAATGCTTTGGCAAATTCCGCATGCGACGCAACGAACTCCGCGCTCAGCTCGCGCAAGGTATCGAAATCGACAAACTCCGACAACGCGATGAAATACGAATGCCTGTCGCCGTAGAAATCAAAGAGGTTAATCAACAGGGACGACACGACGTTTCTGACCGAAAACGTCATCCCGCAACTCAACGCCACCGGAGAAATACGCTCCGATCGCCTTCTCGAATGACACCATCTGCCTGCTTTTCTGTAAGATGAACTGCTCATAACACCCATAATTTTAACGCAAAACGCGACAGCCAAAAGGGGCGTGATTTGTGGACAAATAGTGTCCGAAATGACCGGATTCCCCGTTACCGCCGGCGCTTACGCAATATTATTCCAAGCCCGGAAAACCGGCAACAATTAAGCTCAAAAATCCGGCCATTTTGCAGTTGTTTTCGAATGGTTCCGATGCTTAGACAGCGATTGATCGGCTCCGTTAATACAGAATGAAAGCTACTTATCTATTGGGGTCCTCTAGAAATTCGTTTTAGAAAAAAGTGTCGCTTGTTCCATTGCGCCGCAGACACCTCGAAGACATAGCAACGTCACTTAGCGGCGCATAGAGCCAGAGGGCTGTCCGTGGGTTTCGGCTATTGCCTGCACCCGCGGTTATCCAATGTAGTGCACCTTCGGCGCACATGTTCTGACGAGCAAGACAGAAGGACGCTTGAAACCGGATCTAAAAAACGAATTTCTAGAGGTATTCTTAAACGCGTTCCCGCTTTTTTTGCCCGCGTAAGTAAAAATCCCGCGTAGATTGCCCCTTTTGACTTCCTCCGCACGCAAACCCGCATAAATGCAAGGTTCTCGGGCTTTCGCTTAGGTAAATAGGAAAAAACCGACTTCAGTACGGCAAACTTAAAAAAAAGCGTCCGATTTCCTGCTACATTCTCGCCCGTTCTTGCCTGTTTGTTAAAAGTGTGTTCGTATTTTTGGCATAAAAAAACACATTTACCCTCACCGCACCAAAGACACGAAAACGCCCGCAATCCCTTTGTTTATGCGGGTTTGCGGGCGATTTAAAGTGGTGCGTCTGGAGGAGTCGAACCCTCCAAAACCACTATAAATAAAACATTTTACTTTAAAGTGGAGAAAAAGTGGAAAAAGGCTTGCAAGGGCAGGCGATGGCACGTAGCGTCGAAGTATGGCAGAAAAGCGCGTAAAGATTGGAAAAGACTTTGAACATATCCCCGCCGTTAAATCCGGGCGCGGTTGGTTAGGCTTAGAAAAGGGCAAGACAGCAACCGTTCGTTTCGATAAGACAAAAGGGAAACTCGAGCTCACGAAATCAGAAAACGGAAAGCGCGTCAGAGTTTATTTTGCCGTTGACGATTATGCCAAGGCAAACGAAGCGGCCCGAAATGCTAACAAGATAGGCGAGCAAGCAGGCGCAAGTTTTGGCACGCTCCGCAAGGAAGAGGAAGCCGCTCTGAAATTTTGGCGCGAATATGTTTTAACCAAAACCCAAGAGGGAGCGCCGCCGCGTCCCCTGATCGATATTTTGCGAGATGCCGTTGAACGGGAAGAAACGAAAGACGAAACACCGCTTTTTAAAGACGTTGCCTTTCAGTTTATGGAGTTTAAGGAACAAAACGGCGGCTCCGGTTTGGCTTATAGAAACTTTATCCGCTTGCGTCTTAATAAACTCTCAAGCCATTTCAAAAAATCCCGCCTTTCGGAAATTTCGGAGCAAGCGTTGAATGAAGCGATTCTGAAAATAGCACGCCCGAAAAATGGGGCGCCTCCGTCCCTAAAAACGCGCAAGCATTACATTTCCTTGGCTAAAGAGCTTTTCAAGTGGTGGTATTCTCGCGAAAACTCAACACGCCGCGCCGCCGATAAATTGAATAATCCGCTTGAGATTGCCGCGCCGCCGAAAATCTCCAAAACGATAGACCCGCATATTCTGACGCTTGCCGAAACACGTTCCTTGCTGTCGGAACTTTGGGAAACAGCGCCGGAAACCGTTCCTGCGACAGTCTTGCAGCTATTCTGCGGAATCCGAACAGCAGAAGCCTTGCGCCTGCGTTGGCGCGACATTATCGACAACGAGTTGCGCCTTTCCTGCTCTATCACCAAGACCAAAGAAGCCCGCGCCGTTCCCGTTCCCGAAAACGCCCGCGCATGGATCAACGCCTGCCGCATACGGGGGCTGAAAACTCCTTCTGAAGAGCTAATTTTTCCGTTTTATGACTGCCCGCCCGAAACCGAAAACCTTGAATACGAAGCGCGGGAACGCGTCGAAGTGGAACATTTTGATAAGCGAATGAATGCCTATACAAAGCGAATCCGCAAGGCGAAGAAAAATGCCGTCGGAAAAATTGAAAAGAACGTTTTCCGGCACACCGCCGTTTCATGCCTTGCAGTCTTACACGGATTCCAACAAGCCGCCGACTACTGCGGGCACAGCTTGCGAACGCAGGGGGCAAACTATCGAAACCTTGTTTCCAAACAGGACGCACAGGACTATTTCGGAATCATGCCGCCCGTAGGCGACGGCAAAGCG
>JAFYWY010000068.1 GCA_017546455.1 Opitutales bacterium
AGTAATCCCTCCCAGAGCGATGCCACGTCCTGCGGATCGGTACGTCCCTGCTCACGCCGAACTTCAGAGTCTTCGACGAAACGGCGGGCGAGCTTCGTTTCCTTTTCACGATCCAATTCGCCGTATTTTCGCGGACTCAGATTTTCCTGCGGCAATCCGCTCAGCCTGGCGAGGAGATTATTGGCACTGCGCGTCAGTTTTTTTTTTGAAAAAGGGGCAACCAATTTCGAACGCAGGTACTCCGGCACATCGCGCATGCTCGAGAAAATCATCACCTTCTCCGGCGGCAGTTCCGTCGGCCGGGATGTCACCCAGAGGGCGTTGGCCCCGAATTCGACGGCGGGAATGATGTCTTCCGCGAGCGTATCGCCGATATGGAGCAATTCCCCGCGCGGGATACTCATTTCTCGGCATAGATTGTCGAAGGCCTCTTGGCTCGGCTTAGCGATACCGGTCTCGGAGGAAACGAAAATGCGGTCAAAAAAATGTGCGATCTGCTTGTCCGCCAATGCCTTTTTCCAGCGGGAGTCGCCGTTGGAAAGCACGACCATTTTAACACCGAGAAAGCTGATTGCTTCAAGTGCCCGGACAACATCCGGCATCAGCTTCCAGTGCTCGGGCGATGCCAGCGCACGGTAAATATAGTCGGAGGCGATTTCGAACTGGCGGTTATTACAATGGCCGGCAAAAATTTCCCAAAGCATCGCGCGCCAATAATCGCGGGAGCGACGTTCGCTCGTCGGACTGTTTCCGTTGACCTGCGCAACGCGACGCGCAGTATCACGTCGGGCGTTAAATTCCCCGGCATCGGGAATCTCCGCAATGCCCTGCTCGCGCATCGCTTCGACACACAACTCCCCGATCGACGGAAACGGCTTCAGGAGCGTCCCCGTAAGATCGAAGGAAACAACGGAAATTTTCATTGCCGTTTAGTCTTCTCCGCGAATCCAGAGCGAAACGGAGAGCGGCGGAAGCGTAAGGAATCCGCCCTCGTGCGAGAAGCCGTTTTCGGCGCTCACGCCTTCGAGATCGATCTGCTCGGAATTCGCAATCTGGCGGAAGCCTTCGAGCGCGGTCTGCTGAATTTGCACCGTTGCCGGAACCGTCTGCGGATTGAGCATGAGCGCATACTGCATTTTCCCCTGAGAGAAATCCGCATTGTAGATCGCGACGACAGCCGTGTTGCGCTGGTCCGGATAGAAGCGGAAAAACTCGCGGGAAACGTTGTTGCGCTGGCGGAAGAGACGGCCGCGCGGAGAAAGGCGGAAGCGAATCCAGCCGCACACAAAATCGTGCGTTCCTTCAAAGCGCTTCAAGCGCGCGTAGTCGAGAGCGTTTTCTTCGCCGTCGAGATAGGTGTTGTTTTTCCCGTGCTTCGTACGCAGGAAGTCCTGCCCCTCCGCGAGCATCGGCGTACCGAGAGCGGACAGGAGGAAGGCAAACATGATGTGCGTACGGCGGCGATCGGACTCGGTCGGATTTTCCGCATTCGAGTTACCGCATTCCGTGATGCGGTCGAGCCAGCAACGGTCGTCGTGCGATTCCGTGTAATTAATCGTCTGCGACGGGAAGGTCGCAAAGTATTCGGGCGATCCGGCGAGGAAGTAACGGAAACCGTCGAGATTGACGGCATTGTGGACATACTTTGCCGCGTAGTCGCGGAAACCGTCGTTCCAGGACGAAAACGTCGTCTTGCGCAAATTGTAGGCGATATGCCCGCGGAAGCTCCACGGTTCGGCAATGAGAATCGCATCCGGGAAGCGCGTGCGCACGGTAGATTCGATGACGCGCAAGGCCGGGACACCGATGAGCTCGGCGAGATCGAATCGGAAACCGTCCACGCCGTAGCGCTCGAGCAACCAAATAAGACTGTCGCAAACGAGCTTGCGCGACATCGGATTGTCGGCGTCGTAGTCGTTCCCGCAACCGCTCCAATTGGTGAAATTGCCGAAGGGATCGAGGTGGAAGTAATAGTTTTTATCGACGCGGAAAAGGTGATTGGGTTCGCCGACGTGGTTGTAAACAACGTCCAGGATGACGGCCATACCCGCTTCGTGGAAGGCATCGACCAAATCGCGGAATTCTTCGATCTGAGTGCCCGCCGTCGGGTCGGACGCGTAATGGGATGCAGGCGAGAACCAATTGTTCGTCATGTACCCCCAATGATAGTCCTCGCGCTTTTCGGCGTCGAATTCCTGAATCGGCTGGAGTTCGACGGCATTTACGCCGAGTTGCTTCAGATAACAATCGGGCGAACGGACCCATGCGGCGAGTTCGCGGAAGCCGAGGGCTTTTTTGCCGGCAAACTGCGGGAGCTTGGCAATCAGGTCGCGCAGGTGGACTTCGGTAATCACAAGGTCCGAAAGGTTCGGCGCGTGGAAAGTCTTTTTCGGGAAGCCGAGCTTATGTTCGTCCACAACGATGGCCGGACCGTTTCGGCTGCAACAGGCCTTGGCGTAGGGATCCAAAACCGGCATGTCTTCGGCAAAGGCCGAGCTGTTATCGACGTTTTTCCCGTTGATGTAATAGAAGTAGTAGCAACCCGTGAGATTGGCGTTGTATTCGCATTCCCAAAGGCCGCTTTCAATCGCCTGCAGATCGAGGCGCTGGCGCGCAATATTGCCGCTCCAGAATTCGACGCTGACCGAGAGTGCGCGCGGAGCGAAAACGCGAAAAACGGTTTTCTTGCCGTCGCGGGAAACATGCGATCCGAGCGGAATCGGCGAAAAGATTTTCGCAATCATAAAGCCCGCATTTACGGGGATTGCGTGCGGGTGGCGTTCGCTGTTCCAAACCAGTTCTTCCGGCAGATTGAAATCGACCGGACGCTCGCAGATAAATTGGAAAACCTGATACCCCGTCTGGTTGCGCGAGGCACGCAGATTCCCGTTTCCGCCTTCGTCCAAAACCAAATTTACGGACTCCGAAGGCGGCCCGAGCCACTCACCGGCCTGCGTCACGAATTTGAATACAACGTGTTCCGAATGGTCGCCGTAAAACACGCGCTCCTGCGGCACGCGCAGTTCCCAAACGTCGTACTGCCCGTTGACAACGCGTTGCAAGCGCCAAGAGGAATCGCCGATCGCATTTTTCCAACCGTTGAAATTGCCGGCCACGAAGACTTCCGCATCCGGAGCAACGTAGTGCCCCTTGTACAAACGCGGATAGAGCAGAAACACGACCGTGTTTCCGTCCATATAATAACCGTAGTTAATCCCTGCGATTTGCGGCGGAACGCGAACGATTTCGCGAATGCGCGTTCCGGAGCGCAGACTCAGCGGCGGCATTTTCTTCGAGTCGCGCCAGTCGCAGGAAAGAAAAACAATCCCCGTATTACTCGAAACCCAAAGGGCGGACTCCAGAGAAGCGTGCTCGGAGGAATTGGCGTTGGCGAGTACGGGAAGGCCCAAAAAGTTAGAAATTTTTTTTAAAATAGAAGCCATGAATTTCGGGAATGCGCGAAAGATTATAGGACTTATTCGGTATTGGCAAGAAACGAAGTCTGCAAGTAGGATTTCCCGCCGAAAAGATGCATCGGAAGCTCTCACGGAGACACAGTACCGCCCGTGACAGACCCCGCATTTTCAAGTTCCGTTCGCTTTTTTCTCGCGTTTACGGCATCGGCGGGATTTTAATTTTCGCGCTATGAAAACCTTTGAAAAAGACGGCTACACTTTCCAGGAATGGCGCATCGGCGCCTCCACTTTCACCGCCTGCATGACGCTCGGCGCCCGCCTTATGAGCTGGACCATCGACGTCGCCGGCAATCGCCGCGAAGTCATTCGCTGGCCCGAAAATGCGGACTTCTCCCAATACCGGAAAATCCGCGGCGGGAATCCGATTCTTTTCCCATTCATGGGCCGCAATTACGTCGAAGGAAAAAAGTTCTTCTGGAAAAACCCCGTGGACGGCGTGGTGCGCCCGATGCCGCAGCACGGCTACGCGGTGGACGGAGCCTTTGAAATCGTCGAAGCGACGGAAAATTCCGTACGCGCCAAGTTCATTCCGAGCGAAGCTTCGCGGGAAGGCTATCCTTTCGACTACGACTTTTTTGTCATCTATCGCTTTGCGGAACTTTCGCTGGAATGCGAATTCGAATTGGTCAATCGCGGAAGCGAGCGCCTGCCTTGGTGCGCCGGTCACCACTTCTACTTCGCAATGCCGTGGCATGCCGGGCTCTCCCGCAAGGACTACGTCCTGAAAATCGACGCCAAGAAGTTCTGGCACCACGCTTCGGACGGTTCGCTCGTAAAAGCGGAAGCCCCGCGCGAACCCGTTTGCTTCGGCGATTCGGAAATCTGCGACCTGCTCTACACGAAGCTGAAAAGCAACCGCGTTGCGTTCGGTCCGAAAAGCGGCGAAGAAAACATCGTCATCCGCGTCGGCGAAAATGAAGTGCCCTCGCCGTGGACCACGGTTGTCACCTGGTCGGAAAGCGAAGATTCGCCCTTCTACTGCGTGGAACCCTGGATGGGAGCTCCGAACAGCTGCGAACACGGCAACGGCCTTCACTTTGTCGAAGCCGGCGCCTCGGAAAGCTTCAAAGTCTCCGTATCGCTGGAATAAGTTCCCGCCCTTTCTTAAAAGCAGAGCGCTCACCCTTCACCGGATGAGCGCTCTGCTTTTTATAAACTAAATCTGTCTTTAAGCTTTTCTAAAACCAGGAATCTTCCAATTCTTTGATACGTTCTCGCGAAATCTTGAGCTCGGATTCCGCCGCAAAATAATCTTCCTTAAGGTTTTCGAGCTCGCTTTCGCGCGTCGCCAGCGAGGTTTCCAAATCCTTCGTCAGATTGCGAGCGCGCACCAATTCGCCGGTAAGCTCGTCGCAACGTTTTTTCTCGGCTTCGAGCCGGGATTCCAAGTCGGCGACGCGCGATTTCTCGGCAGAAAGTTCGTCCGTCGCGCGGGAAGAACGTGCTTCCGCAGCCTTTTTGCCCTTTTCCTGTTCCTGCGAAAAGAGCTTCATCTTTTCCAAATCGTTATCTTTGACCAAGATGGAATTCTTGAGCGACTCGTTTTCCTCGAGTAGCTTCTTTTCGTCTTCGATCGATTCCAAATTAATCTTCTCGAGACTGCGAACCTGCTCCTTGAGCGAATAGACCTCACGATTGGCGCTACGCAGTTTGAGAACATCCGCACGATTTTCCGCTCCTTCCGTGGAGAAGTCCGAGGATTCCAACGCGAAATACACGGCAAGCGCCGCGAAGAAGATATTCGCCAACAAAAGATAAACGGTTGATTTTTTCATGCGGTATTAAAATAGAGATTTCATTAAACGGCGCTTTGCCCGCCCTCGCAAGCAAACGTTCCCGCTATGCGTTTCCGGCGAAGCACCGGGCAATCCAATCCGCAAAATGCAAAAGCGGATCAAAGCTTGCTTCGAAGATCGGACGGAACACGTACGAGAGGAACGAATTTCCCGGGGACGGCAAAAGAATCAGCGCGAGCAAAATCCACCAGGCGTTGGCGGCGATTTTGTAGTACGTTTCTTCCTTCATCTTCGTCGCGTAGAACATGAGTCGGGAGCCGTCCAGCGGAGGAATCGGCATCAGATTGAAAATCATCAGCGCGAGATTGAGTTGGATAAACATGACAAAGAATGTGACCGGTGCGGTGTTTGCCGTACCGAAAACACCTGCCGAAACGCCGAGCAAAATTGCGCCGATAACGGCCAGAAGCAGGTTCATCGCCGGGCCGGCGAGCGTCGTCAGAATATCGTCTTTCATGCGCGATTCGCGGTTCGGCAAAGAAACCAGTACCGGTTTTCCCCAACCGAAAATGAACTGCGGAAGACCGCCCATCAGCGCGGGCACAAAAATCATCAACGCGGGAATGATCAGAGTCCCGGCGCGGTCGGCATGGGCGAGCGGGTTGAGCGTCACGCGCCCCATGCGTCGCGGAAGCGGGTCACCGCATTTGTCCGCCGCCCAGGCGTGTCCGAATTCATGTAATGAAATCGAAATGACAAGCGAAATGAAGAGAAGCGCCGCCCAGCGCATGTTTTCCAAAAAGCCGCCGCCTGCGGCCAAAAACTGAAGAGTATCCGTCATAGTAATTATTCCTTATTCGTAGAAAGTTTTCTTTTTTCAATAATGATTTTCCGAATGCGCGCGCAGGAATAAGCCAGGCGCTCGTCCGCAATGCCGCCCAGGATTTTCTCGCTTGCGTCGCAATTACCGAGCTCAGCGTAAGCTCGCGCTCGATGCAACTCAAGCGTACCCCGCATGAGCGTTGATTCGGCCGTTTCCGCATGGTCTTGAAGCGCCTCGGCAAGTGTTCGTTGCGCGACATTCCAAGCCTCCAGAGCTGCCTGCCATTCGGGCTTTTCAACGTCGTAAAACGATTCCGCGTAGCGCACGGCGACTTCCGGAGAGCGCGGAGCAAGCGCCCGTGCAGCCCGAAAGGCATTCTGCATAGCAGCATCCGCCGCTTCCCGCGTCTCGAAAGTCCCGTTTTTCAGGAGCGCGTCCCGAAACGCCGTTATCAACTCTCCGAATTGCAGCTGATAAACCGCTTGGCCGGGTTCCAGTTCCGCGGCACGTTTCATCAGCGGAAAAGCTTTCAACCCGTCGCCCCGCTCTGCCGCAATCGCAGCCAGCTGCTGGTGGACAACCGCCCAATCGGGCTGAAGCTTCCGTGCTTTTTCAAAATAGTCCGCCGCGCCCGCATCGTCACCGCCGTCCCGAAGAAACTTCGCGTAGAGCACAAAGGCCTCCGCATCGTCCGGATAGCGTTTCAGGTGATTCTCGTAGCGCGCCGCAATCGGAGCCAGACGTCGGGAACGCTCCAAATCCGGAATCCCGGGCTCCGCCAAAGACACATAGATTGCGCGCAGATCCCGTTCAATCGCGAGCAATGCGTCGCGGCGGGAACGCTCCTGCGCTTCCTTGAGCACCGACTCAAGAGCAATGCCCGATTCCGTTTCCGCGGGAAGGCTTATCCCCGAGAACAGGAAGCAACTCAGCACGAGGCCGCACTTTGCCGGACTAAAAAAACGCATTGCCGCCATTCTCGGAGAAAAAAATTTCGCAGACAAATATTTTTTATTGAACAGGCCTAAATAAAATAAAATACTCTGTCCCCGCTGTTCGGAAAAATTCACCGGACGGCGGCTTTATTTAGAATCAGAAAATTAAAAAAAGATGGCCGATATTATCGACTCCGTGATGCAATCCGTGATTGCACGTGATCCCAACCAGCCTGAATTTCACCAGGCGGTTGCCGAAGTCCTTCAGTCCCTGAAAGACTTCCTCAAAGACAACCCGAAATACGCCAATGCCGCGATCCTCGAACGCATGGTCGAACCCGAACGCGTGATTATGTTCCGCGTTCCGTGGGTGGATGACGCCGGCAATACGCGCGTCAACCGCGGCTTCCGCATTCAAATGAACAGCGCTATCGGCCCCTACAAGGGAGGCCTGCGCTTCCACCCGTCGGTGAACTTGAGCATCCTCAAGTTCCTCGCATTCGAACAGGTCTTCAAAAACTCCCTGACGACTCTGCCCATGGGCGGCGGTAAGGGCGGTTCGGACTTCGACCCGAAGGGCAAGAGCGACGGTGAAGTGATGCGCTTCTGCCAATCCTTCATGGCTGAATTGTTCCGTCACATCGGTGCGGACGAAGACGTTCCCGCAGGCGACATCGGCGTCGGCGCACGCGAAGTCGGCTACCTCTTCGGCATGTACAAGAAGCTGACGAAGCAGTTTGAAGGCGTTCTTACCGGCAAGCCGCTTTCCTACGGCGGATCCCTGATTCGTCCGGAAGCCACCGGCTACGGCACGGTTTACTTTGCCCGAGAAATGCTCGCCACGCGCAACGATTCCCTCGAAGGCAAGAAGGTCGCTATTTCCGGTTCCGGCAACGTTGCTCAGTACGCAGCGGAAAAGTGCCTCCAACTCGGCGCCAGCGTTCTTACGCTCTCCGACTCCAACGGCACGATTTACGCGAAGGACGGCATCACGAAGGAACAGCTCGCATGGATCATGCAGCTCAAGAATGTGAAACGCGGCCGCATCGCCGAAGCCGCCAAGGAATTCGGCTTCGAATACCTCGAAGGCCAGCGCCCGTGGTCAGTCAAGTGCGACATCGCCCTTCCCTGCGCGACGCAGAACGAACTCAACGGCGAAGAAGCCAAGACGCTTCTTGCCAACGGCGTCATGTGCGTCGCCGAAGGCGCCAACATGCCGTCCACGCCCGAAGCGATTGAAGCGTTCCAAAGCGCCGGCATCCTCTATGCTCCGGGCAAGGCCTCCAACGCCGGCGGCGTCGCCACTTCCGGCCTCGAAATGTCGCAGAACTCCCTGCGCCTTTCCTGGACGCGCGAAGAAGTGGATGCCCGCTTGCTCCAAATCATGAAGAGCATTCACGAATCCTGTGTGAAGTACGGCAAAACTGCCGACGGCTCGATCAACTACGTTCAGGGTGCCAACATCGCCGGCTTCGTCAAGGTCGCCGATGCCATGCTCTCCCAGGGCGTCGTCTAATCGATTCAAAACAGAAAACGTTCCCGTGATTCGCTTCACGGGAACGTTTTTTTGTTTTCGGGATAAGCGTCGAAAGGGGAATTTCGGATAAACAAAAACGCTCCTGCCGAAGCGGGAGCGTTTTTGTTTACCGGGGATTACTTTTCGGAAATCCCGTAGAGCACGTTAATCGCATTCCAATCCGGATCGCGTCCGACGAAATCGCGGAAGAGCTCATTAGCATCCGCCGTATCGCCGCGCTCGAGGATCTTTTTGCGATAGACCTTACCCTTTTCGAGGTCGAGAGTGCCGTCCGGCTTCTTGAAGCTCAGGAAAGCATCGGCTTCAAGCGCTTCCGCCCACTTGTAGGAGTAGTAACCGGAAGAATAACCGCCCGAGAAGATGTGCGTGAGACGATTCAGAATCGTATTCGTCGGCGTCTTCATCGGCCAAGAATAGTCGCGGAAGAATTCGACACCGACATCATTCACTTCGCGTCCGGCAATGGCCTTGGCGTTGCGGTGGATGTAGAGGTCGCTGCCGGCAATGCCGAGCTGGCGCATCTGCGAGTAGGCGGCTTGGAAGTTGCGGGCACGCAGCATCGCGTCGATCAGCGATTGCGGAAGCACTTCGCCGGTCTTGTAGTGCTTGGCAAAGCGCTTCAGCACGCTCGGCTCCCAAGTCCAGTTTTCATTGAGCTGCGAGGGGAATTCAACAAAGTCCCAAGCAACGCTGGTACCGTTGAGCGCCGCCACTTCGGTGTTACCGAGCAAGTGGTGGAGCAAGTGGCCGAATTCGTGGTAAATCGTTTCAACGTCGTAGTGCGTGAGCAGAGCCGGTTCGTCGCCGACCGGAGCCGTCATATTGCCGCAAACGAGACCGAAGTTCGGGATGCCCGCCTTGCGGTCGCCGACAGCCAAGGGGTGCATCCAAGCTCCGGCACGCTTCGATTCGCGCGGATACCAGTCCGTGTAAAACACTCCGAGGCGGACATTCGTTTCGGCGTCAAAGAGTTCATAGAACTTCACTTCCGGATGCCAAACTTCGACAGTGCCTTCCGGGATGCTCTTTCCGGAGCCGAGTTCCACGAAGGCCGACGGAACTTCGCGAATGCGCAAGCCGTGCAGCTCTTCAAAGAAGCGGAACATGCCGTCCATGACGTTGTCCATCGTGAAGTACGGCTTGACGGAATTGGAGTCGAAATCGTATTGCGCCTTGCGCATTTTTTCCGCCCAGTAGGCCAAATCCCAGGGTTCGAAGTTACCGCCGTCGTAGGAAGCATCCTGAGACTTGCGGAAAGCTTTCAGCTCTTCGTATTCGCGCAGGAATGCCGCCTTGGTTTTTTCGCGCAGTTCGAGAACGAAATTGAAGGCAGTTTCGCCGTTCTTCGCCATGCGGCGCTTCAGGATGAGGTCGGAATAATTGGCTTCACCGAGAATTTCCGCACGCTTTTGGCGCAATTCGAGGATGCGACGCGTGTTCTTGGAATTATCGAACTCACCGCCGATGCAAAGCGTGTCGGAAGCAGCCCAGAGTTCCTTGCGCAGGGCCTCGTCTTCCAGATATTTCAATGCCGGTCCGAGCGAGGTGCTACGCAGCGTAAACATCCAAGCCGGCTTTTCGTCCGTTGCCTTTCCGGCCTTCTTGGCTTCTTCGAACGCCGCCGCACGATTCGTTTCCGGGAGCCCGGCGAGACGTGCCGGATCGGTTACGACGAGCGAATAGGCATTCGTCGCGTTGAGCACGTTGCGGGAAAACGCCTGGCGCAGCACGGTCGATTCCTTGCTGATTTCCGTCAGCTCCGCCTTCTTGTCCGCGGGAAGATCCGCCCCGCCGTCGCGGAAAGCGTTCACAAGCTTGTCCAAATAGCGTTTCTTTTCGGGAGAAAGATTTTTGGCATCTTCCGTTTCCGCATAAGCTTTAAGGGTTTCCCAGAGCTTGGGGTTGAGATCGACGCTGGTGCCGAATTCGGCGATGAGCGGAAGCGCCTTTTCGTATTCGGCGTTGTATTCCGGAGTCATGCAAACGTCTTTGACGTGCGCCATCAGGCTACTGAAAAAGTCAAAGGGCGCCATGTACTCATCCCAGTAAGCGCCGACGACATTGTCGTAGGTCAGCTCTTCCGGTTTGAGCGCACAAATCTTGTCGATAGCCTTCTGCGCACGGGCAATGGCTTCTTTCGTATCGGGAACGATATTTTCGGGTGTCATGGCCGACCAGCGGATCGCGTGGCCTTGCTGGAGAAAGGGGTGTTGAAGCTGTTTCGCCGGAGCACAGGCTTCCGCAACGGCGGCAGTTTCCGCAGGAACGGACTTGCAATCGTCGCAGCAATTGCAGGCTGCCAAGAACGGCAAAAGGGCCAAAGAGGTAATCTGGATAATCGAAGATTTCATAAGGCGCTTAGTCTAATTTTTGTGTTTTTTAACGGCAAGGCAAATAAGTGCCGACGTCCTTCGTCAGCCGCAACGCGATACAAAAAAGCACCCCTCGCCGCGAGGCAAGGGATGCCGGAGCAAAAAACAGTAACGCGAGATAGTCCCAATCAAAGGATTACTTGCCCTTGGCGGCACAGTCAGCGCAGGTTCCGTGGACGTAAACCTGGAAAGCCTCGCCGCGGGCGTTTTCCGGGAGATATTTCTGAATGGAATCTCCGCCCAGCGTAAAGTCCCGAATCGAGCCGCAATGCGAGCATTTGAAGTGCCCGTGAATTTCGGTCAGCACATCGAAGCGCATTTCCTTTTCCTCGATGGTAATCATCTGGGCCGCACCTTTTTCCGTAAAAAGGCGCAAGGTGTTGTAAATAGTCGTACGGGACAGAGTAGCAATCGAAGGTGCCAAAGCCGTGAAGATTTCTTCCGCCGTCGGATGCGTGCGGTGTTTCCAGAGGTAATCGTAAACGGCAATACGCTGCACGGAGGGACGAATTCCGTGTTCGCGTAAAATTTTGGTGTATTCTTTCGTAGTCATTGGTTTCGGAAAATGATTAGGCGGGCGAAAACTCCCAAAGGCTTCTCCGCCCGAATTGAAGTAAAATTATTTTTGTAATGATTTAAATTTTAAAGAGAAATGCAAATCTTTTTTTTACGGAAAAATCGCATTCTGTCCGCCTTCAGCCTTCAGCGGGATAAAATTCGCGGGGAAACACCACTCTCTTCTTGACGCGAGAAGCTATCGTGGATTTGCTTGTTATTTCTTTTGCTCCCGTATTTCAATGGATAGAATTCTGGCCTCCGAAGCCGGCGATCTGGGTTCGAATCCCGGCGGGAGCGCCACTCTGCTTCCCCTAACGGATTTTTCTATTTAAAAAAGCCGCATCGGCGGTCATTATTTCCCCATGCCCACAACGCAGCCCAATACTTCCGTTTTGAATCCGCTCTGGCCCGATGCCGAATGGGATGTCTCCGGAGCCTTTGCCAACGACCGCGAATTACTCCTTTTTCACGACTTTTTCTTTCAGGTCTTCGGTATCAGACCGCTTCGCCTCGTACACGGCGCCCCGCTCTGTCTCTGGAACAGCGGCCGCGTAGTCCCGCGTCTCATGTGCACGGCGGAACAAATCCGCGACGCCGGAAATGCTTACACGCGACGCAATATCGCGGTTGATTTGACTTTTTCCAATCACCTCCTGGGCGAAGAACACCTCGGCGACGAAACCGGCAACGCGATTCTGAAGTTTTTCGAACGCAATAATCCGACCGGCGGCAACGGCGTCATCATGGCCTCCGAAGCCCTTTACAATCACGTCAAAAAGAATTTCCCCGGTCTGAAAACGGTTTCGTCGATTATCAAAGTATCCGTCGAGCACGGTCGCGGAAAGGCGGATTACTATCGTCGCCTCGCAGAGCGTTTCGACAAAGTCATGATCCACCCGGACGACGCTTGGAATTTTGACATGCTCGAACAGCTCGAGGACAAGAGCCGTTACGAAATTCTGGTTAACGAATACTGCGTGCGCGGTTGCAAAATCCGCCACCTGCACTACCGTTCGCTTTCCAAGGCCGCCATCAATTTCTTCGGGGCACGGGACGAAGAATTCGAAAAGCTTTTCCCGAACAACGGCTGTTCGGACATCCGCCAACTGCTGACAAGCCCGGACCGCGGCACCACCGCGCTCTCCCTCGACGAGATTCGCCGCCTCTACGACATGGGTTTCCGCAAATTCAAAGTACAGGGACGCGGCATGGCCAATGTCGGCGGACCGCTCTTCGATTTGCTCCGCCTTTGCCTGCGGGAAGATACGCCCGACGACAACTTCATGCACCGCGTCAAGCTCCAGTTCCTGGAAGCCGTCGCGACGCTTAATCCGCAAGTTTAACCATTCCCCGCGATTTCGAGATGAGCCAAAGCAACATCCCCACGACTTTCGTTTTAGCGCCGAACCTGCTTTCTCCGTCAGCGCCGCAGACCGAAGCCCCCCGCCCGGCCTTCCCGCCGCCGAACTTCCTCGCCGACGAAGCCCTGGCAGACGTCCGCTGGTCAATCGGCGGCGCCCTGCTCTATGACAACGCGGTCATCGAATTTCTGAAATTCGTTCGCTCGGAAACGCCGGCCATTCATATCCGCGACGTCTTCGGCGCCCCGCCGGCCCAATGGACACTCGATTGGTACGCCATGCGCCGCCTGATTCCGCCGGGAGATTTTACCGCATCCGCAAAAAAGATTATCGAACTCCAAGTCGATTTTTCCCTCGATTTCGACAACCCGTTTATTACGGAAGACCGGCTCGACGACGTCGTCGGCAATACCTGCCTGCGCTCGCTCTCGACGGCGCGCAACGCCCGCATCTACGTCGCCTCCGAAATTCTCGCAAACTACATCCGCAAACAGTTTCCGCAGTTTAAGCTTCACGCGGGCGCCAACAAAGTCGTCGCCGAAAACGGCCAAGGCGATTTGGATTATTACTGCCGCTCCGCCGAAAAATTCGAAACGACGGTTTTGCATGCGAACGATGCCACGGACACCGCATTTCTCGAAAAGCTCGTTGCCCGCGTGCCTGCCGACAAATTCGAAATCGTCGTCAACGACACCTGCCTCCGGAATTGCCCGCTCCGCCGGGAGCACTTGGACGCGCTTTCAAAAATCCGCAATGCTCCGTGGGATGCCTCGCTACTCCAACAGCGCCACGCTCTGCTGGGCCGTGCCGGTTGCGAAAACGTCATCGCCTCTCCGGACAACGCGACGGGCCGCGCCTCGATGCTCACGCGGGAAGAAATGAAGCGCGCCTACGCCCTCGGATTCCGGAACTTCAAGATCCAGGCGGAAAAGCTGCGCAGCGAAGTCGCATTTTTCTGGGAACTCGGCCAGCGCATTCTCAGCGACAAGCCGGAGCTCTGGCACAAAAAATCGGCTTTCATCGCGTCGGCGGTTAACAACATCCACGCCCCCGTTCCCGTCCTCAAAAGCGGTACGAGCGCCTTCGTTCTGAGAAAATACGACTAAACTCCGATGAAAACGCTGTATCTTTGCGGCATCTTTTTCCTTTTGGCGAGTGTCTTCGGGCTTCAGGCGGCCCCGGAGAAGGCCCCGGCAGTACCCGCACAGAAAGAGAAAGTCGAGCTCTTCGACTGGGCCAAGTTTTTCCCGAGCGGCATTATGAAGGCACGCCAAAAGAGTTCTACCGCCTCCGTCAAAAACCTCGCAGTATTGAAAGGAAAATTCGTCATCCTTTACCATTCCGCAAACTGGTGCACGCACTGCCACCGCTTCACGCCGGAGCTCATCCGCTTCTACAAAAAGAACCGCAAAACCACGGAAGTCGTTTTCCAAAGCGGAGACAATTCGGAGAAAGCAATGGAAGAATACGCCAAGTCGCATAAAATGCCTTGGTACGCCCTGCCTTACGGAAAGAAAATCAACAATTCCAACGCAATTGCGATGGCCTATCCCTGCGCGATTGTCTATTCACCCGACGGCCAATTCTTTTACAATATCCTCGGCGGCCCGAAAGCAAGTCCGGACCCGCGCCTGAAGGAATTGGAAGACAAAATCAGGGCATGGCAAAAAAATCATCCCTAAAAACTCCGCAACGGCAAAGTTCTTATTTTCGTGGTTGCGAGTTCCCGTCGCGACGCTTCTAATAGTAAAAATTTAATTGAATATTTCCTACATTTCTGCAAAACATCATCCCTATGGACACAAAGCCAGATTCTGAAAACCTACAGGAAATTGATTTGAGCTCTCTCGCTTCGCTCGACTTCAACCCCGCTTGGGCTGCAGCCGACGCCAAGAAGATTAATTTTGAACGCCACGGGCAAGCGGACTCCCGCAACGGCAATCGTCGTCCGCCCCGCAAAGAATTTAAACACGACGGTGCTTCGCGCGACCGCCGCCCGCCCCGCGCCCCGCGCAAGGATAACGCACCGGAATCCGCCGAAGCGCCCGTCCGCGAAAATCGCCGCGACGACGCCAAGCCGCATCGCGGGAACCCGCGCCGCAACAAGCATCAGAGCCATGCGCCGGCCGCCGAAAAGCGCCCCTTGGTGCGCGTCGCCGACGTCGTCATCTACCCGGAAGAAAAGCCCTTCACGGTTCTCGCTAAGGCGATCAAGAACTCGGCCCGCACCTACGTGCTCTTCGAAATCGCAAAAATCATTTTGGAAAAGCCGGAACGCTTCAACGTCGTCATCGCGCCGTTGCAGAAGAAAGACAAGGCCGGGAAGCCGATTCCCTCGGAAACGCCGCTACCGCCTTTCTACGTCAGCCTTCCCGACGGCATGCCGTTCCTGAACGAGCAGGATGCCCTCGCGCATGTCCTGAAAAACCACCTCGACGCATTTTTCAACTGCGAGGAAGTGGAAATCGAGGCGCCCAAGGGCAATTTCACGATGGTGGCCAAGTGCGGATTCACGGGCGAAGTTATCGCGCCGCCGAACTACCACGGCTACCAGCAGGCGCTCCGTGACCACCACGCCGCCAATTTCCCGAACATGGCCTTTGAAAAGTTCATGTCGCGCGTCGAAACCGTCAACGACCCCGAACTCGTCAACGCTTGGATCGAAAAAGTGAAGAAGGTGACGCGATATACGCTCAAGGACCGCCGCGAAGGCGAGCCGGAATCCTTCGACGGTCTCGGAGCCGCCAAGGCCTTCATCCTCGCCTCCCGCAAGGACGCCGCCGTGCGTCAGTCCCGCCAGGTACGTATCACGGGTACGCTCGTGGACAAAATGCCGCTCGGCCCGCTGAAATCCACCGTCGATGCGGAAATCGCTTTCCAGCGCAAATTCCCGCTCAATACGGCCAACGGATTCCGCGGACGTCTCCGCCACCTCGGCTTCTCGCTCTACAAAAAGGGAGCCAAGGGTGTCACGATGGTCTGCGGCGTAAAGCGCAAATTCCGTACGCCGGATTCCGTATTCTCGGACACGATTCAACGCATCTTTGATTTCCTCGAAAAGAACCCGGGTACGAACCTGAAGGATCTTCCCGCCCAGATGCTCGGTATCGAAGCGAGCGTCGCTCCGGCAAGCGTCGAAGGCGAAGCCCCGGCGAACCCGATTCCGGCAGAGGAAAGCGCTGCGGAAAAGGAACTCATCGGCACGGTACGCTGGCTCGTCAACGAAGGCTACGTTTCCGAAATGGCGGACGGCAAGCTCTACGCGCATCCCGTAATGACCGAAGCTCAGGCAAAGGCCGCCGCCAACGCGGAACAGCCGATCGAACGTCCGGAAATCCCGAATGTGGAATGCCCCGGCGACAACATCGGCGAACAGGTTCCCGAAGCTCCGGAACCGCTCATCAAGGTCATCGGTTCGCTCGCTCCGGAAGAACCGGAACAAGCTCCGACGGAAGCCTAAGCGCGACCGACAAAAAATCCCGCAGACTTGAATCTGCGGGATTTTTTGTTTGGCGGAGCTACAAACGCCAGAGCCTCTGTCTAACGCTCGCGTCCCTACCGAAGGCTAAGCGGACTTCGGGTTCTTCTCACATTCTGCGAGGAGCATTTCTAAAGTCGTCGTATCCTCACACGCGGCAAAGGAAGCGGAAAAGCGCGCCAGAGCCGCTTGGAGGCAGGCATTGCCGCCAAGCTCAATCGGCAGACGCAAATTGTCGAAACGGCGGCGCAAATCCGCAATTGAAAGCTTTCCGACGGGACCGGCTGAATTGTAGCGCGTGCGCCCGTCTTCATCCATTTCCGGCGAAAGCGTGACGAGCAGCTTCAAATCGATAAGCGTCGAAGTGCATTCCGAAGCAAGATTGGCAGGAATGCAAAGCACATTTCCGAGCTCTTCGAGCGTCAGTCCCTTTTCCGTGCTGGAACAGCGTTCGTAAATGGCGAAGAGGCTGGCAAAAAAGGCTTCCTGCTTGGCTCGCGGACTCAGTTCCGCCCATTTGCGATTGATGTTTTTAAAGAAACCGGCATTCTGCGCTGCGTATGAAATTTGGCCCCCGATGAGAAGGAACATCCACGACAGATAGAGTCCGAACATCAGAATGAAAATCACGCTCAAATTCCCGTAGATCGAATTAAATTCCGAAATTTTGGAAACGAAGAGCGAGGCAGCCTTACCGCAACCGATGAAGGAAATCGCAACGATGGCTCCGCCGAGCAAGGCCGGACGCCAATTCACGCCGACGTTCGGCAAATAACGATTCAGCGAGGCAAAGAGCAACGTCATAATTGCAAACGCGATGAGCAGCGGCACAATCGACGTCATCATATTAAAGAAGAATTCGCCGCCGGGGATTCCTGCCGCATAGACGGAGACTTCGCTCGTACTCTGAGCCAGTCGCTTGAAGATGGCGGAAACGGAGAGAACGGACATTGCCACAGCCGAAACAGCTCCGCCGAGCACGAGAAAGAGGAAATACACCCAGAAGCGGCGCGCCCAGCTACGTCGGTTCCGGACATTCCAAATGAGATTGTAGGCGTCCTCAATGCGCGCAATCATGAAGACAGCGAGCACGACGAGAATCAGCGTTCCGATGGTACCCGTCGAGCCGGAGTTGGCCATCGTGTTTTTCAACAGCATTCCGGAGAATTCCTCCAGCTGCGGCGCCAAGGTCCCGATTGCCTGAACATCTTCCGGATTGCCGCCGATGACGGGTACAATCGTGTCCGCAGGCGTGGGAAGCACGAGCTGCATCGTTTCCGCCAAGCGTTCCTGCATGATCCGCACGGCTTCTTCACCCTGCACGTTCATCACAATCCCGAAAATCGTCAGGACCAGCATCACGAAGGGCGCCAGCGCCATCAACGCGTAATAGGTCAACGCCGCCGCATGCATCGGGATGTTGTTGTTAATCGTCCCGTTGATCGTGATTTCCACGATACGCCAAATCGTCGTAAAGACGCGCATCGGCAAAGTGTGATACGTGACTTCCCGCGGCGTCCAAACTTTGTCGTAGAGCGCGTCGAACAACTCCTTTCCGCGTTCAATCAGCGCGGAGAAAACGGATTTTTGGGGAGTTGCGGAGGGCAAGTCGTCGTGGGGCGATTCCATAGGGGAAGCTTATTGGTCTTTCTCGGGATTTTCGACGGAAACGTCGTCCAAAAACTTTCTCAGCTTTTTCTCGGCACCGAAAAGCACGAGTACATCTCGCTTTTGGAATTCGACATCGAGCTTCGGGACACCGAGAGTTGTACGTTCCTGGTCGTCGCGCAATTCGTCGCGGGTTCCCAAAACTTTTTCGATTTCCTTTCCGAACGGCAACGCATTGAGGCGCTTTACCGTAACGAGGAGAATGCTGTATTCGCGGAACTTCTCCGAAGCATCCCGCAGGGTCTTTCCGACAAGTCCGCGGGGTGCCGCGACTTCGATGACAACGTGGCCGTCACCGAGGTCGTAGCCGTCAACCACACCGCGCATCATCATTGAGTGCGCCAGGCCGCGCGCCGCAAATTCTTCGGGAACGACGAAACGGTGAATGCGCGGACGCAACATTTTCAGGAGACGTTCGTGCATTCCCGAAAGCACGCGGGCAACGATTTTTTGAGCTCCGAGTTCCTGCATGCGCATGGTGAGCATCATCGACGCTTCGAAGTTGTCGCCGATCGCAATGAAGACGGCATCCATGTCCGCAATCGGATAATGCGCAAAAGGCGTAGGATCGGTGTAATCGATTTCGATAGCCGCGTCCACAAAGTCTTTCACCGCCGCAACGTTTTCTTCCTTGCAGTCAATGGCGAGCACTTCCGCCCCCATGAGCGAAAGGTGATAGCACAAATGGCGTCCGAAAACGCCAAGTCCGATGACACAGTATTTCATTGAAAAGGATTATAACCTTTTTCCTGCGGGAAAAAAGGGATTTCGTAAATAAAAACGCCGCATACGGACTCGTTTCCGGAGGCATTCCGGCGAGGCGCTGCGGCGTGCAGAAAGGAAATATTTCCGGCGGTTTACGCTTTCTTGTGGCCCTTCAAAAACTTGTAGGCGAGATAAATGCCAAAAAGCGCGGCACAAATCAGAATCGCCCACGAAAGTTCGCGGCTATAGCGGTTGATGATTTCCTGTTGCCCGTGGGCATAGTAACCGACAACGGCAAGGATAACGTTCCAAATCATCGCCCCGAGCGAAGTAAAAATCACAAACGGCAACATGCGCATGCGCGCGATGCCGGCGGGAATACTGATCAGCTGGCGAACAACGGGCACCAGACGCCCGAAGAAAGTCGAAGAAATCCCGTATTTGCGGAAGAAGATCTCCGATTTTTCGACTTTCTCACGATCCACCAGGCAAAGGCTTCCCAAGCGGGATTCGGCAAACCAATTGACGAGCGGACGCCCGAAAAACAACGCCAAATAGTAATTAATCAGCGCCCCGAACAACGCGCCGACCGTCGCCGCCGCGATAACGAGCCCGATGTTCACCCAACGATTTTCCGTAACATAGAGCGAACTCTCGGGATTGCAGGCCGCATAGGCCGCCGGCGGCACGACAACCTCCGACGGAAACGGAATAAAGGAGCTCTCCACCGTCATCAGCAAAGCGACGGTGCCGTAGTTCAAATTTTCCGCATACCATGCCACGACCTTCTCGGGCAGGGATTTTTCCGCGGAAATTTCCTCCGCGGGCGCCGCCGAAGCAGGCACTTCCGCGTTCAACGGCGCTAAAAACGCCGCGAACGCGAAAATCAAAAGCGCCAATCGTTGCTTCATGCGTTACTGATTTTCCAGATAGCGCTGCGCGTCGAGCGCAGCACGTGCACCCATGCCTGCAGCCGTAATCGCTTGGCGGTAGTGGCGGTCTGCGCAGTCCCCCGCGATAAAGACGCCCGGAACGCGCGTATGCACGCCCGAATTATCGTTCGAAACCAGCGTTCCGTCTTCATCCATCGGCAATGCGCCTTCGAGGAATTTCGTATTCGGAATGTGCCCGATAGCCACGAAAATGCCCGAAACCGGAATTTCACGAAGCGCTCCGGACAGCGAGTCTTTGACAACCAGGGCGCGCACTTTGCCGTCCGCGCCGCCGAGAATGCGTTCCGCCGCAGCGTTCATCACCAATTCGATTTTCGGGTTGCCCGTCACGCGTTTGACCATGATGTCGGACGCACGGAATTTGTCGCGGCGGTGGACGAGGTAAACCTTCGAAGCAAAGCGCGTAATGAAATTAGCTTCTTCGCAGGCCGAATCCCCGCCGCCGAGCACGGCAACTTCCTTACCGCGATAGAATGCTGCGTCACAGGTCGCACAGGTGCTAACCCCGTTTCCGCCGTAAAATTCCTTTTCGCCCGGAACGCCGGTCAGACGCGGAGCCGCGCCCGTCGCCACAATAACCGACTTCGCTTCGTAAACCTTTCCGGAAGTCGCAACGAGCTTTTTCACCGGTCCCGAAAAATCGACGGATTCGATCTGATCGACTTCAAAACGCGCGCCGAACTTTTCGGCCTGCTGGCGCATATTGAACGTGAGCATATAGCCGTCGATACCTTCCGGGAATCCCGGGAAGTTTTCGACTTCGGAAGTCGTCGTAATTTGTCCGCCCGGCAACGAGCCTTCCAAGACCAACGGCGAGAAGCCGGCGCGTGCGGCGTAAATAGCGGCAGTTGCTCCTGCGCAACCGCTCCCGAGAATGATGATATTTTCCATGATGATTACGTTATTTTAAATTAAATACTTAGTTTATTTTCCGATAAAAGAAAGGAGTTTGGCAAACACGGCGCTCAGCACCGTTCCCCACAGCAGAGAGTTCAGTGCCATGACAATCCACAAACCGACGGGACTGCCGCCGATTCCGCTTAAGAGCCCGAATCCTCCGAACCCGAGCTCCCGCGAAAGATAAATCCCCGGTTGAATAATAAATTCCGCAATCTCGGCGACGAGGCGGCCTCCGATGCCGTTTGCGTATAAAACGACAAGCAGAAAATGGATGGCGGCCAGCAACACGGCGGATGTGACGATTTTCTTCAACATGAACGGGAATTCTGCTTCAAGGATTGTCGGCAAAGCATGTTTTTTCAACGCTATTCTTTTGCGAATCCGGCAGGTATCAGCTCGATGACGGCAAGCTCCGGCGGACAAAAAAAGCGAGCGGGTAAAATACTTGTCCCCAGACCGCGCGTGATAAAAATCGCCTTACCGCTTTGAGGGACCGTTTTCATCCCGGCAGCGAAGTCGTTTCCGACGATGCGGCAGGAATTAAAAACCGGCCACCCGCCCGGAAGACAAAGCTGTCCGCCGTGAGTGTGTCCGCACACAGTCAAGTCCGCAGCCGCATTCAAAAACGGCAATACGTCCGGCGAATGCGACAGCAAAATGAAAGGCAAGGCGCCGCACGACGGATTTTCAGGAATTTCGTCGGCATCAAAAACGGGGAAATAGCTGTGCGCATCCAAGGTCCCTCCGATCATAAGGCGACGTCCGTTGGGCAAACACAATTCCTGCGCGCCCTTTTCATCAAAAACCCTGATGCCGGCTTCCCGAAACGCCTTGGTAATCGTCCGGCGTCCGGCGTAGGCATCATGATTCCCGAGTACCGCAAAAACCGGAAAATGTTCCGCCAGGCGTCCGAGATGCCGCGCAATCGTCTCGGGGGCCATGGTGCTTTTCCGCGTGTGGCCGTTGACGTAATCGCCCAAGAGGAAAACGGCGTCCGGGGCTTCTTCGAGTATTGCGTTTACGATTTTTTCGGCACGCACATCGTCGTTCGGAGCGAAATGGAAATCCCCGGCGACAAGGATTTTGGCGCCCTGCCCGCCTCCGCTCCAAGCATCGAGCATGATCCGTTCCCGCGTCACGCACAAGCGGTTCGGTTCGACAAAAAACGCCCAAAACAGACAGGCAAGCGCGAGCAAGGCGGCAAGCCCTCCGAGGCATAAAATCTTTTTTGAAGGCTTAATCACTCGTCACAAAGAGGATTGCGGATTAGCAAGGAAGCGGGCTTTCCGTCGGCGTAAATCTTCGGGAAAACAAGCCAAAGGTAACGCTCGCTGCGCGGAAACTCATCAATTGCGGGGAGTATGCCGTCGGCATCGGGATTTCCGACCCGGGCAACGACTTGTTTGGCTTCGTTCACCAGAAACGCCGTAAAGGGCTGCGGAAACGGCAAAGGTAGCGGTCGGCCGTCCGCTCCGCGCAGCTCCGCATGGCGATATTCAATCTGTAAGTGCAAAGCCGCGCTGTCGGATACGGGAATCACCTTCACGCGCAGAATGCCGTCGGCATCCGTCTGCACGATGGAAGCCATATCGACGGCATTGCGGAAGGAAGACCAGAAGGCAATTCCGGCCGCAATCAGAATCAGAATACCGAGAGCGATGCGCTTCAGAATTCGAGGGCTCATACGTTTTTTCTCAGGGCTTCGACGCGCTCGAACAAAGTCGGGTGCGAGTAGTGGAAGGCACTGAAGAGCGGATGCGGCGTGAGGTTCGAAAGATTTTCCGTGTGCAGCTTTTCAAGCGCAGCCACCAGCGGTTCCGGAGAACCGATAACTTCGCGCGCAAAAGCGTCCGCCTCGTATTCGTGCTTGCGGGAAAAATAATTCGAAATCGGTGAAGTCCAGAACGTGATGAGCGGCAGGATCTGCGACAAAAGCAGAAGCGCCGGCACGAACATCTTTCCTTCTACATAAGCGAACCCGAAGCTTTCAAAAAATACGGCCTGATTTAAAATCCACGCAATCAGCCCGAGAGTGATGAAACCCGAGAAAAACCCGATAATCAGGCGCTTCGTAATATGCCCGCGGCGGGAGTGACCGATTTCGTGCGCCAAAACCGCCTCGATTTCTTCGGAAGAAAGTTGCTTGATTAATGTATCGTAAATGACAATACGCCGCCACTTGCCGAAGCCCGTAAAGAAGGCGTTGGAGTGACCGGAGCGCTTCGAACCGTCGATGACTTCGATTTTCTCCGCAATGAATCCCGTGCGCTTTGCCAAAGCTTCCAGACGGTCCCGCAACTCGCCTTCCGGAAGCGGCGTCAGCTTATTGAAAAGCGGCAAAATCCACTTCGGAAAAACCACGAGCAGGAAAAGCTGGAAACCGAAAAGCACACATTGCCCGATAATCCACCAGCTCTGCGGGAAGGCATAGAAAAACGCAATCAGCGCCCACATAACCGGCAAGCCGATCGCGAAAGCAAGGAGAACGGATTTCGCCAGGTCCGTGAGCCAAAGCCCGACGGAAGACTTATTGAAGCCGTATTTTTCTTCAATACGGAACGTGGAATAAGCATCAAGCGGCAAGCTCACCCAGGAAAGCACCACCCCGATACCGATGAGAGCCACACCTTCCCGCCAGATCGAACTCCAGCCTTCGACGCCGGCGCCCATCCCGAGCCATCCGCTCGTCCAATCGTAAATCGGGGCCAAAAGGAAAAGCACGAGCACCGCGCTCCAAAGCGCCGCATACGTCATTTCGAAAAATCCGAAATCAATTTTCTCGACCGTATAATCAACGGATTTTCCGTAGTTTTTATAAAGCTCGCCGTCGCGCACCTTCGGCGCCGTCGCAAAGCCGTTCGCCTCGAATTCCTTTGCCTTCTTCAAAACGTAAGAACGATTCGTCCAATCCAGAGCAAAGTCCGCAAAAAATTTCGCCCCTAAAAGCACAAGAAAAAGAATCTGCAAAACATTCATATCCCCACGCTAAATTTTTAAGCAGGCAAATGCAATTTTGCTTTCAATTTCAAAATAAAAAACTTATTTTCTTCGAAATTTCAACGAAAGTACAAAAATGGAATCATTACAAAAACAAACACTCGCCGAAGCTGCAGCTCACTACCATGCGCATCCGCGGCACGGGAAAATCGAGGTCTTGCCGACAAAGTCCTGCTTTTCTCAGGCAGACCTGACGCTCGCCTACACCCCGGGCGTTGCCGAGCCCTGTCGCGAGATTCAAAAGGACCCGACAAAGGCCGCTCGCTACACGGCACGCGGAAATCTCGTCGCCGTCATCTCGAACGGCACTGCCGTCCTCGGACTGGGCGACATCGGTCCGCTCGCCGGAAAGCCCGTCATGGAAGGCAAGGGACTGCTCTTCAAAGCTTTCGCGGATGTTGACGTTTTTGACATCGAATTGAACGCGCGCACGCCCGACGAAGTCGTCGCCGCCGTCAAAGCGCTTGAGCCGACCTTCGGCGCCGTCAATCTGGAAGACATCAAGGCTCCCGATTGTTTCGAAATCGAAGAGCGCCTCAAGAAGGAAATGAACATCCCCGTCTTCCACGACGACCAGCACGGCACGGCCGTCATCACCGGGGCCGCCCTGCTCAATGCGGTTGAGCTGACCGGACGCGATATCGCAAAGGTCAAGGTCGTCGTCAGCGGCGCAGGTGCGGCGGCAATCGCCTGCACGAAGTTCTATCTGAGCCTCGGCATCCTCCCGGAAAACGTTTACATGTTCGACTCGAAGGGGCTGATTCACAAGGGCCGCAAGGACCTGCACTCGAGCAAGCTGCAATTCGCCCGCAATGAAGACTGCACGATGGCGGAAGCGCTGACCGGAGCCGACCTCTTCCTCGGGCTCTCCCGCAAAGGGTTGCTGACGAAGGAGCTGATTTCGCTCATGGCTCCGTCGCCGATCGTCTTTGCCTGCGCCAATCCGGATCCGGAAATTACCTACGAAGATGCCAAGGCGGCACGTCCCGACTGCATCATGGGCTCCGGCCGCTCCGACTGGCCGAACCAGATCAACAATGTTTCCTGCTTCCCGTTCCTGTTCCGCGCGGCCCTCGACGTTCGTGCTACGCAGATTACGGAATCCATGAAGATTGCTGCGGCCAAAGCGCTTGCGGCACTCGCCAAGGAACCCGTTCCGGCCTCCGTTGCGGAAGCTTACGGCGAAAAGAGCTTCACCTTCGGTCCCGACTACGTCATTCCGAAGCCGCTCGACCCGCGCATTCTCGCCTGGGAATCCGCCGCCGTCGCTCAGGCGGCAGCCGAATGCGGAGTCGCGCAGGAACCGATTGCGGATCTCGAAGCCTACAAGCAATCCCTGCAGGAGCGCATGGCTAAGACCGAAAAGCGCATCCGCGCGGTCATCGATTCCTACAGCAAGGAAGCATAAACCGTGGAAACGCTTTTCCGAGCGGCCGAAACGGTTTTAAACGCGGCGGCTTCACGCCGGGACATTAAGATCGCCTGTGCAGAATCCTGCACGGGCGGTCTGATTGCCAATGCGTTAACCGACGTCCCCGGGGCCAGTGCTTTTTTTGTCGGCGGGCTCGTCGCCTACTCCGTCGAAATCAAGCAGCGTGTTTTGGGCGTTCCTGCCGAAACGATTGCACGCCACGGTGTCGTTTCCGCCGAATGCGCGCAAGCAATGGCACGTGAAGCCGCACGCCTTTTCAATGCGAGTCACGCACTTTCGACAACGGGAGTGGCCGGTCCCGGCGATCAGGACGGGATTTCCGCAGGGACGGTTTACATCGCCCTTGCCTCACCCGATTCCGTAATTGCCGAAAAGCTCTACTTCCCGAACGAAACGCGCGAACGCGTGAAATGTCTGGCAGCGCAAGCAGCGCTTCGCCTGCTCCGCGAGCACCTATAACGCCGGACAAAAAAAGAATCCCGCCTTTCGGCGGGATTTTTTGTTAACTTGGGTTGCATTCCTGCGGAAGACTCCGGGGAACGCTTTTCACACTTATTTAGAACTAAGCGTAAAGGAATTCGGGAATACGTCGCCGGTCGGCAGATGCGTTTCGGCGTTCGTTTCCACGCAAGCGTAAGTGCCCGTTCCCGTGGCAGCGACATATCCGGAAATCTTGCCCGCGCATTCCAGCTTCACGGGAGCGGATCCGTCCGCAAAAACGAGTTCGTAACGCATCGTCAGCGAACCTTCACGATACTCATAGGTTCCGGCGCAAGCCTTTCCGTTGCGCGTCCCCGTAACCTGTTCGGCGGCGCTGAACATAAATACGTTGTTGGCATCAAAGCTCATCGTGCACCCGGCAAGCGAGTTCGGGTAGCTTTTGCCGGCATCACCGTCACCGTCTCCGCTGCCTCCGCCGCAAGCGACGAAGCTCAGCGCAGAAGCCATCATGAGCAAGGAAGAGAAGATTTTTTTGAGATTCATAGTCGTTTAAAATTATTATTCTTGAGCCTGTTTGACCGGGATTGCGTGCAAATTACCGGATTGAGTCAGGATGAAGACCCAGGTTTCGCGCAGTTCGCCGTCCGTATTCGGAACAGCCTGAACCCACAACTTGCACGGCGTGTCCGCTTCGAGTTCGCACGCGAGCCATTCCGGATCGAGCGCAAAGGCGATCTGAGCATCGCCGACTTCAAATCCGAGAAGCACGCAACGTTCTTCGCCGTCGGCAGACAGGTAGATATAATCAGCTTCATCCGCATATTCAAACGCTTCGAAGCCTCCCGCTTTACCGACTTCGTTATCCTGCGGTGCGTAAGGGCGCTGCTGCTCGAGATCGATTTGCAGACGCGATTCGCCGCATTCCAAAGTAAGCGCACCCTTGAGCGCCGCGGCGCCCGTATTAGCCTCAGCCTTCAGGCGAATAACCAAAATGCCGTCGGCAGGAGCATTACCGTTTTGCGGAGTAATGGACACCCATTCCGGCCAGTAAATTGCTTTCCAGGTTCCGTTGGCGTGGAGCTTGAGCTCGCGCGTTCCGCCTTCTGACGGGAAGGTGATCTTGGAAGTTTCGGCGACAATGGACTGCATGAGGCCCTGTGCGACGGAAAGCTTCGCGGTTTTGCCGCCGGCGACAAACGTGAGCGTTGCCGTACGGCCGTTTTCACGATCCGAATTTTGAGCGACGGAGACAACCAATTCTGCCGTCCCAGCGGAACCGGAGGTCGCCGAGAGCGTGAGCCATTCCGGAAGCTCGGACGTCAACGCCCAATCCGTATTGGCCTGGAGTTTAATCTTTTGGCTTGCCGCCTTGTAATTAAAAGCGAGGCTTGCCTTGTCCAAAGTAACGAACGGCGGGCTTTCCTTTTGAGAAACGGAAACTTGGGCGCTGTTGACCATGTTGCCGTCAGCATCTGCATAGACGAAAGTCAGCGTTCCCGTACGTACCGAAGTCGAAAGATTTTCGGTGTAGTTGAGCAGAACGTAGCCGCTGCCGATGGCCGTTTCCGTCGAGCTGCTGGTCGAAACCGTCATCCACGAACAATCGGCGCCGGCCGTCACCTTCCAAGCCACGTTGGTGTGGACATAAACATTTTTGCGCCCTGCGCCCTTCCCGAGGAGGATGTCTTCGTTGTCATAGACGACGAGGAACGGTTCGCCGCGTTCCTGCGAAAGTTTCAGCGTGCTGACCGGATTCGCCTTGTCACCCGGGTAGTAGAGGCGGACTTCGCCTTCACGCACCTTGAGCGCTTCGTTTTCGGCGACGACGAGCGTAAGCGTCTTCGTCGTCAGATTGAGCGTCGCGTTCACCCAAGACGGTGCATCGACCGTCAGGCTCGGCCAATTGGTTTCGACGGAGAGCTCGCGCGTGGCTCCGGTACGTCCGATGTTCGTCCATTCCGTGACTTCGCTTTCGCCGTCAATGAGCTTCAAGACAGCCGGAGCAGCCTTCTGAGTGACATCCAGCTCGAATTCGGAATCACGGACGACTGCAACGATTTTGCCCGTACGGGGGACGCAATACGGGTTGGCTTCCGCCGTCAGATTCACCGTTGCAACGCCGGTACCTTCGCTTTGATCAAGCGTCACCCACGGAGCCCCGTCAATCGAGAGCGTCCATTCGTAGGTGGTGTCCAAGCGGAGGCTTTGCGTTCCGCCGTTGCTTTCAAAGCCAACGGAGCTGACGGAGAACGGGCCGGGCGTGTAGAAATCAGCTGCACGCGGAAGGCTTTCGTTGAGCATGCGGCAGTTGTTTTCCGTATCGGAGCCCAGGGACACGCCGTCCCACACCGAATTCGGTCCGGAGAAAATCGGCACGCAGGTCGTATTTTCATTCCAGTTCCCGTCTTCGGACGGCCAATTGATGCCGTACGACATCACCGTGTGGTAATACTGTTTGTGGCCGGTATGGTCACGCGTCTGTCCCGCCACCTTGCTGTTTGCGCCGACGGCGTAGTCGTGGCTACCGGGCTGTTGCGTCTGTTCGCGCGAGTGCTGGCAACCCATGTTGTGACCGGCTTCGTGAGCCGAGGTCACGCCGGCGGCATACGATGCACCGACGACGGAGAACATGCTTCCTCTTTGCGCGCCGTTTCCGGGAGCCCAACCCAAACCGGCCACGCCGTTACCCACGTGATAGAGCTGGACGAGGTCCGCTCCGTAAAATTCGCGAAGTGCGGCCACCTGCTCCTGAATCTCCGGATCCCCGCTGGCATTGCCCGGCGTGATGTTGTAGAGCGCATTATAGAAATTTCCGTCACTCGTGTAGTTTTCCAAAACTTCCGTTCCCGCCAAGCGGTAAGCGGCATCGATGTTGGAATTATCAAAGCAGTTATTCATCTGAACAACCGCGTCCGCCGCCAAGGCTTCGGTTCCGCCTCGGTTTTGGGCATAATCACGCCCCGTCGTATCATAGACAACGAGGTAGTCCACAACGTAAGCCTTGTCCGACTCGCCGGCCGCTGCAACCTTGGCTTGGAAGGCCGCGACTTCTTCTTCGCTGAGAACCGGAGCCGCCGCATGGAGGTCGTGAGCGCAGGCATGATCTTTACAGGTACCGCATTCCGGCGTCTTCGTCGTATCCTGCTCACTTGAAAAATACTGGCCGCGCGTGAAGTCGTAGGCGATTGAGTAAAGACGGGAATTTTCGAAGTCATTAATCGTGGTACGCACCTTTCCGTCGGCAACGATGAAGCTAGCTACCTGCAGACCGTTTTCGCGCGTACGTCCGCTAACGGCGATAATCGACTTGCCGTTAATCAGGCGGCGCTGAGCTTTCTCGACGTGAAAATCAAAAGCCTTATCGTCAAAGAAACGCAGGGAAAAAACTTCGCCCTTTTGCGGGAGTTCTCCGCGTTCCGTCCAAGCGAGCTGTTCCGAGAAATCCGGGTGGCAAACCTCGCGGCGCAAGAGCGTCGGATCATCGTCGCCGGAGCGGCTTACCTGCACCTGCACACCGCGATTCGCTTCGCCGGCATGGGAGCTGAGGGCTTTCGCCTTCGACGTATTGTTCAAATCAACCGAAGCTTCGCGGGACGCGAAATACGTGCCGACGGCGCAAGCGCAAAGCACGGAGGCAAGGATCGTACAAAAGGTTTTTTTGCGATTCATGAGTAAGGTAAAACGTGGGTAAAAACTTGGAGTCGCTTTAAAGCGATTCACCGCCCGACATAAAAACAATGCGAGCGATTTTCCCAAGTAAACGCAGTACGACCTCCAGAGTAAAGAAAAAAGGAGGCTTGTGAGACGCTTTAACGCTTTTTGAGAAAGGCACTTTTGCCGGAAATGACGTTCCCGGCAGAGTCGCGAATCTCCGCATCCGCCCGGACTCCTTCACTCAATTGTTCGGGCGTAAGGCTGAGACTTTGCCCGACGGACTCACCCGGTCCCAGATTCAGAACTCCGCTTGCAATACGGAGCGTGCCGTCGGAAAAGGTAATCGTCAGCGAAAACGTGCAATTCTCCCAAAGCGTCCCCCGGTTCTGCAGGGTCGCTCCGAGGCAGATTCCCGTATTTCCTCCACTACCGGCGCGCAGATAAAAATCGTTTACGGCAACATCGGTGACACCAGCTCCCGTCGGGCGCGTCAGACGCTCATAATTCACAATGCCGGCGCCGTATTCCTCATCGTGCCCCGGCATGCCGAAGTCGTCAGCCGTTTCCGTAATTTTTTGTGCATCGAAATTTCCCTCGGCATTTGAAAGTGCGGCCGCCAAAGCTCCCGTCACGAGCGGAGCGGAAGCCGAAGTGCCGGAAAATTCCACCGTTTCCCCGGCAGAATTACTTCCCGCCGCATAAACCGCAACGCCCGGCGCAACAACGGAGAGATTTTCTCCGACATTCGAAAACGGAGCGCTCGCCCCGGCCCCGTCCACGGCGCCGACCGCGATGACGCCTTCATAGGCCGCGGGGAAAGCGAGGGATTTCACGCCTTCGTTGCCCGCCGAAGCAACGAGCGTTACGCCTGCCTCCCGGGCATATTCGACTGCCGCCCGCAAGACAGCAGAATCGGCAGTGAGCCCGGCACTCAGATTGATAATATCGGCGCCCGCATCGACAGCCGCAACAATGCCCTGCGCCAGCGAAAATGCCGTTGCATTTCCTTCCCCGTCAAAGACGCGGACGGCCAAAAGCTCGGCGGAAGAAGCAAGCCCGGAAACTTCACCACTTCCGTTGCCGACGATGAGCGAGGCCACGGCCGTTCCGTGAGCCAGCGATTCCGCCGTGTCGGCCGCACCGCCCGCGACGTCGATTTGGGTGATTTTTACCCCATCAAAGACCGCATGCGCCGCATAAATTCCGGTATCCAAAAGCGCAACTTTCACCCCGTTGCCGGCCGCCGAAACGCCAAGATTTTCGGCAGACGCATGCATTTGCGCCAAGGCACCGTTGCCGACGGGAACACGCCCGCCGCCTGCGCTTTCGCGCGCCTCCGGACTCATAACATCGTCCGAGACGGTCGGGATGCGGACCGAAAAGTTGAAATCGCAGAGCGGCATCGAAGCCGCCGCAGAAAAATCAATCGTGCCGTCCGTCGCAATTCGCACCGCATTAAGCGCAGGAATCACGCCGAGAACGCGGCCGCCCTGCTTTTTCATCCGCGCCAAAAACGCATCGCGCGCAGCCTGATTTTCAAAAAATAAGACCAATTCGCCCGCCATCGTGCCGGTGGGAAACTCATCGACGACGAGCCTCCTGACGGCATCTCGGGCGGCATTGGCAAAGGGAACTGCCGAACACCCCGCGTCACCTCCGGTCACTTCCGCTTTGTTTCCCTGCGATAAGAGCCAAAAAAGAGCAAGCGCTCCCGCCACGCCCAATCCGAGTCCGAAAACTTTCTTTTTCAGGGACATGGCTAAAACGTTTTGCGGGAGCGGGTGCCTCGATAACTTAAAATTGCTGCGAGCCGAACTTCGCCTTGTGAGCGGCCGTGACAATCAGATACTTCTCCGCCCAGTAGCGCAGCTTTTCCTGTTCTTCCGGCGTAAGGATCTTTTTGATTTTAGCCGGGCAGCCGACAACCATAGCGCCGTCCGGTACCTTCATACGCGGCGGGACAACTGCGCCGGCTGCCACGATGCAGCGATTGCCGATTTCCGCACCGTCGAGAATCGTCGAGCTCATGCCGATGAGGCATTCGTTGCCGATCGTGCAGCCGTGAAGCATCACGCGATGCCCGACCGTCACATAATCTCCGACAACCGTCGGCAGATCATCCGCCAAGTGAATGCAGGTGCCGTCCTGAATGCTCGTTCCTTCGCCGATACGGATTTCTTCGATGTCGGCACGCATGACGACTCCGGGCCAAACATTGGAGCGGGGACCGATTTTCACGGCTCCAATGAGTTTTGCCTCGTGAGCGACGTAAGCGGACTCGTCCACTTGCGGCGTCTGGTTGAGGAATTTTTCGAGGCGGGCTTCAGCGTCTTTTTCTTGTTCCGGTGTCATAAGTATAAAAAAATTATTCGCACAGTCTAAGCATCGCAATAAACTTATGAAACAGAATTTTACGGGAAAAAGTTTCAAAAAAAGCGTGGACTTGGCACGCAAATCGCTAACATCCTTTTATTATGAATGAAGAAAAACTGAAATCTTTCTTTCGCGACGCCCTCATCATTGCTTTCGGCGTGCTTTTTGCCGCCTGGGTTCTCGGACCGTCACATATTCAATACAGCGGCTTTCTGGCCCTGCTGGTCGTCGCCATGATTATCAGCTTCCTCAATGCATTCCTGCGTCCGATGATGCTGACTTTCGCCATTCCTTTCCTGCTGACGACTTTCGGTCTAGGAGCGGCCGGCGCGCGCCTGCTCAATCCGCGCTCGCTCTTGGGTACGCTCGCCCTCTTCGGCATCGGATTCGCCTTCACGCTCTGGTTCATCAACGCCTGCATTTTCTCGCTGGCAAGTCTGTTGGCAGGTAACAGCTTCATCGTCCACGGATTCGGATCGGCCATGCTCGGCTCCGTCTTCACGAGCTTGGCGACCTTGCTGATTTGCGGCTTTTTCGGCGTTAAACGCCAATCACTTATCGGCGACCTCTTCCGCAATCACGTCCGCCTCAACCCGAATGCCGGCATGCAAAATCCGCCGCCCCCGCGTCCCCGTCCCCGCCGCGAAGAGCGCCCGAAGGACGACGACGTCATCGACATCTAAGCACGGAGCGACAAAAAATCCCGCGAGCCCATCCGCTTCGCGGGATTTTTTTGTTATCGGAAAAAACGTTTTAAACGTCTTTATTCAGAGCAGCCGAACGCGCATTAATCAGCTCGGTACGTACACGGGCGGCTTCGGCAAGACCGTAAAGACGGATGCGATTGTCTCCGCCTCCGGAAACATCGAGATCCAACGCGGAAATCTTGCAGAAATGCATCAGCGGCGTACGGCGTAGCGTAATGCGGGAGACCTTGTCGATCGGAAGCGTCTTCTGAGAGAAGAAGCCGCAGTAAGCCGTTTCCGCGTAAATCACATTTCCATTAAAAGCATACACGACCGACTTAGCGTAGCGCTCGGCAATGACGGTCGAGAGCTTGTAGAAAATCACATAGGTGACAAAAAAGACGGCCGCAGCCCAAACAAAGTTTCCGCTCGCGAGAATGCGGAGCGCAAGGACGACGAGGATAATGAAGACCGGGAAGAACTGGCGGAGATGGAAATAGGTCGTCAGCGAGTTCAGCGAGATTTCATAAGGATTGTCCTGAAGCGGTTTCTGCGGCTTCGGATCCGGTCCGTTGTCAATGAGAGATTCTAAATTTTCGTTGTTGTCTTCCATGGCTTAAAATTGGACTTTGACGTTTTTGCGGGCTTCCGGCGTTTCGATTTCGAGCTGTTTCATGGCTTCGAAACCGAAGGTGCCGGCAATCATGACGGCCGGGAAGGATTCGCGCTTCGTGTTGTAAACCATAACGGTATCGTTGTAAGCCTGCCGCGCGAACGCCACCTTGTTTTCCGTCGAAGCCAGCTCTTCCATGAGCTGCGCCATGTGGCGGTCGGACTTCAAATCCGGATAAGCTTCGGCGACGAGCATCATGCGGGAGAGCGCACCGCTCAAAGCGCCTTCGGCGACCCCGAGTCCGGCAATCGCACTCGCGGAAGTCGGATTAGCACTGGCGGCCTTCGCGGCAGACATCGCGGCGTTACGTGCTTCCGTAACCGCCTGAAGCGTTTCACGTTCGTGCTTCAAAAAGCCCTTTGCGGTTTCGACCAAGTTCGGAATCAGGTCGTAACGGCGCTGGAGCTGAACATCGATTTGCGCAAAAGCATTTTTAATTTGATTCCGCAAAGCGACGAGTCCGTTGTAAACGGAAACAGCCCACAAAGCGGCGATGAGCAAAAGCACTCCGACGACGGATAAGAGGACGATAATCAGCATGGTTATAGTAATAAAGTCATTTGTATTTTACCGCATCCGGCGACAAGGTCAACCGTGTTCCCGCAACTAAGCCTTCGGCGGGAACTTTTTTTTCAGACGTTCGAAAACCGCGGCGGGGACGTAGCCGTCGATGCGCGAGGCGTCGAGACTGACGATTTGCTTCACGAACGACGAATTGAAATACAGGAATTCCTGCGTCGGCATCATGTAAATGGTTTCGACGCGCGACTCCAGACGGCGGTTATGCATGTCGAGCAGAAGTTCGGACTCGAAGTCCGAAACGAGGCGCAGGCCGCGCACGATAATTCCCGCGCCGAGTCGTACGGCGTTGTCCACGGTCAGACCTTCGATGAGCACCGGCTCCACCTTGGGCGTTTCCGCAAACACTTCACGCAGAATATCCACGCGTTCCTCCGGCTCGAAAAGCGGGTTTTTCAGCGGATTTTTCGCAACGGCGACATAAAGTTTGTCAAACATGCGCGAAGCACGCTCGATAATGTGAATGTGTCCGTTATGAATGGGATCAAAACTTCCCGGATAGAGCGCAACGCGCGGCGAAAGCGTTTCTGACGACTTCATGATTTTGAATTTTAAATTTTGGGAATATTCGTTAAAGTTTTTGCATTTCGCATATTTTCGCAAGTTATAACTCATGAAGCATCTCCCGAATATTTTAACGCTGTCGCGAATTCCCCTGCTATTCGTCATCGTCACGCTACTCTGCTTCCCGGTAAAATTCGGCGATACGCTCGCATTCGTTCTCTTTATGATCGCAGCCGTCTCCGACTGGCTCGACGGCTACATCGCGCGGAAAGTCGGCGCCGTCTCCAACTTCGGCAAGCTCATGGACGCGCTGACGGATAAAATCATCATGGTCGGACTCTTTGTTGCCCTGCTCGCCCTGCGCTGGAAGCTACCCGACGCCTACGGCAATGCCGCAAGCGAGCTCGAAACCCTGCTCCCGCAACACTGTATCCTGCTGGTTATGGTCATTATTTGTCGTGAATTCCTGATTACGGGTCTTCGCTTGGTCGCCGCCAGCAACGGAATCGTTCTCGCCGCGGAAAAGGCCGGGAAAATCAAGACCGCCTTACAGATGGTCTCCATGTCGCTGCTTTTGGCCGCCCAAGCACTCGCAACCGACTGGAATAATTTCCTTCCGACAGAGCTGATTGCGTGGGCGCGCGAACTCGGGCTTTGGACCTTCTACGCTGCCGTTCTGCTGACGATTTACTCCGGAACCGGCTACCTCATCCGCAATCGCAAAATCTTTCTCGGCGACGCCGTATAAAAAAAATGAGTTTCTTTCAATCCGCATCCGGACAAAAACTGCTCGCCGCCATCGCCACGCTCGGTCCCGTCGGCCGTCTGCTTCCCGCCCCGGGGACCTGGGGCTCGCTCCTCGGCGTCGTCTTCTATTATTACGCGTTCCAAAAAACGGGTCTTAATACG
Source organism: Opitutales bacterium (assembly GCA_017546455.1). GTDB lineage: Bacteria > Verrucomicrobiota > Verrucomicrobiia > Opitutales > UBA953 > Spyradosoma. The sequence continues at coordinate 34,751 of JAFYWY010000068.1, forward strand.
ACGGAAACCCTCCTTCAATTCGTCATCTTCGCGGCTCTCCTCGTCGTTTGCGCCGTCCCAATTTGCGAAGCCGGGGAAAAAGTCCTCGGCAAGAGCGATCCGGGCGAAGTCAATTTTGACGAATTCGCCGTCATCCCTGTCTGCTTCGCCGGCCTCGGCAACGCAATCGACTGCGGACCCGCCGGAACGCTTTCGTGGCTGGCCGCCGGCTTTGTCCTCTTCCGCTTCTTCGACATCGTCAAGCCGTGGAAAATCAAAGAACTCCAAAAGCTCAAGGGCGGATTCGGAGTCGTTGCGGACGATTTCGCCGCCGCGCTCGCCACCTGCGCCTGCCTTTGGGCGGTCAACGGCATAATCTTAATTTTTAGCTAATTTTCCGCTCGCTTCGTCGGGCCCGAATTTATCATCATAAAAAATCAATATGGCAACCTCCTTTAATCGCAAAAAAACACGCGGAGCTTTCGGCTCCAACAAAATTCAACCGGTCGGCTACCACTATGAAGTCCTCTTGAACGAACGCGCCGAACCGCAGGTCGAACAGGTCCAAGACCCGAATCGCCCGAACATCGCCAACATCATCATCGACTTCGCGCGTCCGCTCCTCGGCCAAGCCGGCGGCAACCACACCGCACTCAAGGGCGCCATGAACGTCGCCGTCCTCATTTGGAACGCGCTCGTCGAAGGCGATGCAGCCGTTGCCGCAGCCCGCGAAAAACTTCTTTCCCTGCCGGACGCTTCGGCGGAACAAATCGACGAATTGCTGAAGACCATGCGCGAACGCCGCGAAGTCGTCGGCGGTTCCGGCATCAACCTGCTGGTCCGCAAGTTCGACCTCAACTTCACGAAACACGGCATCAACTTCTCGGTTTCGACCATGCCGGGTTCCCGCATCGAAGGCGTCGAAAAATCGCCCCTGCTCTCAGCTCTCGGTTCCGCACCGAAAGCGGAATAAAGTCTGTCGGGCAAGCAAACCGGAAGCTGCAAACGCAACTTCCGGTTTTTTGTTTCCTCCCATCCCGAGGCACAAAAAAACGTCCCCGAAATCCGGAGACGTTTTTTTAGCCTTAAGCTTCTTTGGCGGCCTTAGGCTTAGCCGCTTTCTTTTTAGTCGAGCAAGCCCGGCGAGCCTTTTTCGTCGGGCAAGCATCGGCTCCGCCCTTGGCGAGATCTTCCAAGGTCGTCGAACTCAGATAGCCCAGAACCAAATCGTTCAATTTTTCCCAAAACGGCAGCGTCGTACACTTTTCACGGAGCGGACAATTGTTTTCGGGAGTCGAAAGACAGGCCACCGGAGAAAGGCTGCATTCCGTCGCCGCCAAAATATCGGCGACCGTGTATTCTTTCGCCTTGCGCGTCAGGCAATAGCCGCCGTGCGCGCCGCGAACGCTTACCAGCAAATCGGCCTGGCAGAGGCGGATTACAATTTGTTCGAGATACTTAACAGAAATTTCCTGGCGTGCCGCGATTTCCTTAAGATTAATACAGGCATCGTCTCCGTGGCTGGCGAGGTCAATCATGAAGCGCAATGCGTAACGTCCTTTTGTCGAGATAATCATAGATTCACTTTTACTCCTTACGCTTTTATTGATACAAAACTTTTCCGATAGAATCAATCAATTTTATACATCTTCTAAAAAAAACGTTCCCGAGCGCCTAAAAACGCGCTAAACTCGGAGGATAATTTTTGTGAACGATGCCCCCTAAAACAACATCCGAGAAAAATTTGTGGCAACGCCTTCCCGTCCGCTGGCGGGTAATTTTCATGATCGCCGCCCTCATCGGCGCCTCCTACGCCGTGCGTCACGCATTCCCGATGACACCCTCGCTACGCGACGGACAGACATTCGCGGACATCAAGGCGCTCAGTGTGGAAACCGTTTTCGAAACTCCCGACGCCGCGGAAAAAGCCATCTCGCCGCAAAACCGGAAGAAAATTGCCGAAGCGACCAAGGACAAACCGCGCAAAGCGCGCGTCAGCGGCGTTTACGTTTCCAAGCTCGTGGAAACCGGCGAAAATGTCCGCATCGCCTACAAAGAATTTCGCAACACGGAACCGACGCCCTACGCCCGACCCGACAAAACGCCGGCAGAAGAGGCTTCGGCAAAAGAAAAAGCGGAAAGGCTGCTCCACGACTCCATTGACGCCGCTAAGAAAGTTTGGAAAGACCTGACGAGCGAAAATCAGGCCCCCGTGCTCCTAATTCACGGCGTAGGCAGTGACGGCTCGCAGCTCGATGCGCTTGCGGAAGCGCTCGTACAGCAAGGCGTTGAACGCGTCATCGTTCCCGACCTTCCGGGCGCCGGAGCCAGCCAACGCGAACTCGACGACTACTCGATCGAAGCTTCCGCCGGCATGCTCTACGCCCTGCTCGACAAGTTGGAGATTCCGGCGGTGAACGTCCTCGGTTTCGGCGAAGGCGGCGGCGTTGCCGTTTTCATGGCCCACCAGCAGGCGATGCGCGTCAAATCCCTCGCTCTCGTTTCCTCCGTCGGGGCTCAGGAATTTGAGCTGCTCGGCAATCATATCGTCAACAAAATCGTTTACACGTTCCATTTGGGCTTTTTCAAAATCGCGCAGGACGTGCTCCCGCACTTCGGTCTGATGGATCGCGGCAATATCAACAAAGCCTATGCACGCGTGCTTTGGGATTCCGATATCAGCGAATTGAAAAAATATATCCGCGAATGGAACGGACCGACCTACATCGCACACGGGAAAGACGATTTACTCGCCTCGTTCGCCTCGGCGCAATATTCCGCCGCACTTGCCCCGCAAGCCCAAACTTATTTCTGCGACGGAGGCCACTACGCCCCGCTGGACAACACGCAAGCTCTTGCCGACAACTACGCGAATTTCCTCAAGCAGCTGGACACCCCGGCTAAAATCAAAAAGCTCTCCCGTACGGAACAATCCGTACCCGCCGACGGCAATTACACTTATCCGACGATTGAACCCGCCGGCGGTGCGCGCGTCGTTGTCCTCATGCTCATCATTTTGGTCTGCACCTTCGTCGCGGAAGACCCTACCTGCCTCGCTGCAGGCTTGCTCGTCGCCCAAGGCCTCATCGGCTTCATCCCCGCTTGCGTTGCCTGCCTTGTCGGCATTTTCATCGGCGACTTGGTGCTCTACCTCATCGGCCGCTTCCTCGGACGCCCGATTCTGCGCAAGCCGCCGCTGAAGTGGCTCGTCTCGGAACAGCAAATCGACGAAATGTCGGAGCGCTTTTCCAAGAACCCGAAAGGCCTGGCGCTCATCGTCTCGTCACGCTTCATCCCCGGCTCCCGCGTCCCGACCTTCGTCGCTGCCGGCATCATGAAGCTGGACTGGCATAAGCTGATTTTCCTCTTCTTCATTGCCGCCGCGCTCTGGACGCCGCCGCTGATTCTGCTCGCGGAATACGTCGGCGCCAGCGTCATCGAGCAATTCAAGGAATGGCACCACAACGCCGCCTGGATTGTCATCGGCGCCATTCTCGCGCTGTATCTGATCAGCCACTACATCATCCCCGCGTTTACCTGGCGCGGCCGCCGCCGCCACGTCATGACGCGCCGCCAAATCACGCGCCACGAATTCTGGCCGCATTTTATTCTGAACTTCCCGGTTCTCTTCCAATTCCTCTGGCTCGGCATCGTCTATCGCTCGTTCACCGTCTTCACGCTCGCCAATCGTGCATTCGGCCCCGACGGCGGCATTCCCGCAGCCTCCAAATTCGATATCTATAAAAAATTCCTCGGGACGAGCTCCGTCGGCGTAAAGACCGTCCGCATTCCCGCCGAAAAAAATTTGGATACGCGCTGGGAAAACGCGCTGAAAGTGCTTAAGCGGGAACAAATCGACTTCCCCTGCATCATCAAGCCGGAAATCGGCGACGGCGGGATCGGCGTGTATGTCGCACCATCCGCCGCACACCTGCGCGCCTGGCTCGATGCGAATGTGGATGATGCCGTGGCACAGGAATACATCAGCGGCAACGAATACGAAGTTATCTGGGCACGCCGCCCGGGACGCAAGGAAGGCCAAATCCTCTCCGTCATTCAGAAAGATTTCGTCCGCGTCAAAGGCGACGGCGAACGTAAACTGGAAGACCTCATTTGGGCGGACGACCACGGCGTCTGCAACGGCAAGCTTTTCTCGAAGCAGAACTTCCGCAAAGCGGACATGGTGCTTGAACCCGGGAAATATTATCCCTTGGCTCCGACCGGTTCCCGCATTCGCGGCGCACGTTTCATCGCGCGTCCGGAACTGCGCGCAGGAACACTCTCGAAGGCCATCGACGCCCTCGCCGATGCCTGCGGTGAAGTCCACTACGTCTGCCTCGACATCCGTGCGGCGAGCGACGAAGCGCTTTCCAACGGCGAAGCCATCCGCATCACGAGCGTCAAAGGTGCCGGCGCTATTTCCTCCGTACTCTACGACGGCTATGTACGCATGGGCAAGGCCTACTCCGTCATCTACAAGCAGATGAATTTCTGCTTCTCCGTAGGCGCCGAATTACGGGACGACCACCACGTCCGGGCCGGTATCTCGGCATGGAAACTCTTCGAGATCTGGGGTACGGCCCGCGGCCGCTCCGACAACTACGTCAAGGAACCGGCGGAATAGCCCGTTCCGAATAAACGAAAAGCGCTCCCGAACCATCACGGGAGCGTTTTTCGTACAGGTGTTAAGCTTTAATCCTTCTCCGGCGTCTGCCCGTTGCCATCACCACGGCCAGACTTCCGGCGAGAAGCCCGAAGCTCGACGGCTCCGGAATCGCCGCCAAGGTCCACCCCATCGCTTCCAACAAAAGCAGTTCGTGCTCGTTCAATTCACGGCGAATGGTGCCGTTAGCGATCGCGTAATACATCAGCGCATCCCCGTCCCTGCCCTCCGCAGTCTCCAAGTGAGCCATCGAAGAGCCGTCATCGTGCAAGGCGGGATTGTAAACCTCCAGGAAAGAAAGCTCCGTTTCGCCGACTTTCAGAAAATACTCTTTGCCCGGCGCGTAAGTCTCCGTCGCGGAATAGGCCGTCCAGCCGGGAACCGCTGCAACATCCTGAGCCTCGAACAGATTAGTAACCTCGCCGCTACCGTCCTTACTCGCAATCAGACTGTCGAATGTCGTAATCAGCGCAAACGAGGCTTCCAGTGTATTCAAAACGCGCCAGCCCGTTTCGGTACACAGCGTATTAAATCCCATGATGTGACCGATCTCGTGCGTCAGCACACTCTGCAGATCGTACTGATTACTCCGGATTCCGCTCGTCGATTCTCCGTAATAGTAATCGGCATCTTTAGAAAGTACGACCAGGGCGCGGGTTTCATTGCTCGAGTAATTGTACAGATTGCCGGTACCGGAAGTATTCCGCAGAGTCGCCTCCGCCCCGGAAAGCGTCAACCCGGAATACGGATCAAAGTACCAGGCATCCGCCGCACCGCCGAGCGCCCTCGGACCGAGGTCTTCCCAAATGAAGACGATCTCGACACGCTCCGTCGCCTCGGTCGTAATGAGGCTGTTCCAGTAATTAAGCGAGCGTTCGACACAACTTCGCATCTCCTCACTCCAATCCTGCGCGCCCGTGTAATTGCCGTAATGAGCGGAACTGAGCTGATCCCCGCTCCCGTAAAAAGAGATGTTAAAATTTCCGCAACTAAGCGTTTCAATTGCCGCCGGCGCGGAAAGCGCTCCGCCTAAACCCGCAAATATCAGGAAAGCGCTTATTGGTTTTGAGGTATTTCCGAGCATGCGACAAACCTACAATCCTAATAGGAATTAAACAAGTCCATTTATCGAAACACATCATCCAACCCGCAAGTCATCCATAGGACACCCTTTTGCTCTTTTAAGCCGGTCGGCGACTACTTGAGGCCGCCTTACCTAGGACAAAGAGATTTTTGATTCTTCTGAAATTTTTCCTAAAACGGCAAATCTTCCGAGAAATCTTCACGCAGGGAAAAGTCAGATTTCGCATGGAGGAGTGGCGGGAGCCTCAGCTTTCTTCGAAAAGTATCCGCTGTTCCAAAATTCAGAATCTCGATTTTGCGCTTTTGTGACATTTCCAAGAATCTCGCTTCGCGCTCAATCCCGAGAAAACGGCGATTTAACAGATTTGCCGCAATTCCCGTCGTTGCGCTCCCCGAAAACGGGTCAAGCACCCACGCACGCTCCCGTGTCGAAGCAAGCATAATACGCGATAAAAGCGAAAGCGGTTTTTGCGTCGGATGCTTGCCGCAGGATTTTTCCCAAGGAGCAATTGCCGGTAAATTCCAAACGTCACGCATCTGAGTCCCGCCGTTGAGTTCCCGCATGAGCTCGTAGTTGAAATAATGCGGAACTTTATCGCTCTTTCGGGCCCAAACGACAAACTCACTCGAATGCGTAAAATAGCGACAGGACAAATTCGGTGGAGGATTAGTCTTCGCCCAAGTTACAACATTGAGAATTTTAAAGCCCTGCTCTTTTAGGATTTTCGCAACAGAAAAAATATTGTGATAAGTGCCGCTAATCCAAATCGTTCCCGAAGGAGTCAGCTTTTTACGCGCTTCCGAAATCCATTCCCGCGTGAACGCTTCATCCGCCTCCCCACCGCGGGAACGGTCCCAATCACCCTTATTTACGGAAACAACTTTCCCTGACTGAACGGAAATACCGTCGTTCGAAAGAAAATAAGGCGGATCCGCAAAAATCATGTCGAATTCGAAATCAAACGAACGCAGAACATCGACACAATCTCCCTGCAAAAGCGTAAAATCCCTATCCGGCGACTTGTAAAAATGCGGAATCATTTTCTCCTGTCCGAAACCGGTAATCCCAACTTCCAAAGCGGGATATGCTCAAAATAGTAAGAGCAGTCTACGCTAATAATGTAATCAAGAACATCCTTGTATTCCGGCTTTCGGAACCACTCACCCAACAAATAAATGTACTCAACATCAATGTTTGCCGGAGCCAAAAGCTTCCTGTACTGCTTTTTCTTAAAATCGCATGTTTGAAGTTTTTCATCGACGGAACCTGCGACCTGTTGAAATTTACACTCAATAATGTAAAGCGTACTGCGAATAATTATAAAAATACTATCATCGGGAAGTAACTTCTTAGAAATGCATTCACGCCAATTAATGCGAAGTTCGTCCAAGAACTTGTAAAAAGCATGTTTCTTAAAAATTCTGGCAATTTTCTTGCCCTCGAAAAAAACATCTCCGGCCTTCACAACATAACCTTCGTATCCCTGAAGAAATGTCGCCAAATCCGTTTTCCCCTCAAACGCCAATCCCGTTTTGGTATTCCCGCCTCCGACGCCACCCTTAATCATTCCGAATCTCCTCCTTCGTAAAATTCGAAATTAATACTTCCGCCAACTTGCCTCGCTTGGAGGCGTCGGCATTAACCATGCGGGAAGCGAGAACGCGACGAATTGAGAATCCCGCGTAAAGGTCTTCAAAAAACGACATCCCTGCCTCATTGAACGCATCGGAATTGCTCAAAATCCACCGGGCTCCGCGTGCGTGGAGTGCCCCGCAAAAATCGCGCAAGCGCACTTGCTCGGTGTCATCGAAACCGCCCTGTGCGTAAGCATTAAAGCTCGATGTTACGCTTATCGGCTTGTAAGGAGGATCCAAGTAAAGCAGTGAGTTCTCGTCAGCATATTTTAACGTTTCAGAAAAATCTCCACAGAGTATTTCCGTTCGCTGTAACAGCAAACTGTCTGCCCGTATCGTTGCCGCGTCGCAAATTTTAGGATGCCTGTATTTGCCGAACGGG
>JAFYWY010000069.1 GCA_017546455.1 Opitutales bacterium
AAAAAATTACGCGATCCTGGTGGACGGCGGTACCGTCGAGGAGCTTGCCGGAGAAATTTCGACATCCGAGTACTCGGTGGGCGGAGCACTCCAAATCCGGAATGGCGGACACATTGAATCCGTTTCCGGGAAAATCACGGTCGAGGCGGAAAGCACGGCACAAGCACTGACGATTTCCGGCGGAACGATCGGTGAAATAACGGCTGATGCAAGGTTCTCTGCGACCGGAGTTGAGCCCAGAGGCGTATTCATTTCAAGCGATGGCGGTTCAATTGATTCTTTCTCCGGAGAAGTAACTGTCACCGCAACTTCGGGAGCCGCTTACGGAATGTATGTCGCCTCGGAGGGGCAAATCGACACAATCGACGGGACGATTACGGTTAAAGGCTCAACCCAAGAGAGTGCGTTCGGCATCTATGCCCGCAATAGTATCGGCAAATTCGCCGGAACCCTAAATATTGAAAATAATGCGGAACAGGATGCCTACGGTCTTTCGTTCGGATTCAAACAAGAAGAGTACGGAACTTCTTCTTCTCCGATAACGCTCGGGGTTTACAACACCGACACCGACGACTCTACCGGGGTTGAGTACGATTGGTCTAAGCTGAACATTTCCGTTGTTCACACCGAAAGTGACGCAGAAACGCCCTATCGCGCCTACGGCGTCTATGCGGAAAACACGCTCTCGAACGTCGATATCGGCGGCTCGCTTTCCGCCGAAGCTCGGGGCAACGTTTACGCGCTTTATTTGGCGGACGGGAGTGCCAGCGTTCACGATTTGTCGGGCTCGTTCTCCGCAACGACACACGGCGAATTGGGCTCACGCGCAAACACGATTTACGCTTACAATAGTTCGCAAATTACCGGAAAAATTTCCGGCGAAGTTTCGATTTCCGCCGAGAACGGGAACGTGTTCGGCTTGGCCTACGACAACGATGTGAACAGCTCCTCGCCGACCGTCATCAACAGCGACTACGATTCGGTCGCCGTTTATACGCACTGGAACAGCAGCAACGGAGACGAAACCTGGTCTTCCTCGGGAATCGGGATTGATTTCCAAAAGATTCGCCTGAACGTCCATGCCGTCAACGGGAACGCGTACGGGATCCGCATGGACAAGTACACGAATATTTCGGATGCCGTCGGCGGTTCGATCGTTGCAAATTCCGAATACGGAGCATCCTACGGGATTGTCAACGATTCGACCAATGCAATAAACATTGCGGACGGCGCCAAAATTGCTGCGGGAACGGCGATTGAAACTGCCGGGAACGTGAACTTCGTCAACGCCTACAGCACGGGCAAGGCGATTTCCGTAACGGGTGCGCTAAACGCAACGCAGGACGTGACCGTGACCGTCAACGAAGGGGTCACCGTCATTCTCAACAACACGTCGTCCGTTTCCGGCAATATCAGTTTGGTCAATAACGGCACAATCGAATTTGCCGCCGAGCAAACGCAAGTCCAAAGCCGTGAGGCGACTACTTCCGTATCGCATACAACGCAGGTAAACGCGAAGACGATTAGCGGAAGCGGAGAAATCGTTTTGGCAAGCGGCACCGATGTTTCGTTCGCAAACGCAATTGGCGTAAAGCAATTGACGGTCCTCAACGGCGCGACGCTGCGCGGGAACGTTTCGATGTCGGAAGGCGCAAAGCTGATGCTTAACGGGGCCTTGGCTTTGGATGCTGAAAAGCGGGAAACGGTTTCGCTCGGCGGAGGAACGATTGAGCTCTCGGGGACGTCGTCGCTTACCGTGAAGTCTTTGACGCCGGGCGAAGAAATTCAAATCTTCCGCGACGGCGAAGTCGCCGGTGACATCGTCGCATTCCTGAAACGTGGAGGAAGCGAAGAATTGGCGACCTATCTGCGGGAAGGTTCCGTTATTTACGACGCGACTTCCGGGCTTTCCGTCCGTGCCGTGAAGAATCCGTCTGAGACACTTGCGGCGCTCGGCGAGAACGATTTTTCCGCGAGTTTCAAAAGCTGGATTTTGGATTCCAGCCTCGAAGCGATGAAGAGTTTGGGCAAAGGGATTGTCAACGCGGCAGACATCAGCGGCTTTGACGCGCTTGAAGAAGATCCTCTCTTCAACGAGATCTTAGCGGGAAATGCGAGCGCGGCACGGACGATTCTGGATCGTCTTTCCCCGCGCAGCTATGCGGCGATGGTCGCCATGCCCGCGGAATCCTTCCACGCAGACGCACGCAGCATTTCCGCACGCCTGGAACAACGCCGCGACAGTCATTTCGCGCAGGAAACTCCGTGGGAGTTCTTTGCGCAGGCGCAGGGCACGTCGGTGGACAACAAGACGGCGTCGAATGCTCCGACGTTCGAGTTCGACACTTACGGTGTGCTGGCGGGAGCGGACTGCAAGCTCGACGAAACCACGACCTTGGGACTTGCTCTCGGCACGAGCACGGGCAAAGCAACGATTCACAACAACGGCGGGAAGATCGAATCGACGGATTTCCGCATCACCGGCTTTGCCGGGAAATCGTTTGAAAACTGCTTCGTCAATGCGGGCGCACAGCTCGGCTACGCAAGCTACGACGTAAAGCGCAAAACCGATTACGGAAATGCTAACGGCGACACGACCGGGCTGAGCGCAGGCGTTTTTGCCGACGCGGGAGCGGTGTTTGCGATTTCCGAAGAACAGAAAATCTTCGCAGCTCCGTATATCGGCTTGGCGTATATGTACACGCAGGCGGATGCGTTTTCGGAAAGCGGAAGCGACAAAGCGTTTGACGCAGACGATATTTCCGGAGAAAGCCTGCGTGCGCGTATCGGGTGCAGCTTCTCTTGGGGATTCGACCTCGCGGAAACGCCGTGGCGCCTTGGCTTGGACCTCGCTTATTCCCACGATTTTCTCGGCGAAGAAATCGATGTGGACGTAACCGCAAAAAGCGGAGAAAGGATTTCGGAAACGGCCCGGGCACTTCCGGAAGACATCTTCTCGCTTGGCCCGACCTTGAACGTAGATCTGGACTCAAGCATGAGCGTTTATGCCGGCTATTCGTTCTCTACGGGAACGGATTCCTACGTCAACCACAGTGCGACTGCCGGTTTCCGCATGCGTTTCTAAAGGAACGCTTGCGGAGCCGATGCGCGCTCCCGCTGTGTACGGGTGTGCAATCGCAGCCGCGAGGAAATAGGTGCTTTCCGGCAAAATCTTTTGCCGGAAAGCTTCTCGTTTTTTGGGGGGACGAGGCAGAAGAATTTTTCTCCTTGGAAGCCCCGACGAGACGTTTGTGCTCGCTCGGCAGATGCAAAAGGTTTGATTTCGCGGATTCGAATTTATGCAATGTGCGGGAGAAAATCAGAAAGTTTTTACGAGGACAATTATGGGTGAGCTTATGTTCAAAGGCAAAGTGGCGGTGGTGACCGGCGGGGCGCAGGGCATCGGAAAGTGTTGCGCGGAATACTTTGAGCGTGAAGGGGCGGTGGTGCATGTCATCGACATACGGGAAGGTCCGTGGTTTGTCGGCGATCTTGCGGACAAGACGGTTCTCGAGCGTTTTGCTGCAGAGGTGCTTGCCGAGAGCGGGCGCGTCGATGTGCTTGTCAATAATGCGATGCCGCTTTTCAAGGGGATCGACGAGTGTACCTACGAAGAGTTTACTTATGCGCAGGCGGTCGGCGTGGTGGCTCCGTTTTACCTTTCGAAGTTGTTTAAGGACCATTTTTCGAAGGGAGCGTCGATAATCAACATTGCTTCTTCCCGCGACAGGATGAGCCAGCCGCAGACGGAGAGTTACACGGCGGCAAAAGGCGGGATTGCCGCTCTTACGCACGGGCTTGCCGCCAGCCTTGCGGGGAAAGTCCGGGTAAACTCCATTTCTCCCGGATGGATAGACACCCAGTCTAAAAAGTATGACGGCCCCGATGCGGCCCAGCATTTTGCCGGTCGCGTCGGAACGCCTGCGGACATCGCAGAAATGGTGCTCTATCTGGCCTCCGACAAGGCGGGCTTCATTACGGGAGAGAATATCTGTATCGACGGCGGCATGACCCGAAACATGATTTATCACAACGACTTCGGTTGGAAATTCGGCGGCTGATGTTTTCGCTGAAAGGATTTTATGTTACGCTTCCGCTTATAGTTGTATGAAAATCGGGCTTGTATTAGAGGGCGGCGCCATGCGCGGGATGTTCACGGCGGGTATCTTGGATGTGTTTATGGAGGAGGGCGTAAGCGTTGACGGCGTAATCGGCGTGTCGGCGGGAGCCGCCTTCGGCGTGAATTACAAGACGGGGCAGATAGGCCGGGCAATCCGCTACAATACGCGATTTTGCAACGACAAGCGCTATTGCGGTTTTTGGAGCCTGCTGCGCAACGGAAATATTTACAGTACCGATTTCGCCTACGGGGAAGTGCCGCTCGTGCACGACAAGTTCGATTTCGAGGCCTACAGCCGCAGCCCCATGCCGTTTTATATGGTGGCGACGGACGTGGAGACGGGCGAAGCCGTCTATCACGAGTACGGCGGCTACGAAGACCATCTGTTTGATTGGGTGCGCGCCAGCGCATCTATGCCTTTGGTGTCGCAGATCGTGGAAATCGAGGGCCGGAAGTTTTTGGACGGCGGGATTGCCGATCCCATTCCGCTACGCTACTTCGAAGACATCGGCTACAAACGGAATATCGTGATTTTGACCCAGCCGGACAGCTATGAGAAAAAAGAAAGCGGCATCCTCTTCGCCGTGCGGCTTATGTATCGTAAGTACCCGAAGCTGGTAAAGGTTTTGGAAGAGCGCCATTTGCGCTACAACGAGACTTTGCGTTATATCCGAGAAAAAGAGGCTGCCGGCGAAATTCTCGTGTTGCGCCCGCAGGAAGCGCTTCCGGTAAGCCGGGTGGAAAAGAACCCGCAGCGCCTGCGCGATGTTCATGCAATCGGCTGTGCGATGGCGCGGGAACGCTTGGATGCGGTGCGTGCCTTTATTCGCGGGTGCAAATCTTTGGTGCACGGCTCCGGGGAGCCTTCGGCGGTGAATGGTGATTAGTGAGCGGAATTCCTCTCTATTGGCCGGTTTCTATTCACGGTTGCGCCAGCGCTATTCATTGTTCACTAATCGCTAAAGATCTATTCCTTATCTGCTATCAGCTCCTCAGCTTTTAAGCTTTCCGTAGGGCGATTGTTGCCCGTTCCGTTCTCAATAAAATGGAATCATTACAAAAATATCTTGTGTTTTGATTTAAAATTTGAAATGATTACAGGGAAATATGTTATCCGTTAATTATCAGAATCATTCACTCCCTGAGGGAATTGTCCCGGCGCTGCGTGTGGAGCCGATGCCGAAGGATACGAACCAGAACGGCGACGTGTTCGGCGGCTGGGTGATGAGCCACGTGGACCTGGCGGGAGCGAGTACGGCGATGCGCTATGCACAGAGCCGCTACATCGTTACGCGAGCGGTCAGCAGCCTGACTTTCGAAGCTCCGGTTATGGTCGGAGATGTCGTCTCTTTCTATGCGGACATCACGAAAATCGGCCGCACTTCGCTGACGGTGAAGGTGGTTGTCTATGCCGAGCGCCTCACGAAGCTGTGCAATCGCGTCGCCAAGATTACGGAGGCGGAGCTTGTGTTTGTCGCGTTGGACGAGAACAAGTGCCCGATTGCCTTGGAAGACGCGCGTGCCCGCTTTGCCGAGGCTTGTCCCATCGACTTTACCCGTGCGAACTGAGCGGCGGGATTAGTCTTGTAATTCGGGGATATTTGCGCAAAATGAACGAAGTTCAGTCGTCGGACTGGCTTCGTTTTTTTTGTACCCTAACCAACAAGAACAAATATGAAAAAATTCCCTAAGTATCTTCTTTGTGCTCCTGCGCTGCTCGCGCTCCTCGCTTTTTCCGGTTGCGTCTCCGGCAAGGATTCCGGTTCGTCGTTGCCCTATAACCCGGAAAATCCTTCCGCAGTGGTCGTTTCGCTGCCGTTTTCCGAATATGTTCAGGACACCGACGAAGCCTTTCGCGCCCGCGGGATTGCGGAGGCAATGATTTCGCAAAACGCCCTGAATGCCGCGATGATGGACGCGAAGGTCAAGCTTGCCGGCAAGGTCATGACGGCAATTGATGCGGCTTCGGAAAGCGTTGCTTCAACGGCTCAGGAAGACGCTACCATCGTGTCGATGCGCAATTGGAAGGAATCTGCCAAGGCTCAAGTCCGGCAGACGCTGACGGATATTCGCGTTTTGGGCGAAGAGCTGCGCCGCGAACCGGCAGATAGCCGCTACATCGCTTATGTCGCGATCGAAGTGAACAAAAAAGCGCTCGCCAATGCGCTTTCGAACAAAGCGGCGCAGACTTCTTCGGACGAAAAGGCAAAGCTCCGCGAAAATCTCGAAAAGGCCTTCTCCGAAAAATAATTCGTTGGCCTTAATCCTCCGATAAGCAAACGGCAACAGTCCCCGCATAAACCGCGTTACTGTTGCCGTTCGCATTTTTAATAAGGACGTTTTTCCGCATTAACCGACAACCTCTCATGAAATACCTATCGCTTCTTTTGCTCTTGCCGAGCTTGCTCTTAGGGACGGTGCTTCCCGCGCTTGCCGAAGACGGTGCAATCGTCGTCAAAAAAGTGCGTGGCGAGTGGCGGCTTTCTCCGGAGACGGACGAGTCGCCCAAGGAGGCGTTTTTTAAGGCACAGAACGAGGCCCGCCGCAAGGCGATTGCCGAGGTTTGCGGAGAAACCGTAATGTCGTGGGAGACTCTGTTGTCGCACTCGTCGGAGCAGCAGTACAGCGGGGTCGTTATTACGAATAGCGTCGGTGTCGTTCACTCGATGAAGGAACTGCGTCGCGGCTGGGTTTTTCCGGCGGCGGGAGAAGTCGGTGCCCGCGATTACCCGAGTGTATTTTTCGAAGCGGAAATTGCCGTGAAGAAGGAAGTACAACAGCCGGATCCGGCGTTTACGGCCTTGGTGAGCGGCGGGAAAAGCCGCTATCGGCACAACGAACAGGATATTTTTTCCGTGAAGGTCGCACAGGATGCCTTTCTTACGGTGTTTTGGCTAAATCACGACTTTCAGGCCGATATCGTTTTTCCGGCCGATCGCCTGGAAAGCAACCGCATCCGAGCGGAGAAAAAATCGCCCGAGTTTCCGCTCGTGTTCATGGTTTCGTCCCCGCGCTCCAAGAGGGAGACGGGCACTCTCTTTTTTGTCCTGACGAAGCGTTATTACCCCTTCCTCAAGCCCGATTCGAAAGCGCAGGATCTTGAGGCCAACCGCGAGCGCATCGAGCAGTGGATGGCGGCTATTCCCGTCAAAGAGCGTTTTATTTACGCCGTGCCGTTCGTTATCGAACGCTGATCAGAGCGCTTCGAAGACACGTCGGGCGCGTCGGGACAACTCTCCGCGGCAGAGGACGGCTTCGCGTTCCCGCGCGGCGAGATTTTCGTTGGCGATTCCGGCCAGGTCTTCCAAACCGTAAATCCAAAGGGCATCGCTTTCTTCGACGCTCGGGAAATTGCGCGGCATGCCGAGATCGATGAGAAAGAGCGGGCGTTCCCGGCGGCGTTTTAAAATCTGCTTCAGAGCGGCTTCCGACAAGAGCGGTTCTTCGACGCTTGAACAGCCGACGACGACATCGGCGTGTTCCATTCGGGAAGTGAGGGCGCCCAATTCAATGGCTCCGGCACCGATTTCGGCTGCCAGCGCGTGGGCTCGTTCAAAATTCCGGCTTGCGACGAGGACGTTTTCGGCACCCCGCGAGACAAAGGATTGGGCCGTTTTGCGTCCGGCTTCTCCCGTGCCGACGACGAGGACCGAGCTACGGGACAGATCGCCGAAAACGCGTCCGGCGAGTTCCACGGCGACATTGCCGATGCTGATTTGCCCCTGGGCGATTCCGGTTTCGGTGCGTGCCCATTTGGCGGCTTGGAAGCTTTTTTGGAAAACGCGATTCAGGGTCGCTCCCGAAGTGCCCGCAGAGCAAGCCGCCTCGTAAGCCTGTTTGACCTGACCGAGAATTTCCGCTTCGCCGACCATGCGGGAATCGAGTCCCGAAGTGAGTTCAAAGAGGTGGCGGATGGCATCGCAGGCGGAAAAGAGCTCGGCATTTTTCAAAATGATTTCCTTGGAAAGCCCGGAATAAGCGGCAAGCGCTTCTGCGATTTTGTCCGTGACGGGGCCTTTGCCGCGTGCGTAAACTTCGACGCGGTTGCAGGTCGAAAGCAAAACACATTCCTCGAGACCCGAAAAAATGCCTTCGGCGTAGAGGGCTTCCGCCCGTTCACGCGACACGGAGAGAGCTTCCAAAACCGCGAGTTCCGCCGTACGGAAATTACACGAAAAGGCGACGAGACTCATTCCCGGCCTCCTTCCGTGTGTTCGGCGGGCATATGCTGTACGGCGGGAGCCGGTTCCGGGTTGGCGCGGCGTTCCCAATTTCTTACGCAGGCGCTACCGCCCAGGAAAATCAGAGCCGCCGAAAAAACTCCCAAGCCCCAGCGGGCACATTTCAGCGCGGAAATTTTTCCGCGGCGGCGCAACACCGTCAGGATGAAGAAAGCGACGAGCAGGGCGAGGGAGAACACCATTTTATAAAGTACGAACCACGAGGCACCGATGCAGGCTTCCGACGCGACCGCCATTCCCAGTCCGAGAATGACGAGGCCGGCGGCGCAGAGGCGACCCGCAATGCGGTCGAGGGAATTCAGGTCCGGCAGTTTGGCAAAAAACGGATGCGAAAGGCGTTTGCGCAGGGCCGAATTTTGAATCAGGTAGATGAGCCACATCGTGGAGGCCGCCGTAAAGCAGGCGTAGCCGATGGTTGCCAGGCTTGCGTGAACGCTGATCCAGGGCTCGCCCGGCACAACCGTTCCGGGGACGGAGAGGATATCCCAGTTCTTTGCATTCATTTTGCCTAAGGCGCAGATCGCCCAAGCGACTCCCGTTCCCAAAAACAACGGAATGCGCAAACCCCAGACCGCGCGCAGAAAGACGACAAAAAAGAGCGCGCACCAGCCGAGGCTTTGGAAGACTTCAAACACATTCGAAACCGGCAGGTGTCCGAAATCGTTGCCGCGGACAAAAAGCGCCCAGCTCAGCATCGCCCATGCCGCAAGCGCCACGGCCGTTTCCATGCGCTTCAGCCAATAAAGACCGCCGGAACGCATGCGGGAATAGTACGCGACCGCCAATCCTGTCGCAAACGCCAAGCCCAAAAGCTTTATCGCCCACGCAAACAAAGTCCTGTCCGCAAAAAATTCGTTCATTGTCCGCCATTATGATTGCCTTCCCGCGCCTTGGAAAGCTTTTAGAGTGAGACGGGGGCGGGTTTCGGGGACAAAAAAAGCGGACGTTTCCGTCCGCTTAAAATGGTAGTCGCGGCTGGGCTCGAACCAGTGACCCCAGCAATGTGAATGCTGTGCTCTAACCAACTGAGCTACGCGACCAAAAGATTGGGCAACTATGGATTTTTGTTTCGAGAAACGCAAGGCATTTTCTCGAGCTTCTGCGTTTTTACGAAAAACGTCCCCGGAAGACTTGCTTCGGGGACGTCTTTTAAGCGAAATCGTTGCTGTGTTGTTCGGAAGCGGCTTACGTGTTTATTCCATGACGAAATGGTGTTCCCGCACGAGCCAGGCTTCGAGCCGGTGGATGTAGTGGGTGACATCGCGGGGATCGACGCAGAGCTGTTCCAAGGGAGTTTTCAGAACGGCGGCAATACCTTCGCGGTCTTCGAAGCAGGAATTTTCGAACCAGTCTTCCCGCACCGGGTAGCCGTTTTCGCGGGCGAGTGTCCACAGCGCCTTCAGGTAGGTCGCTTCGGCATTGGGTTTTTCGCCGAAAGCGCGGAAGACGTTGGCGGCGAGCTTGAAAACGCTTTCATGGGAATCCGTAGGGAAGGCGTTTTTCGCGAGTACGGAGGCGAATTTGCTGGCGCAGACGAGGGCGTTGTAATTGCCCGAAATGCCGGCGTTGCGCTTGACGAGACGATAGTCCTTGGCGAAGCGCAAATGGCTGTCCGTCCCCGCTTTCGGTTTGTCCAAGAGAATCTCCGATTCATCGAAGAGGTCCGGAACGCAGGTCGTTTTATTTTTCCCGGCGATACGGACCAAACAAGGCTGCGCGCCGTATTCTCGGGTGAGAATGACGACGCGCCAGAATTTTTCTCCTTGGACAATCCTGTCGAGGATAAATCCGGAAAACTGTTTTGCCTTTTCCGGCATTACTTGGCTTTGCGGACTTCTTCGGAGGGAATGCTCAGGAAGAAAAGCGTTTGCGAATTCGGAACGCCTTCGTAGATAACGCCGATGCGTTCTCCCTTGGCATCCGTGAAGGCGGTGGAGGAGTAGCCGGCGCAGGCTCGTTCGTCGTAGAGCAGGCCGGAATTCCAGGTTTTGCCTTCGTTGGCGGAGTGCTTAAGCGTCATGTTGCTGCGGTTACCGGCATTCGGATTGGAGAAATACCAGTCTTTGCCGTAAGCGAGCAGAGCGGCTTGGCAGCCTCCCGGTTGGCGCAGGGCGCCCTTGCTGCCGCGCGTGAGGTTTTCGTCGATGACCCATTCGCACTTCGAGTCCAATTTTTTCAAGATACTTCCCGTGCGTCCCCAGCCCTTGTTGGTGCGGGTGTTGAGGGCGATGGAGCCGTCCTTCTTTTCGAGGCAGGTCGATTCCGAACCGCCGAAGGGCGAGCTCTTGGTCGAGGTCCAGGTCTTTCCGCCGTCCTTCGAGTAAACGAGCACGCCGCGGCTGGCGCCTTCGCCTTCCGTCTTGGTATTGTCGGCGTTGCGGACCCAAACCTGAGACGGGAAGATGAGCGTGCCGTCCTTCGTGCAGATGCCGGCACCCGGGCCTTGGAAGAGCAGGCCCCAGTTCTTGGTATCCGGGTCGCCGAGGCGCTTGATGTCCTTGGTGATGTTGATCGGCTTGCTCCAGCTCTTGCCGTCGTTCGAGGATTTAATCAAAAGCATCTGGCCGCATTCCTTCGGGGAGACGGTGCCGGCCTTGGTACTCCAAATCGGGTGGCCGCTTTCGGGCGCCCAAAGAGCCGCAATCCAGATTTCGCCGGTTTTGTCGTTGACCAAAATGCCGGGGTCGCCGACGCCTTTTTTGACTTCCATGTTTTTGGAGCTGAGCACGGGTTCAACCGGAGACCAGGTTTTTCCGCCGTCTTCGGAGCGGCTGACGCCGACATCGATGTTCGCGGGAAGGTCGCCTGCGTGGTTGTAGCGGATGTCGAAGGTGGCGACGAGCGTTCCCGTCTTCGGGTTGCGCACGATTGCGGGAATACGGTAATTCTTGGAATTGACGTCGCCGGCCTTGGCGATGGCGTAGCCGATACGCTGTTCCGTCTTGGCGTCCTTGATGGCCTGCTTGCGGGAGTTGACGGTGGCACCGGTTGCCGCGAGTATGATTTTGCCTTCAATGTCGGCATTTTTCTTCATTTGGATGCTGACCCAAACGTCATTTTTCCCGTTGGCCAATTGCTTACGTCCGGTTACCGTGACTTTCGGCGCACCGGTCACTTTCGCCGAGCCGAATTTTTCGCCGACCTTTCCGACGGAATCGCCGCCGAAATAGACGTCGATGGCGGCGATGTCCGCAATCTTGGTCGTTCCGGCGAGATTGAATTCGATGCCGGTGAGGGTTTCGCCGCCGTCGGCCTGCATATTGAGGCACATGACGGGATTGTAGTCCATGCGCACCATGACGGGCCAAACATTGGTGTTTGCCGTGGTGTTGACGGCTGCGAGCGCGTCGCAGGTACCGACGAGACAGAGTGTTGCCAGTGCAATTTTGGCGAGAGAAGCGGGGATTTTATTGAGCTGCATAATGCCTTTTAATCTGTCCTAAAACGGGCCTGGGGGAAAGCGCAAAATGGCGAAATGCCCCGGATGTGTTTGCGGGGCTGCTATCGTTCTTTCAAAGCTCCTTTTGCGGTTTGTAAGCGCTGTTCTTTTTAAAATGAAAATCGCAGGGTAAAGCCGGCGGAATCGGCTTGCCGGTAGGAGGAGTCCGGATCGAGCGGCTTCGAATGGCGGTAGTCGAAAATGAGTTCCGCTTTTTCGTTGATGCGGTAGGAAAAACCGAAGCCGCCGCCGACCGAGAGCGAATCGGTCGAAAAGGAGGGGTGGCCGGAAGGATTGCCGTCGCCGAACTGCATTCCGACGCCGCCGGCTCCGTAAAGGCGGATGCGGGAGTTTTCCTTGAGCTTGACCTTGGCGTCAAGCCAGCGCCGCTCGTCACTTCCTTTTTCCGCCAGGCCTTCCGGGCTGCGGGAGCGTCCGCCGGAGTGGATACCGACGATATCGCCGTCGCCTAAAGAAAAACGTTGCTCCGTATGGGTCTGCTCGGGTTCGCTGTAAAGGGCGCCGTAAGTACGGTTAAAATCTTCGTAGAAATCGCTGTTGTGCGGGAGCGGGTATTTTTCCGGAGCGGGCATAGAATTATAGCGCCGGAAGATCTCGCTTGAGCGGATGGCGTTAATCGAAATCGCATTACGCGAGCGCGAGAGCAGGGCGATGCAGGCACCGATGAGCATGCAGGTAAAAAGCGCGGCGAGGCAATTGCGCCACGGGTACACTTTTTTACTGAGTGTTTTTTTGTCCATCGGGGCAAGGTCCTAAATCAAGCGTTGCGGATGCCGAAAAATTTCTACACGGGCACCTTGCCGGCCTTCAGGTTACGGTACATGCGCCCGCCGAGAATGAATGCCATGGTGGCTAGACCGATTGCCAGCCCGGTCCAGATGCCGAGCCCTTCGAGACCCAACGGGAACGCGAGGAGGAGAGCGACCGGGCAGGCGATAATCCAGTAGCTGACGAAAGAGGCCAGGGTGATGATGCGAACGTCGCTCAGCCCGCGTAGGGCTCCTGCCGCAATCGTCTGAATCCCGTCAAAAAGCATGTAAGCACAGACGACCAGAATAATCACAGAAGCAATTTGAGCCGCTTCGGGACCGAGATTGAAAAGCGCCGGAATCTGATTTCGGAAAATGACGAAAAGGACGGCGCAAGCGCTCATGAGAACGAGTGTAAAGCCCATGGCTCCCGCAAAAATCGTGCGGACGCGCGGGAAATCACGGCTGCCGTAGGCTTCTCCGACGCGGATGGAAAGCGCTTGGGCGATGCCCAGAGGGAACATGTAAACCAGCGAGGAAATCGTCATGGCCACCTGATTGGCGGCGATGGAGGCTTCGCTGATCCACCCCATGAAAAAGGGGGCGATGATGAAAATTCCGGCTTCAAAAAGGACGTGGAGGGAACTCGGGATGCCGATGCGGAGATTTTCTCTGATTTGCCCGAGCGAAAAGCCCTTGCGGAATTCGCAGACGAGGCGCTGGTGAAGGACGATGCCCGCAAACGAAAGGATGCGCGAGAAAAGCGTTCCTGCTGCCGCACCTTCCAGGCCCCAATTGGGAAAACCGAGAGAGCCCGTCATCAGGACCCAGTTCAGAAAGACGTTGGCGACCAGGCCAATCAGCGTCCACAGCAGGGAAATCCACTGTCCGCCGCTGGCGTCACGGAACGATTTTACGGCCTGGAATCCTGCCGCTGCGGGGATGGAGAGGGCAATCAGGCAGGCAAAGGACTTGGCGTCCGCACACACGGCTGCCGGTTGTCCGAGCAGGTGGAGGCCGTTGAAATAGACAAAAACACAGAGCAGGGCTGATCCGATGAGGGCGACGAGGAGGTTGATCGCAATGCCGTGGCGGAGAATGCCGGGAATTTTTTCCGTCGCGCCGGCTCCGCGAGCCTGAGCCGTTAAGACCGGAATGGCGACACAGAGCCCGATGCAGTAAAGCAGCGGAACCCAATTGAGATTGTTGCCCAGCGTCGCCGCTGCCAGTGCGCGTTCGCCGAGCAGGTTGCCGATCATAATCGTGTCGATGACACCGAAAAGACCCTGGCCGAGCAGACCGATCGTAATCGGTACCGACAGGCGGAACGTGTATTTAAATTCCTGACGTAAGTCGGAGCTCATTGCGGAAACACCCGTAATTAGGCGCCCGATTGCGAGGGATTGAGCTTACTGCGGAGCTGAGCAATCTTGGCGCGGTCGGCGTCGCTCGTCGTCATGCGGTTCGTGACGGCCTTCACCGCGTTGAGCACCGTGCCGTGGTCGCGTCCGCCGAAAGCATCGCCGATGGCAGACAGCGTGATGTCGATGACTTCGCGGCAGAGATACATGGCGACTTGGCGGGCAAAGGCGATTTCGGCGCGTCCGCGTCCTTTTTTCGTCATTTGCTCGACTTCGATGCGATAGGCTTCCGCGACGAGGCGCTGGATGTATTCCGGTGTAATCTTGGTGCTTTCTTCCTGGTGGAGGAGATTGCTCAAAATGGCTTCCGCGTCGGCCGGAGTCAGCGAGGACTTGTTGCTGATTTCGAGGTAGCGGGCCAGGGTGTTGACTGCGCCTTCGAGATTGCGGACATTGCGCGTGATGTTTTGGGCGACAAATTCGAGAAGCCCCGGGTGCTGCGTGAAGTCGAAATGCTTCATGGCCGCCTTGCGGAGGAGAATCGCGATACGCACTTCGAGATTGGGCGGGGTGATGTCCGCCGAAATCCCCTGCTGGAAGCGCGAAATCAGACGGTCTTCAATCTGAATTTCCGAGGCGGGACGGTCGCTCGTGAGGACAATCTTACAGCCATTGATGATTAATTCGTTGAAGGTGTGGAAGAATTCTTCCTGGAGCCCCTTTTTCCCTTCGAGGAACTGGATGTCGTCCACCAGCAGGAGATTCAGGTTGCGGTAGCGTCGGCGAAATTCATGGACGGCGTTCTGCGAGAGCGCGTAGGTGTAGTCGTTCGTGAACATTTCGCAGGTGACGTAGCAAATCCGTGCGCTTCCGTTCTTCGCGAATGCTGCGTTGGCAATCGCGTGCATGAGGTGGGTCTTGCCGACGCCCGAGGGGCCGTAGATGAAAAGCGGATTGGTGCCGTCCGGGTCGGAAAGATTGTTTGCCAGGGATTCCGAAATTGCGCAGGCCATCTGGTTTTCCGGGCCGCGGACGAAGTTTTCGAACGTGTTCTGACGGCGAATGGCGGGGGAAAGCTCTTCGGCGGGAGCGACCGGCTTAGCCGGAGCTGCCGGGACGGGCCGGGGGACCGGATTCGAGGAAAAGCTCAGGGGAAGCTCGGGTTCGGCGTCAGACGCCTGCTTGGACTCTTCCCGCTCAATCTTGAAGCTCACGGATCGGCCCGTGATGCCGCGGAGCACTTCTTCGACGATGTCCGTGTAATTGTCGGAGATAACAATGCCCGCAAAGAGGTCCGACGACACGAGGTGGAAGGTGTCGTCCGAGAAGTCGGCAAAGTGGATGTCGGCGAACCACTGGTCAAAAATGTTCCCGGGAAGGCGGTTTTTCAGGGCCAGTTTGGCGGTTTCCCACGCTGCGGCGTGGTTAAAGAGGGTCGAGTTCATGGTTTTTGGTGGATAAGTCCCGATTTATTCACAGTCCCTGAGAATTATTCGCAGGCGGATACGCCGCGGAAAGAGGCGCGCACAGACGCGCAACGGCCCGCACGAGCGACGCGCACGCACGAGGCGGCGACATCTGCGGGAATGCCGAAAATGTAGATAAATAAAGGGATGGAAGGGAATCGGATCATTGAAATTAGTCGTTTTTTTCCGGGTAGCAGCGAAGAATCGGTGTTCCCGAGGATGTAAAAAGAGTGCGGTCGAAGGGGCATTTTCGCAAGGTGTTTTTACAAACAGTTTATTCACTCCGGATTGTGAATAACTTTTTTCAATTTCGTGCTTGAAAAGGAAGGAGTAAAATTCTTGGGGCGCGGAAAGCCCATTTTTAAAGGCTTCCCGGGCTGTAAAGATTTTTTTTTGAGAAAATATACACCCCTATTCACCGCCTATTAACAAGTTATTATCATTATAAATATAAATTGAAGCTATTAGAAAAAATTATAGTTAGGACGTTTGTGCTTAACACTTGTCTTGCGGTTGTTTTATTTTTCCGGAAGATGGCGGAAGCGTTTCTGTAGGGATTTGGGCCTTCGACGGCGAATGGTGACTAGTGCCCTAGTCCGCTCACTATTCACGGGTTTCCGTTCACTGCATTGGGCCCCTCTTTGCTCTCTCATAGACCTGAAGGGCATTGCGGCAACGCTTCAGAGCTTCATTGAGCTCGGAAAGGAGAGAGAGATTGAGATTTTGAGGGGTATTCAGCAGGGAATTCAGGTCTTCGATTTGCCCGGAAAGGGTCTTGAGCTTTTCCGAACAGCCTTCAAAGGTGCTTTCGGCGTTTCGGTTGCCGTCTGCGACTGCGCGGGAGAGGGATTCGACGGCGGCGTTGAAGGCGCCGAGTTTGCGCTGTAGCGATTCCGCTTCGAGCTGTTTGCGCAGTTTTTCGCTTTTGGAGACCAGCGTGCTGTTGAGCGCGTTGAAATCCGTTTGCTGAAGCCGGCGGTTGATCTTGCGCAGTTTGTCTTCGGCGCCGAGCAACTTTTCCGAGAGTTCCTGAAGGCGGTATTCTTCGATGCGGGCGTTAATTTGGTCGATATACTGCGAAAGCGACCTTGAAAAGGTCGGAATTTCGATATTTTCACAGAGCGGGTCGTCGGCAAAAAAGGCCGGTTTGCTTCGGTCGTAAAAGAATTCGACACAAAGACCGTCGGCAATCAGCGAGGGCAGGCGGAGGCGGGCTCGCAGGCCGTATTCGATTTGTTTCTCGACGGATTCGCGGTAGCTTTCGCTGTCGATTTTTCCGGGAAGATTCCAAAGTTGGCGCAAGTCGGCGTAAACGGTGACGACGACGTAGTTTTGGCGGGGATCCTGCGGGGAGATGTCTTGCAGGCGGATGGATTCGACTTGGCCGATCTTGTGGCCGTCGATGATGACGTTGGCTCCGACGGAGAGGCCCTGTACGGTTGCGGGAAAATAGAGGTCGAAGAGTTGGCGGCGCCGGTAACAGGTTTCAATCCAATTCCACAGGATAAATCCGAGGAAAACCAAGAGCGCGAATACGATGACGAGTCCGAGTTTGCGTTCCCGCATACTGCGAATACGGTTACGTTGTTCGCGGAGGTGCATGGGAGGCTAAAGAATTTTTTCGAGTGTTCCGGCTAGCCGGAAGCAGGAGGGGGTGCCTAAGGGCGTGAGTTCTCCCGCGACGGACGCGATATCCCCGCGCTCCCAGGCGGCGGCCATTTTCTTGCACTCGCTTTTGGAGAGGCCGCGCACGGGGATTTCGACGTTCTTTTTAGCGCCGACGGCGTCAACCGCGGAGAAGCGCAGGGCCGTTTTCGTCATTTCCATCGGGGAAATCAGTCGCAGGAGCGCCGGCATTTTGTCGGATTCGACGGCGAGCGCCGACGGCGTTTTTCCGAGGGCGCACCAGGAGAATTTCAGGACTTGGATTTCCCGGAAGAGTTTCCGGTTGATAAATTCGAGCGAGGCGGGGGCTGTCCAGCGGCGGACTTCATGGTTCCACGAGATGCCGCCTTCCGCCAGAAGCGGATCCTCGTGATTGCCGAGTTCCGGCGCGAGGCGGTGGAAGGGCAACCCGGGCGTGCGGGCAAAGTAGTCGCTGACGCATTGGAGGCGCTCCGTCGTTTCTTTCAGGGCCGGCTCCAAAATCAGCAGCGTTCCCGTCGGCTTGAGCGAGTTGGCGAGTTTCTTTAAGAAAACGAGGGCTTTTTCGACGGCGTCGGGAGCGGTTGCGGGGATGATTTCGTTCAGCGACCAGCCGAGTACGATAAAATCAAAAGCGTGCTGCGTGCCGGCGAAATTGCGCAGGTCGGCACATTCGGTTTTTAGCTTAATCCGTGTTTTCCCGGGCAGAGGAACGGCATCGAGGGCGGCGCGGGAGCGGTCTACGGCGGTGAGTTCGATGTCGGCTTGCGGAAAACGTTCCTGCAGAGCACCGGCGAGAGCGAGACCGCAGGGCGAGGCCCCGCTACCGAGATCGAGGATGCTCAGTGTTTTGTCCGTATTTTCCGGGCTGCGTCCGTAGAAACCGAGCAGGCGGCGGACGGCAAAGTCGGCGCGGGCAAAGCTTTGCGGGAAGAAGAAAAGTCCGTAGGCGGCAAGCAGGCGGGTGTCGCTCATGTAGTCGCGAAATTTTTCGGGACGCGCGACGGTAAAAAGATCGCTCAATTCGGCAACGCAGGGGCGGATTTTTTCCAAAACCTCCTCCGTCGGCGTTTCGGCGGGGACGCGGAGGGCGCTTCGTGCTTTTTGCAGCCAGAATTGTTCGATGAAATCCAACATCTTAGAATGAGCGTCGGGACTCTAAGGCATTTTTCAGAGTCGCCGGATCGGTGTAATTTAAGGTGGCGCCGGAGGGAAGTCCGAAGCCGATACGCGATATTTTCACCTGCGGAAAGTTTTTCATTATCATCTCGCGGATGTAGTGGCAGGTGGCCTCGCCCTCGATATCGTTGGCGAGCGCTAAAATGATTTCCTCGATTCCGCCTTCGGCGAGGCGGGTTTTGAGAGCGGCGAAATTGAGTTGTTCGGGACCGACGCCGCGGATCGGCGAAAGTCTTCCGTGGAGTACGTGGTAGCTTCCGGAATACGTTCCCGCACGCTCAATCGCCATGAGGTCGGGAACCTGTTCAACGACGCAGACGCGTGCGGTATCGCGGCGTTCGTCTGCGCAAACCGGACAAAGGGCCTCGCCCTCGGCGAGATTCCCGCATTGGCGGCAACGCGTAATTTTCTGTGCCGCTTCGGCAAGAACCGTCAGGAGGGCGGGGAGGTTTTCCGGGTGTTCGACGAGCAAATGCAACGCGATGCGTTCGGCCGAGCGGAACCCGAGTCCGGGAAGCCGTTTCAGCGCGGCGCGAGCCTCGTCGAACAGGGACATCGTAATTACATTCCCATGCCGAGCGTAAAGCCGGCTGTGGCGGACTGCATACGTTCTTTGTGAAGCGCCTTCGTCTTTTCCGTCGCTTCGCGAACCGCTGCAAGGAGCGTGGCTTCGATCGTCGCCTTGTCTTCCTTGAGGAATTCGGGGTCGATTTCAATCGACTGCAATTCGCTGTGCCCGTTCATGACGAGCTTGACGGCTCCGCCGCCGTGCGAAATTTCAATCGTTTCTTCGAAGAGCGCTTGCGTCGTCTCTTCGATTTTCTTTTGCATTTTTTGTGCTTGTTTGAGGAGTTTGCCTACACCGGCCATGATATTTAGGGATAAGGGATTAAGGGCAACGGCGGCGCGGAACGTTTTTCCGTCATCCGCCGACTGCCCGTGATGAATGAATTATTTTTTGTAGCGCGCGCAGAACTTTGCGATGCGTTCGACGCCCTTGAGAATCGTTTCGTCCGCGGTCGCGTAGCTGAGGCGAATGTACCCTTCCGCACCGAAAGCGGATCCGGGAACGACGGCGACGAGTTCTTCTTCGAGAAGCTTTTCCGCGAATTCCGCAGAGCTCATACCGAAAGCTTCGATGTTCGGGAAGAGGTAGAACGCGCCTTGAGAGCGGTAGCAGGTAATGCCCGGGATGGCATTGAGCGCATCGCAGAGCATCTTGCGGCGGCGGTCGAAGTGGACGAGCATTTCCGCGAGTGCCTGCTTCGCGAGTTCCGGTTGTTCGTAAACGGCGAGCGCACCGTACTGGGCGAAGGTCGTGCAGTTCGAGGACATCTGGCTCTGGAGCTTGGAGACCGCACCCGCGATCGCTTTCGGAGCGACCGTGATGCCGAGACGCCAGCCCGTCATCGCGTAAGCCTTCGCAAAACCCGAGGCCGTGACGACGTATTTCGCCGCTTCGTCGGAGAACGTGGCGGGAGAAGCCGCTTCCGCTCCGTCGTAGGTGAGCGAAGAGTAGATTTCGTCGGAAAGGATGTAGACACCGGCATCGACGGCGATCTTGACGAGCGCTTCGAGTTCGGCACGCGTGTAAACTGCGCCCGTCGGGTTGGACGGGGAAGTCAGAATCAGGAGCTTGGTCTTCGGCGTAATCGCGGCGCGGAGCTGCTCGGGCGAAATCTTAAAGCCCGTCGAGTCGTCGGCACGGATGAACTTGACGTCGCCGCCGGCGAGCTTGACCATTTCCGGGTAGCTGACCCAGTACGGCACGGGAATAATCACTTCGTCGCCGGGGCTGATGAGCGCCAGAATCGAAAGGTAGCACGACATTTTCCCGCCCGGGCTAAGCACGACGCAGGTTTCGTCGATGTTTTTAAAGCCTTTGGCGGTGTAGTCTGCGGCGATTGCCTTGCGCAGCGGGAGGATGCCCGGCGTCGGGACGTAGCGGGTTTTCCCTTCCGCGAGTGCCTTGGCTGCGGCGTCGCAGATAAACTTCGGCGTGTCGAAGTCCGGTTCGCCGGCGCCGAAACCGCAGACGTCCTTGCCGGCGGCCTTGAGTGCTTTGGCCTTGGCATCGACTGCAAGCGTCGGAGACGGGGCGATGTTTTGGGCCCAGGTTGAAAGAGGAGACGTATTATCGTTACTCATTTTGGATGGTTAAATAGAAATTGGCTTAGGCTTTTTCTTCCTTCTTCTGCGGACCGGAAACGTAGTCCGGCTTGAGCGTCGGGAAGAGAATCGTTTCGCGGATGTTCGCGCAGCCCGTGAGCAGCATGCAGAGGCGGTCGATGCCGACGCCCATACCGCCGGCGGGCGGCATACCGTGTTCCATCGCGACGAGGAAGTCCTGGTCGATCTTCTGCTGTTCTTCGCCGGCTTGGAGTTCGAACATCGTGCGCTGCGTAATCGGGTCGTTCTGCTCGGAGTACGCGGGAGCGATTTCCTGACCGTTGATGCAGAGCTCGAAAACGTCGATGACGCTCGGGTCCTTTTCGTTGATCTTCGCGAGCGGGCAGAGCTCCTTCATGATGTGCGTGACGAAGGTCGGCTGAATCAGATTCGGCTCGATGAGCTTGCCGTAAACTTCGTTCGTGACTTCGTAGTCTTCCCAGTCTTCGCGCGGATCCGGGACCATGAGGTCTTTGTTCTTGAGCTCTTCGCCGCGGGCTTCGGCTTCCGCCTTGGCTTGAGCGCGGATTTCGTCCGCCATGCGACGGCATTCGGCGATTTTTTCCGCTTTGGAAAGTTCAAACCAGTCGGCGCGGCCGGTGCGTTCGCGTACGAGATCCTTGTAGTCGGCAACACGCCATTCGCCGCCGAGCTCGATGACCTGGCCGTCGTAGCGCGTAATCGTCGTCGTGCCGATGACGGTTTTGCAAAGGTGTTGGATGAGCTCGCGGATGAGGGTCATCATGCCTTCGTAATCGGAATAGGCCTGATAGATTTCCATCATCGTGAATTCCGGATTGTGGCGGCGGTCGATGCCTTCGTTACGGAAAACGCGGCCGATTTCGAAGACGCGTTCGATACCGCCGACGAGGCAGCGCTTCAGGTGAAGCTCAAGCGCGATGCGCAGGAAGAATTCGCAGTCGAGCGCGTTGAAATGCGTGATGAACGGACGTGCTGCGGCTCCGCCGGCAATCGGGTGCAGGGACGGCGTTTCGACTTCGACGAAGTCGCGTTGCCAGAGGAATTTGCGGATTTCGGCGATAATCTGCGAGCGCTGCAGGAGGCGCTTCTTCGAATCCGCATTCGCGATGAGGTCGAGATAGCGTTGGCGGGAAACCTGTTCTTCGTCCGTGATGCCGTGCCACTTTTCCGGAAGCGGACGAAGCGCCTTGGCGACGAGCTCGTAAGTGCGGGCGCGGACGGTGACTTCTCCGGTTTTCGTGACGAACAATTCGCCGCGGACCCCGACAAAGTCGCCGATGTCGATCATCTTCTTAAAATGCTTGTTGTAGCGTTCTTCGCCGAGAAGGTCTCGCGTAACGTAAACCTGCTGCACGCCGTCACGGTCGAGTAGCTTCACGAAGCTGGCTTTGCCCATGATGCGGATGGCGATGACGCGTCCGGCGACGGAAACTTCTTCGGTCGTGGACGGAATTTCGTGGATGTCCGTACCCGCAGCCTTGGCGGCATCGATGGCGGGTTGCATCACGGCAACACAGTCTTTGGAGGTGTGCGTTTGGTTCCAGTTGGCGCGGAACGGGTCTTCGCCCGCGGCGCGAAGCTGGTTGAGCTTTTCCATGCGCACGGCAAAGAGGTCGTGCGAAATATCCGCAAGAGAGTTTCCTGATTTTTTCTGTTCGTCGCTCATAAAGTCAAAAAGTGTAAATTCGAAAGAATACGCAGTCCTAAGCGGGAACGCGAAACAAAAAAACGCGATTTCCGCTTTGTGCGTTACCCTTTATTGTCAATTTTCTTCATCCATCCACGGTTCTGATGCACAACTCATTTTTTTCAGTTCGCCGCTTACGCCGGCCCAATAATGGACATCGAGGGTAAAGCGGATTTTTGAGTAGATAAAATCGAGCTTTTCCTGTTTAAGAGCCGGATCCTTTGTTTCTTTCAGATTCGAAACAATTCCGGAAAGATTGAGGGCGATTGCATTGCAATTCATGGTGAAATACGCGTATGAGCAGGCAATTCCTATTCCAAGTCCAAGCCCGAATACGAGCGTATAAATCATAAACTTAATCTTCATGTGGGGGAACTTTCCTACCGAGTGATTGGCGGATCATCTTCTTCTAGGGCTAAGTCGCTGATAAATTTTTCCAGGCTTTGTCCGACGTATGATTTTTCCCATTCGCCTGTGTGTTCCCAAGCTGTTAAGTCGAAGGATTCTTTGGCAAGGCAAACTTCATTTCTTTCGGAATTCCAACAAATGATGCACTCATTAACTTCATACTCCGCGAAATACCCAAGACACCAGAGCGAAAGCTTTTTCAAGTGCCACGGTTTCTTCCAAATAAAAATCAGATTATCCGCCTCAGGGATTTCTTCTTCGTACTCCGCTTCTTGTTTAAAACTTTTCCACTTAAAAAGGTTCTCATCATCCTTTAATTCATCGAAAAACGCTTTTACCGGCGGAGGTAGATTATTTTCTCTAAAGAAATTTTTTGCGAGAAGCTCGCACTTTTTAGCGCAGTACAAAAAAAATTTCCAAACTAAATAAGTTCCTATCGCGCACCAAATAAAAATTTGTAATGGTCTGTAGTCCGATATGCCCATAGCAAAATATTTCATGATAAGGTTTCCTGTTTTGAGCGAGAGGAACAGCAGACTCCACTCTCCCAAAGGGCGACCGAGATTGAAAAAGCATTAAAAACGTTTAAATTTGCGAAAGAATATAATCTTTTTAATGGCTTAGCGTGCCATGGAGAAGGCGCCGCCTTTGCCGAGAGTGGAGGATTCGGTGACGGTTCCGGTCGTTTCGGTATCGCCGCTTTCACGGTTGAAGCGCATCGAAAGCAGTTGTGTGACACCGCGTTCCTGCATCGTGACCCCGTAAATCGTGCCTGCCGCGGAGACGGTACGCTTGTTGTGCGTGACGACGAGGAACTGCGAGTAGCGCGTGAATTCCTTGACGATGTCGGTGAAGCGACCGACGTTGGCGTCGTCGAGCGGTGCATCGAGCTCGTCGAGCACGCAGAACGGCGAGGGCTTGACCATGTAAATGGCGAAGAGCAGGGCGACGGCGGTCATGGTGCGCTGGCCGCCGGAGAGCAGGGAAATGCTGCGCAGCTTGGTTCCGGGCGGTCGTGCAATGATTTCGATACCGCTATCGAGGACGTCTTCGGCTTGGACGAGTTGCAAATCGCTTTCGCCGCCGTGGAAAAGGCGTTCGAAGGTAAACTTAAAGTTTTTGCGGATTTGCTCGAAGGTGTCCGTAAAGAGCTTCTGCGAGGTCGTATTGATTTCGTCGATGGCTTTGACGAGCTCGTTTTTGGAGCTCCACAAATCGTCCGCCTGGTTTTTGAGGAAGGTGTAGCGTTCGCGCAGGTCGGAATATTCGTCGATGGCGGTGTGGTTGACGGCGCCCATGGAGAGCAGGCGCTCGCGCAGGTCGGCGACTTCGCGGACGAGCGGCGGCCAGTCGGTTTCGTCCATGGCGGCGAGGTCTTCTTCCGTCGGTTCGCCGCGCTCGCGGCGGGCTTTCGGGCGGATTTCGTTTTCGCCGCCTTCGTCGTCTTCGAGTTCGTCGAAGCGGACCTTACTTTCAAATTCTTCGTCGGCGCGCCAAAGCTGTTGTTTCCAGTCGATGGCGGTGATATCGAGTTGGTATTCGGTCGAAATTTTTTCGGAGATGAAGCTGCACTTCGAGCTTTCTTCGGTGAGTTTGACTTCGAGGGCCGAGAGCTGCGTTTCGTTTTCCCGAAGCGTGTTGCGGTCGCCGTTCATGGCGCTGTCGAGTTCTTCGATGCGGGCTTCGACGCTTTGGAGTTCGTTGCGCAGGTTTTCGAGTTCGCCGCCCGAGGCTTCGAGCGTCTCCGTGAGTTGAGCGACGCGGGCCTTTGCGTTTTCTGCCTGTTCGAAGAAGGTGTCGATTTGTGCCAATGCGTTGCGCTTTTCGCCTTCGCGCGTATCGATACGGGACTGCAGTTCGGCGAGTTGGGCGCGAATTTCCGCAACTTCGCGTTCGATCATTTCGAGCTGCTGCTTTTTCTGGGCGAGTTCGAAACGGATTTCGTTGACGGCTTCCTTGCGTTCGTCCGCGCAAGTGCGGAGCGAGGCAATTTCGGCTTCCTTGGCGGCGATACCGGCCTTGGCTTCGGCGATGCGCGTTTCCCCGGAGGCGAGGATATTGCGCGCGGCTTCCATTTTTTCGATGGCGATATTGCGGGAATATTCGAATTCCGCGAGCAGCTTTTCCTGGCGCTCGACGGCGAGACGGTTGTTCTCCATTGCGCGTTCGGCGGCACGTTCATCGGCGGCGATGGCGGAAATTTCCTGGGCGAGCGTGGCGGCGGAAACGCGCAGTTGTTCCGTTTCGGCTTCGACTTCATCCATTTCCGCCTGAATTTCGAGCGTGTGCTGATTGGCTTCCGTCAGCAGATCGTTTTCCGCGTGGAGGCGTTCCCGCAGTTGACGGATTTCGGTTTCGCGCTGGAAGGCGGAATTGCTTTTCGTATCGCCTGCCGGCGTGTAGAGCAGGCCGCGGCAGTCAATAAGCTCACCGTTGAGCGTGGCAACGAGGAGAAAATCGAAGTCCGGATTCGCTTTCCAGAATTCCAGGAAACGGAAGGCGTCGTCGCAAACGAAGCAACGTTCGAAGAGCCCGTTAAGCGCGGCGGCGTAGTCCGGATTTTTGGCTTCGACGAGCTTGCCGGCCGGGCGCAGGAAGTCCGGAAGATTGTCCGTCGGGCGGGCTTGGTTGCCCGATGCGGGAAGGGCGAGGACGGCGCGTCCGAGGTTGCGGTCGCCGAGCTCGTTCAAAAGGGAAAAAAGCTTGGAGTTGTCCGCGAGGAAAAGGGTCTCGGTTGCCGAGCCGAGCAACAATTCGACGGCGGGTGCGAAGACGTTTTCTTTGACGGCGAGAATCGAGTTGAGCGGCTTGGCGGCTCCGGCGGGAACCAGTTCGCCGAATTCGCCCTTGAGGATGGCTTTGGCTCCGGCGGAAAAGCCTTCGAATTTGGCTTGAAGTTGCTCGAGCATGGTCACTTGCGCCGAGAGACGGGCAACTTGGCGGTCGAGCTGAGAAATGGTCTGCTGCTGTTCACGGAAGCGCGCGGCAAGCTGCTTCGAGCGCTCGCGGGAGGCTTCGACGTTTTGTTGGGCCTGGGCGTGTTCGGCGCGGCGGGATTCGGCGAGTGCCTGGGCTTCCAGGTAGCGCGATTCCAAGGCGTGATGTTCTTCACGCAATTGAGCGAGCGTATTGCCGATTTCGGCGTGGCGAATTTCCGAAGTGCGCAGATCGACTTCGATGTTCGTGACCGTCGAGCGGGAGCGCGTAATTTCGTTTTCGCTCATCAGCAAGTCCTGACGTGCGGTCGCGACTTCGCGTTCCAACGCGGAAAGCTGTGCGAGCGTTTCGTCCAATTCGCGCTGGCGGATGCGGAAGGTTTCGTCGGCGTTGGCGACGTCGCCCGCGTGCTGCAGTTTGGTGTCGCCGCCGCCTTGAATGCGCATTTCGAGTTCTTCGCGGCGGAGATTGATTGCGGCGATTTCCTGTTCGATGCCCGCAATGCGTTCGCGCAGGTCTTGCGAGCGCACCTGGGAAAACTGAATTTGCGCTTCGGCATTATCTTTTTCCGAACGCAGGGCAAAAATCATTTGCTGGGCATTCTCGATTTTTTCGTGGAGGATGCTACGCTGAACCTTCGAGGAGGCGAGCACGTGTTCGCGCTCCGACAGGTTCTCCCGTTGGGATGCCACCGTTTCGCGGAGCGTACCCGCACGTGCTTCCAAGTCGCAAATCGCCGCCCGGTGTTTTGTAAATGAAAACGCCTGACAGGCCAAATCCAAGTGGGTTAGGCGGTGCTTGATGCGTTTGTAACGCAAGGCTTTCGAGGCCTGGCGCTTGAGCGAAACAATCTGGCGGGAGAGTTCGTCGAGACGGTCTGTTACGCGGGCAAGATTTTGGTCAACGAGCGCGAGTTTTCCCAGCGCTTCCTTGCGTTGCGTTTTGTAGCGCGTAATCCCCGCCGCTTCTTCAAAAAGCGTGCGTCGCTCCGAAGGGTTTGCGGAAAGAATCTGGTCGATTTGTCCTTGGACCATGAACGAATACGAGACGCGGCCGACACCGGTATCCATGAACAGGCGCTGGATGTCGCGCAGGCGGCAGGGCTTTCCGTTGAGAAAATAATCCGAAGAGTCGTCACGGGCCACGCGGCGGACGATGGAAACTTCGTTAAACGCGGTCCCGAGCTCTTTCTCGCAGTCGGCAAAAATCAGTTCTACCTCGCAGTATTGGAGCGGCTTGCGTTTGTCCGTTCCCGAAAAAATAACGTCGTGCATCGAGCCACCGCGCAGAGCCTTTGCGCTTTGCTCGCCGAGCACCCAACGGATGGCGTCCACGATATTGGACTTCCCGCAGCCGTTCGGACCGACAATGGCCGTGATTCCGGGACGGAGATCGACGCGCGTGCGGTCCGCAAAGCTTTTAAATCCGTTGATGACGAGCTGCTTCAGATACATCGTTTGCTGGTGGGCTGAATGGTTGGAAAATAAGGAGCGAAGCCTAACGATTCTTGCCGCCTCCCGCAAGGGATTAACCGCAAAATTTAAGCTGCCGCCTTGCCGCAGGGGAAGGCGACTGCTTATCCGCTAAGCCGTTTCCGTTTGCCGGGAATCGTTTGCGGCGGAAGACCGTATCAATTGCCGAGGGCGACGCGGACGAGCGTTTCCGTCGATGCGGAAGCGCCGCATTTTTGGATTGCTTGGCGAACGGCTTTGTCCGCTTGGTCGAGCTTGAATCCGAGCGCCGCCAGCGCCGCCACCGCATCTGCCTGAGCCGAAGGGGCTTCGGAGGCTGCCGGGATGCCTGCGAGTTCACCCGAAACCGGGCTTGCCGCAGATTTTTTGACGACTCCGATTTTGTCGCGCAACTCGACGACGAGGCGTTCCGCCGTCTTTTTCCCGATTCCCGGGCATTGCGAAAGCTGGGCGATGTCGCTGTTTTGGATGGCCGTTTGCAGCACCGGAAGCGAGAGGCGGGAAAAGATCTTGAGGGCAGTTCCGGGGCCGATACCGCTGACTTTTTCGACTAGGAGCTTGAAGAAATCGCGCTCTTCCGCCGTGGAAAATCCGTAGAGCGATTGGCCGTCTTCGCGGAAGGTCTGCAGGGTGAAAAGGCGCACGTTGCCGCCGATGTCCGGCAGCTTTTCCGCCGTCGAAACGGGAATGTTCACTTCGTAACCGACGCCGGCGCATTCGATGACGGCGCGGAAGATGCCCGCTTCGATGAGTTTTCCGTTCAGAGAGACGATCATGATTTTCCTTTGTAGCTGTTGACTAAATCCGAGAATGCCGCGTCGGGATTGACGATCGGCGCGTAGCCCAGGTCGCGGCGCAGGGCGTCGATTTTAAACCAGTGGCTCTTGGCGAGTTCAGAGGCGACGAAGCGCGTCATCGGCGGTTCTCCCGAGACGGCGAAAATTTTCCAAAACGTTTCGAGGAGCGTTCCGGCGAAATAGGCGGTTTTGAAGGGAACGGCGGATTCCGGGCGGAGGCGCGGCAGGCCGATACCTTCGAGGAAGGCGTTGAGCCAGTCCCAAAGCACGACCGGGGCGCCGTCCGAGACGAAATAGGCTTTCCCGCAAGCCTGCGTTTCTCCGCGGAAGAGCGATTCCGCCGCCAGCAAATGTGCGTGGGCCGCGTTTTCGACGTGGGTCAGATCCACCTTGTTTTTTCCGCTTCCGACGATGCGCAGGCGGCTTTGTGCGGCCTGTTCGACGACGCGCGGAATCAGGTGCGGGTCGCCGGGGCCCCAAATCAGATGCGGACGAATTGAGACGGTGCGAAGCGACGCATCGTCGGCGGCCCGTACGCGTTGCTCGGCTTCGGCCTTGGTCGCGGCGTAGTGGCTGAGCTTGGAACGGCAGTAGGGAAGGCTTTCGTCGCCGCCGTCGATTTCGCATTCGTTGAAGGTGACGCTCGGCGTGCTCGTGTAAACGAGGCGGGGAACCTTGGCGGCGCGGCAGGCATCGATGACATTTTGCGTGCCCGTTACATTCGCTTCAAAAAACGACTTGCGGGACCCCCAGACGCCGGCTTTGGCTGCGACGTGGAAAACGAGATCGACGCCGCTAAAAATTTCCTCGAGCTTGCGGGGATTTTTTGAAATGTCCGCCGTGATGAATTCGACTCCCGGCGTTTCGGCGAGGTCGGGTTGCGCGCTGCGTCCGACGGCGCGTACCTGCCAGCCGCGGGAAAGGCATTGGCGAATGATGG
The DNA here is from genome assembly GCA_017546455.1 of Opitutales bacterium. Classification (GTDB taxonomy): domain Bacteria; phylum Verrucomicrobiota; class Verrucomicrobiia; order Opitutales; family UBA953; genus Spyradosoma. The sequence goes on from JAFYWY010000069.1 coordinate 28,613, forward strand.
CTCTTCCGAGAAAGCCTCCTCCGCCCGTGACCGCAATTTTTTTACTCATGTCAGAGACCATAACTGCTTTTACAAATCTTGTCGGTTAAAAATCGTCGAGCGGGGCATCCGATTCTTCGAAAAGGCGTTCCGGCGGGAGGCTTGCGCGCACGCGGCGGAGTTTTTCCGATTCGGAACGGAGTTGTTGCGGCGAAAAGGAGAACGTGGCGTCCGCCGTTTTCAGGAGTTCCCGGGCAATTTCGACAGAACCGGAAAAGGCGTGAAAATGGAGTTTCGGCAGGTGCTTTTCGGCGCGGAGCAGGCTCATCATCTCGCCCCAGGCGCGCACGCAGTGGAGATGTGCGGGAAGGTTCTGCGTTGCGGCGAGGCGGAGTTGCGTGCGGAAGACTTCCGCCTGTTCCTCGAGCGGCGCGTCGGCGATACGAATTTTATCCAAGCCGATTTCGCCGATCTCTGCGCGCGGGGTGCTTTCGATAAAGAATCGCAGCGTTTCGAGCCAACCCGCACTGCGTTCACGCAAAAACCACGGGTGCAGACCGAAGGCCGGAATCACGCCGGCGTTTGCTCCGGCAAGTGCGGCAAGCCGCTCAAATTCGCTTTCGCAGACGGCGCAGACAACCCCGCTCCACCCTTCGGGGAGCTCGCAAGACTCCGACGCCGGCAAATGCGCGTGGGCGTCGAAAGGCATCTTGCGCGCATTGCGAGGCATAGATTCTTGAGCCGTAAGCCCGGAGTTTTAAACCTTGATTACGCGTCACCGGCGGGCTCGCCTCGCTTTTCGGCATTTTCGGGGACGCCGTCCCAGGCTTGTTCGCGTGTCCACGGCACATCCGTCGGGAACCAACGGAGGGCGAGGCAACGTTTGCCGACTTCGGTTTTCGGGCAACGGATGGCGAGTGTTTTGTAAAAATCATCCGCCGCTTCGGGATCGCGGGCGCGGAGCCAGACGCCGGCGGTGAAGAGGAGGCGGGCGGTACGTTCGTCGTTGTTCGGCAAAAGGCCGGCGGCGTAGCGCGCGAGGGTTGCCGCACGCAGGCGAATCGTGCTGACCGGCTCCGTAATGCCGCGCGAGCGAACGCGTTCGCGTTCGTCTTCCGTGGCGAAGGTTTTTTGGGCGACGAATTCCGGCACGGAGAAGAGCGAGAAAAGCGCATCGCCGTCGCCGCGCACAATCATGGCCGCATCCCAGAAACCGCGGGCGCGGGAGAGGGTATCGGCCTCAAAATTGTAGCCGCGGCGAATGGCCTCGACGTAGGCGTCGAAAGTCGGAAGCAATTCCTTCGGGAAGTACTTACGGGAATCTTGCGGACGGTTTTCCCGCATGAGGCGCCGGGCGAGCGTGTAGCGGATTTCGTTGGCGATTTCATCCGCATCGCAACCGATTTCGCCGTCATCATTTTCCGTCGGCATGCTTTCTTTCGGCGCGTTCGGGTAATATTTTTCGACAAAGGCGATGAGCTCGTGCGTTTCCATGACGCATTCGGCGATGTAGTTGGAAACGCCGTACATTTTTTCCTTCAGTGCGAGGGCGAGGGCTTCGTCATAGCGGCAGGCTTCAAGGGATGCGGCAATCGGTTCCGAGTCGGATTCCGGAACGAGGTCTGCGGCGGTGGCGGTCGAGTCCAATTCGGGATCGGTCGTGACACAGGAGCAAAGTAAAAATACCGACGCGGCGAGGGCGGCAAAGCTTGTAAGCGTTTTCAGCATAAAAATATCCTATGCCTTTTTTCTCTTAATTCACGCTAAATTTTTGTAAAGTTTCCCCCAAGATGAACAGTATCACACTCAAAGTTAAAAAAGTGCACCCGAATGCGGTCGTGCCGCGCTATGCAAAGCCGGGCGATGCCGGGATGGATTTGACCGCCGTTTCCGCCGAATTTATTGCTCCGCGAAAAATCAAGGTGGATTTCGGTCTTCAAATGGAAATTCCCGAGGGTCACGTCGGCCTGATCTTCCCGCGCAGCTCTGTCCAAAAGACTTTCTGCCGCCTCTCGAACAGCGTCGGAGTAATCGACAGCGGATACCGCGGAAACGTCATGGCGGTTTTCGATATTCTGGACGTTTGCCCGGAAGGCGAAAACGAGGCTCTGATTGCCGCGGAAAAGCTTTACGCCGCCGGCATGCGCTGCGCCCAAATCATCATCATGCCGTATCCGCAAGTCGCCGTTGTCGAGGCGGACGAACTTTCTTCGACGGAACGCGGTGCCGGCGGTTACGGCTCCAGCGGTATTAAGTAAGCCGTTCGGGAATCCGTGGTCGAAGGACGAAAGATGCCGGACAACTCGGTCGAAATCATCGTTCCCGCATTCAACGAAGCCCTGCGTTTAGAGCAGGGCTTTTTGACTTTACGGAACTGGCTCGACGAAAACGGATTGGGCGATGTGCGCATCTGCATTGCGGAAAACGGCTCCCGTGATGACACGCCCGGAATTGCCGAACGCCTCGCGCGACAATATGCGGGAACGACGCGCGTGATTCATTGGCCGGAACCGAGTCTTGCCGAAGCACTGAAACAGGCTTGGACGAGTTCGTCCGCTGCGATTCTCGCTTACTGCGACGCCGATATGGCGACCGATCCCGCGCACATTGCCGAGGCTCTGAAAATTTTGAGAGAGAATCCGGATTGCGTCCTGGTTTCCGGATCGAGGCATCTTCCCGGCGCCCGCGTTTCCGGACGCAATTGCCGCCGCCGCATTGTCTCCCGCGTTTACGCGACTTGCGTGAATCTTGCTCTCGGAACTCATTTTTCGGATTCGGCTTGCGGCTTTAAATTTTTGAGACGGAGCTGGTTTGAAAGCCTTGCGGGAAAATTCGTTGCCGAAGGATTTACTCTGGGGGCCGAATTGGCAATGCTTGCGGAGCGGCGTTCGAAAGGCGCGCTGGTCGAAATTCCCGTGCGTTGGGAAGAACGCGCGGGAACGCATGTACGCCTGCTTCCGACGATTTGGGCCTCCGCGAAAAATATTTTGAAAATGCGTCGGGCAGTGAAGTGTGAGCGGCGAATGGCGTAGCGACGAGCCTTTCAATGCAACTTCTTCGGAAAAAGCACTCTCAACCCCCGAAGGAGTTGAGAGTGTGAGACCGCACAACGTAGCTTCCGTTAAAAAGGGCTAAGCGAGAGCTTGAGCGAGGTCGGCGAGAATATCATCGATGTGTTCGATGCCGACGGAGAGACGGACGGTATTCGGGCGGATGCCGACGGCCTCGAGTTCTTCCCGCGTCATCTGCGAGTGCGTCGTCGATGCCGGGTGGATAACGAGCGACTTGGCGTCGGCGACGTTGGCGAGCAGGGAGAAGAGCTTTAATTTATCGATAAAGGCGCGGGCCGTTGCAGCATCGCCGCGGATATCGAAGGTGAAAATGGAACCGGCGCCCTGCGGGAAGTATTTTTGGTAAAGCGCGTGAGTCGGCGATTCCGGAAGCGACGGATGGTTAACGCGTTCGACTTGCGGGTGCTTGCGGAGGAAGTTCACGACTTTGAGCGCGTTTTGGACGTGCCGTTCGATGCGAAGCGAAAGCGTTTCCAGGCCTTGCAGGAAGAGGAAGGCGTGGAACGGCGAAAGGGTGGATCCGGTGTCGCGGAGCAGGGTTGCGCGAATTTTGGTGACGTAGGCGGTGTTTCCGCAGGCTTGGGCGAAGGTGATGCCGTGGTAGCTTGCGTTCGGTTCGGAGAGACCGGGGAATTTTCCGCTCGCGATCCAGTCGAAGTTTCCGCCGTCGATAATGACGCCGCCGATGGCCGTGCCGTGCCCGCCGATGAACTTCGTTGCGGAGTGGACGACGACATTGGCGCCGTGTTCGAAGGGGCGAATTAGGAAGGGCGTGCCGAAGGTGTTATCGACGATGAGCGGGATGCCGTGACGGCGCGCAATCTCCGCGACGGCGGCGATATCGGAGACGTCGCTGTTGGGATTGCCGAGGCTTTCGATGAAGATGGCTTTGGTGTTCGGGCGAATTGCAGCTTCGTAGCTTTCCGTTAGCGGATCGACGAAGCTGGCCGTGATTCCCGATTCCGGAAGCGTGTAAGCCAGAAGGTTATAAGATCCGCCGTAAATGCTGCGCTGCGCGACGATGTGGTCGCCGGCACGGGCGATGTTCTGAATCGCGTAGGTGATGGCGGCGGCCCCGGAGGCGACGGCGAGTGCGGCACTCCCGCCTTCGAGGGCGGCGATGCGGCGTTCAAAGACATCCTGCGTAGGATTGGTCAGTCGTCCGTAAATATTTCCCGCTTTTTGCAGGGCAAAGCGATCTGCCGCGTCTTGCGCGTTGTGAAAGACAAACGAGGTGCTGGCGTAAATCGGGACGGCGCGTGCGTCGGTTGCGGAATCCGGACTTTCTTGCCCGGCGTGAACTTGGAGGGTTTCGAATCGTGGATTTGCTTTCATTTTTTATTTTTAATTCCTATTTGTAAGGTATGAAATAGGAGCATGGATAAACATTTGTTAAACGGCAAGCGATTTTTTGATAAAGCCGATTATGGTGCAAAAAAACGTTCCTGCGAAATCAATCACAGGAACGTTTTTTTTGAAGATGATTTTGCTTCCGGCAGATGCCGAACGCCGTTTTAGCCGTGGCGGAGCTTTTCGAGCAGAACGCTTTGGTCGAGAATCGGCATGAAATCTTCGTGAGCGATGCCCTTTTCGAGGATGAACAGGGTCAGCAGGTGCTTGGCCTGAGCGAGAAGCTCATGCGGTTTCCAGGGCTTTTCAAAATAGGAATCGATGTGGGCTTCGTTGACCGCGCGAATCGTGTCGGCGTGCGTTGCCTGCCCCGTGAGGAGGATTTTGCGCGTTCCCGCGAAACGTTCGTCCTTGGAAATATCGCCGAGGAGATCGACGCCGTTTTTGCCCGGCATGACGTGGTCGGAGATGACGAGACCGAGCTGGTCGCCGGAGTCGGCGATTTCGTCGAGGAGCGTCTGTACGGCAGCGGCCGATTCGCATTCTTCGATGCGGAAGAATTTGGCGAGGGGGCGAAGGTCGCGCAGAACGGAGTCCAGAACTTCGGCTTGGTCGTCAACGCAGATAATATTGATTTTTTCCATGGGAGTATAAGTGCTTTTGTGTTTCTAGTACTGAAAGAATAATCGGACGGTTTACGGGAAATTTCAAGTATTCGTTTTGCTGTAAGGCAGGTGAATGCAAAAACTTGTCTTTCCGGGGACGCTTTCGAGCGAAATTTCGCCTTCGTAGGAGTCGACGATGCGGCGCACGATGGCGAGTCCGAGTCCGAGCCCGAATTGCAGGCCGTTTTTCTTGGTCGTGAAATCGGGTTGAAAGATTTTTTGGTGGAGGCTTTCGGGGACGCCGGGGCCGTTATCGGTGATGGTGACGGCGATGAAGCCGCGCAGGGTACCGGTCGGGACGACCTGGAGGCGCATTTTGATGAGCGGATCCGGGGTTTGCGCGAGCTTGAGGGCGTCGCAGGCATTTTTCGTGATGTTGACCCAGATTTGGACGAGCTCGGTCATGTCCGCGCAGATTGTCGGGCAGTCTTGGGCTTCGCCGATTTGCGCTTCGAGGCGGACTTCCCGCAGGTGCGTCTTCAAAAGGGCGATGGCTTCGCAGAGGGATTCGTGGACATTGGTGCCGGCTTCGCGGACGATGTTTCCGCCGCCGCCGAGCAGTTTGACGGAGCGCACGATGCTGGCGGCGTGTTTGGCCGCGACGCGCATGTCGTGCAGGTCGTGTCCGAGTTCCCAGTAGCGCGCGGAGCTTTCGAGCCCGGCGATAAATTTTTTTCCGAGCGCCTTGGCGTTTTCGCGGGTTCCTGCGATCCGGACGAGGACCTTTGCGATATCCGGCGGGAGGTCGTATTCGGCTTCAAATTCGCGGGCGAGCCGGCGAATATCTTCGCTGGACGTAACGGCGGAATAATTCAGGCCGCGGCGGAAAATGTCCAGCAGCTCGTCGGAGCGTTCCGCGATAGCCGATTCCAGGAATTCCAAAATGAAATCCGTCTTGCGGGCAAGCACGCCGACGGCGTTATTGAGTTCGTGGGCGATTCCTGCCGCGAGTTGGCCGAGCGTTGCGGACATTTCCGCGCGGTGCATGCGTTTCAGGGCCGCTTCTTTTTCGACGGTACGTTCAAACATGCGGGAATTTCTTACCGCGAGTTCGTGAAGCATCGCCGGCGTGAACTGCTCGACGAGAGATCCGTAAATTTCGGGTTCGACGGCGGCGACATCCGTGTCGATATAAGCGAGTTCGACATCGGTATCTGCGACGATTTCCGAGGAAACGGCGTAGCGCTGGGAGAAGAAGCTTTGGATGCCGATGTACGAGCCGACGCTGGCGTGGAAAATTTCGTAGCGCATACCGTCGGCTTCGTCGTCATCTTTTTGGTAAGCAATGACGTCACCGCGTACGACGAGGAAGAGCAGCTTGCTCGCTTCGTTTTGGCGGAGAATGACTTCACCTCGTTTGAAGGAGAGTCGGCGCTTCGGATCGGAAAAATAGACCCGATTGATGCGTTCCAAATTCTTTTGGTAGGGGAGCGGTTCGGCGGGCACGGGGGAGGAGGGGTAGGGGTGAAAGGAAAGCAACGAGGCGGTTTCGCGGGAAGATTATTCCCACGAAGCCGGCTGCCCGGTGCATTCGAGAACGCCGCGCCAGAGCTCGCTGATCGTGTTGACGCGCTTGCGTCCCTTTGCGATGAGCGAGAGCGGAAGATTGACGTGGACGCGGTGGCACATCGCGACGATCATGCCCGTCTTTCCGGCCATACCGGCGTGGACGGCGTTGTGCGCCAAGTGCGAGCAGTACGCGTTGTCGTAAGCGTTTGCCGGAATGCTTCGGATGATGTAGCTCGGGTCGATGTATTTAATCGAGGTGTCGATGCCGTGTTCCTTCATGTCGGCGCTGATGCGGTCGCGCAGGAACTTTCCGATGTCGGCGTGGCGCTTGTTGCCGGAGGCATCCGTGCCGAGGTTGACGTCCTTGAACAAATCCTGTCCGGCGCCTTCCGCGACGACGATGACGGCGTGGTCGCTCGTCGTGATACGTTCGCGCAGCTTGGCCAAAAATCCGTTCGGGCCGTCGAGCTTGAGCGGCACTTCCGGGATGAGTACGAAGTTGGCTTCCGAGCTTGCGAGCGAGGCGTAGGCGGCAATAAAGCCGGAGTCGCGGCCCATGAGCTTGACGATCCCGATGCCGCGCGGAGCACCCTTGGCTTCGACGTGCGCGCAGTTGATGACCTTAACGGCTTCCGAAACGGCGGATTCAAAACCGAAGCTCTTGTCGAGCAGGATAATGTCGTTGTCGATGGTTTTCGGGATGCCGATGACGGATTTCTTCAGGTTGCGCAGTTTGCATTCCTGGGAAATTTCATTGGCGGCACGGAGCGTACCGTCGCCGCCGACGACGAAGAGAATGTCGATGCCCATGCGTTGGAGCGTATCGACGAGCGTCGGCGTGTCCTGCTGGCCGCGGGAGCTGGCGAGAATCGAGCCGCCCTGTGCGTGAATGTCCGAAACGACGTCGCTGTCCAAGAGCATCGGCGAATGGCCGTACTTGGCGACGAGGCCTTCGTAGCCGTAACGGAAACCGTAGATGCGAGAAACGCCGTAGGAATGCTGCAGGCCCATGACAAGGTTGCGGATAACGTCGTTCAAGCCCGGGCAGAGACCGCCGCAGGTGACAATCCCGACTTTCGTTTCGGCGGGATTGAAGAAGATGGATTCGCGCGGACCGGCGGCTTCGAAAGACGGCAGGGGGCGGCCTTCCTTGATGGCCTTCATGGTTCCGGCATAGGTGATGTCGAAAAGAATGCGGTCGTTATCCGTTTTGAAGAGTTGTTCGGAATAGCTTTCTTTTTTGAAAGGCGAGGGGAAGCGGCATTCTCCGAGATTTTCGATGAGCGTGTCGGCTTCGGTGATTTGGGGAACTTCGTAGGCACTCATAGTCTTTATGCGAATTATGCGGAGATTCTTCCACTCGTGGCGCCTGTTCGCAAGATTTTAGTTCGCCTGCGGCCTTTGGCCGAGTACTCCAAACGGACGGAGCGAGCTCCGAAAAGAACTCGCTCCGCAGTCGGCGATCGGCCGATTCTCGAGGTGTTGCCGCTATTCGTAGCGGAGGGCTTCGATGGGGTCGAGGCGAGAGGCCCGGAGTGCCGGGAAGATTCCCGAAATAACCCCGATGCCGACGGAGAAGACAAAGCCCGCAAGCATGACGCTCGGTTCAACCGACATGCCGACCATGCCGCGACTCATCGGGGAGCCGCCGCCGCCCGCCATCACCATGCCGATACCTTCGACCAGCGCGACGGAAAGCAACAGACCGAGCAAGCCGCCAAGCGAACTGACCAGTGCCGTTTCGACGAGGAACTGCATGAAAATATCGCTCCCGCGCGCGCCGACCGCCTTGCGCACGCCGATTTCGCGGATGCGCTCGTTAATGGCCGCCAGCATGACGTTCATGATGCCGATCCCGCCGATGAAAAGCGAAATAAAGGCTACTCCGCCGAGCGAAATCATGAAGGACTGTTCCGTTTTCTTGAATTCGTCGAGCATTTCCTCGTTCGTCGAAATCGAAAAATCTTGGAAGCCGTTGTGCGATTGCAACAACACGCGGTCGAGCTGTGAAACCGTGTCTTCAAGCTGATCCACGGAACTCACGCGCACGTAAAGCGACGAGAGTTTGTCGTTGGACGTGTAATTCGTCATCGCCGTGTGAATCGGGATGTAGCAGCCGCCGTTCATCCAGCGCCCCGGACCGCGTTTCTTGTCCTTGCCGCCGGGCCCGCCCTTACCGACGGAATAGGTGTTGAGAATGCCGACAACGGTAAACCATTCCCCGCCGATTTTAACGGCCTTGCCGATGGGGTCTTCGTTGCTTTCAAAAATTTCTTCGGCCACGAGCGAACCCAAGACGCAGACTTTCGCGCGCGTCAGCTCGTCGGCATCCGCAAGGAAACGTCCTTTTTCGACGCTGCGTTTGTTGATGACGAGCCAGTCTGACATCGTTCCCGTGACGCGGGCGTTAAATTCCTTGCCGTTACGGGAAATGCTGGTCCAGCGAATCGAAATTTCGGGCGAAATATGGGAAACGCTCGGCACGAGTTTACGGATGGCATCGACATCGACCATGCGCAGTCCCGGCGCGGAATCCTGAAGGTGTTCCTGCTCTTTCGGGAGCGATTCCGTCGAAATCGTAATTTTTTCGATGCCGCCCTGCATTTCGATAAAGCCCTTGAACTGGCCGACCATTCCTTGGACGACCGATACCATGGCGACCAGGGCCGCGACGCCGAGAATAATGCCCGACATCGAGAGCAGGGAGCGCATTTTGTGTGCGAGAATTTCCCGCAATCCGTTGATAAATGCTCCGTAAAAATTCATTGCAGGTAGTCCTCCAAAATCTTGCCGTCACGCATTGAAACTACGCGGCTTGTGGCTTTGGCCACTTCCAAATCGTGCGTCACCATGACCACGGGAAGTCCGCTGTCGCGCAGAGAGCGTAGCAAATCCAGCGTGCGCGCGACGTTCTTACTGTCGAGATTGCCCGTCGGTTCGTCCGCCAAAACGACGCCGGGATTGTTGACGAGCGCGCGGGCCGTTGCGACGCGTTGGCGTTCCCCGCCGGAAAGCTGCGAGGGAATGTGCCCGATGCGGTGATCGAGTGCGACGCGGGAAAGCGCTTCGCGTGCGCGTTCTTCGGCCTCTCTGCGGGAGACGCGCGAATACGTCAGCGGCAACATAACGTTTTCCAAAACGGTCAGACGCGGGAGCAGATTGAACGCCTGAAAGATGAAGCCGATGCGGTTGGCACGATACCAGGCGCGTTTGGAAGCGCCGATGGCGGAGACGTCCTCACCTTCGAAAAACATCTTCCCGCTCGTCAGCGTGTCCATGAAACCGAGCATATTCATCATCGTCGATTTTCCGGAACCGGACGGGCCGAGAATCGCGATGAATTCTCCGCGGTGAATTTTGACGCTTACGCCGTCGAGCGCATTAACGTCTTCGTCGCCCATGCGGTAAATTTTCCGGGCATCGACCAATTCGATGACGGGCGTGTTATCTGTTTTTTCGGAGTCAGGCATTGGAAAGCTTCTACACTATTGCGGGGAGAACGCCGCGCCGAGAAAAAAGTTTCAGGGAATCTCCCTTTGGGAGGAGTTTACAATAGTTTAATGATTGAAGAGTTTAGCCGGCAGAGCCGAGAGAGACCTCGAAGAGGTAATTCTGAATCTCGAATTCCGATTCTCCTAAAGCCTGCTATAGAGTTCGCTAAGCGGTAAGTATTCGGAATCACTATTCGCAATTGCCGCTTTGAGGCTGTGCACCTCCGGCGCACATAACTTAATCTTGAGACAGATTTTGAATTTCTAGAGGTTGCCTTTAGCTTTTCCCGCCAGGGAGCTCCATCAGCGCCCGGATTTCGGCGTGGAGGCGTGCGGCTTCTTCGCGTGCGGCTTCGACTTTCTGCCATTGCGTGTGCAGGGCGGAGCTTTCGGTTTTGTCGCGAGTCCCGCGTTCCGGGGCCCAGATCGAGCTACCTTCCTTCAGTTCGCCGGAGGTGTCTTCGCGATGAACGATCATTTCGAGGAAGACGCCGAGTTCGACGAAGGCGTTGTGCCAGACGGGATTGGTCGAGGAAAGGGATTCGTTGAGCTCCCGCAGTCGGATGTAAGCGAGCTTTTTGATGTCGAGCGAGTGGCGGTATTCAATCAGGGATTCGGCGGAAACGATTTTTTCCGTTTCGCCGATTTGAATGTGAAAGCGATTGGATTTTTCGAAGCGCGCCTGCGAGCCGGCGAGGGATTCGGTGCCGGCGGGCGTTTTTTCGATGGCAGAGAAAAACGCGGTGGCCCAAGCGAGGTCAACTGATTTTTCGGCGGCCTCTTTTTTCTGCGGGAAGGCGTCGGCGGCGTTTTTCAGAATGCCGCGAAAATAATTCGGAAAGTTCTGCCAAGAGGCGAGTTCCCGCTTGCGCAGAGAGCGGTAAAACCAAAATGCGTTTACCTGAAAGGAATCGTCCGGAACTTGGCTGACGCGGTTTTGGCAGCGCGGTCCGACGAGCTTTTCAAAGGGAATCGGTGCGTTTTTTTCGGAGCGTTGGCGCAGGAGCAGTAGGCGGCCGCTGTTGTGGGCGATGGCCGTTTCCGTGGCAAGTGCCGAGGCGGCCCAAAGCGGCGCCTGTGTGTCTTTGAATTCCAATTTAAAATCACTGCCGTATTGCCACAGGACGCTTTGCGCTAAGCCGAGGGCGACGCTGTAGTCGTTGAGGCGCGTGGTGTCTGCGCGGAAGGTGCAAGTCGCATTGCGGCGGAAATCGCGGCCGGTTTCGAAGAGAATACCGGCGTCGGTATCGGGGGCGACCCAGACGGAGAGTTTGGCTCCGTCGGCGACGAGTTTCCAGCCGAGCACGGAGGACAGATGGCCTTCGAGCTTTTTGGCGATGGCGGCGACCCGTCGCATTTGCGCGAGGTCTTCCGAGAGGATCGTGAAGACGCGGGTGCGCGTTTCGTAGATGCTCGGCAGGGATTCCAGTGCGGCTTTAACGAGGGCGTCTTCGTCTTGCGCGGGGGGCGGTGTTTCCTGCGCCGACGAAAAAATCGCCGCGAGCGCGAGAACGGGCAGGGCTGCGAGCGATTTTTTCATGCGGGAGAAACTTAGGCGTTGGGAGAAAATGCGAGCGTCGTCACTTTCCCTGCGCGCAGTTTAAACGGTGCGCCGAGCGCTTCGTTGGTGTCGTTGCGGAAGATGGTGATTTCCGTGTCCGCCTTCATCGGACCGAAGTCAAAGCGCCAGAGGTTGGAGCCGGAGTAGTCCATCGGGACGGATTTTTTGAGCGAGAGCCCGGGTGCGTTGCCGCGCAGGTAGGGGCGTTCGCCGGGACCGAATTGTGCCTTGAGAATCAGCGCGGTGTGCGGCAGATCTTCGATGAGCGGCAATTCGCCTTCGGCAATCGGGCGTTGCTCGGGAATGCTTTCTTCGGAAACCTTTTGCGGCTCCGGAGCGGCTTGGGCGGGAGCGGGCTCCGCGGGGGCCGTAGCTTCGGGTTTCGCGGAAAAATATTCGATGACGACGAGGCATTTCGGTGCGGACGGAGCCTTGGCGGGCACGTCGGCAATCAGCTTCGAAACGGCGGAGGCGACGCTTTCGGCATTGGCGGCTTGAGCGCGTTCGAACATGTTTTGCGGGAGCGGGAAATCTTCGTCGGACTCGACGGCATCAGCCTCGTTTTCGTCGATAAAGATTTCGTCTTCCGTCACGTCATCTTCGGATTCGGCCTTGGTGAGCGACTCAAATTTTTCGAGAATTTCGTCCTGGGTGGCGACGATGGCTTCGAGGCGTTCGTCGATGGCGCCCCAATTCTTGCTTTCGCTCTTGGCCGTGCTCAGCTGCGCGCGAATCGCATCGTTTTGGGCTTCAATCCGTTCGGCGAGCTCTTTGGCGTTTTCGTTGAGCTTTTCGTGAAGCTGCGCGATGGCATCCGCAAGCTCTTCCGTGCGGTCGTCGGCGGAGCTGCCGGCGGCGAGTTTCGCATTCTCTTCTTGGCGGTTGGCCAAATACTTTACGGCATTTTCAAGCGAAGCGAGCTGCTTGGACAGAGCTTCGAAATCCGCATGGACTTCCTTGTGGATAATTTCCTGATTCGCGAACGACTGCTTCATGCGCGTGTCAAACGCTTCGAGAATGCGCGGCGCGGCATCGTTGATCGCTTCCCGCTTGGATTCGTGGTACCACTGATAAGCGGCCAGCACTTCACCGACGAGCAGGACCGTGCACAAAATCGCAAGCGTTACGAAATCGTGCTCCTGCTGCGATGCGTAAACCAAGACGGCGACAACGGCGACGACGAAGACGACGATGCCGAGGCGGCGCGTGCCCGCAGAAGCGGTTTTCGATGCGGGTGTTTCCTGTGACGAAAATTCCATGGGTGCTTTGAAGTAATGCCTTAGCGGGCGCGTTCCGGGAAGCCGACTTTGCGGTAAACTTTCGAGAGCGTTTTCCAAGCGGTTTTCTGCGCCGCTTCCGCACCGGCTTTAAGCACTTCGTCCAAATAACCCTGATTCTTAATCAGCTCGTCGTAGCGCTGGCGGACCGGATCCAAGACGGCGATAATGGCGTCGGCGACGGTCTTTTTGAAATCGCCGTAACCTTTGCCCGCGAACTCGTCTTCGATCGCGGCGACGGATTTTTCGGTGATTGCCGAGTAAATCGAAATGAGATTGGTCACGCCCGGCTTGTTTTCCGCATCGACGCGAATCGAGCCTTCGGAGTCCGTGACGGCGGACATGATTTTCTTGCGGATAACGTCTGCGGTGTCGATGAGGTCAACCGTTCCGAGCTGGTTCGGGTCGGACTTGGACATCTTCGAGTTCGGATTTTGGAGCGACATGACGCGTGCGCCCGCCTTACCGATGTAGGGCTCGGGGACGTTGAAGGTCGGCGAGTAGGTCGCGTTGAATTTTTCCGCGAGGTCGCGCGTGAGCTCAAGGTGCTGCTTTTGGTCTTCGCCGACGGGGACGACGTGGGCGTTGTAGAGGAGGATATCCGCCGCCATCAGCACGGGATAGAAGAGCAGGCCGGAGTTGACGGAGATTTGTTTCTTTGCCTTGTCCTTAAACTGCGTCATGCGTTCGAGCTGGCCGAGCGGGCAAATGCAGGAGAGGACCCACGCAAGCTCGTTGTGCCCGTAAACGTGGCTTTGGACGAAGAGGTGGCTTTTTTCGGGATCGAGTCCGCAGGCCATGTACTGCGCGAGGCAGGAATAGGTGTTTTTGCGGAGTTCGGCGGGGACTTTCGGAAGCGTGATGGCGTGCTGGTTGGTTACGAAGAAATAGCATTCGTAATCATTTTGCATGGCGCTCCAATTGCGCACTGCGCCGAGGTAGTTCCCGAGGTGGAGTCTTCCCGTGGGTTGAGCTCCCGTTAAAATGACCGGTTTGGAAATAGCTGCAGAATCTGCCATAAAATCTTGTCGTAAAAAGCTTACCGGGCCGAAACGACCCGGGTGAAAAGGCGTCTCGACGGGCGTGCCTTACGCGAAGTAGGCGACGCCGGCGTCAAAGAGCGGTTGGTTCTTGTTGCCCGGAATATTTTTACCGATGTCGATACCGCGGCGTTCCGAGTGACCCATCTTGCCGAGTACGCGGCCGTCCGGGGAGATAATCCCTTCAATCGCCTGGTAGGAACCGTTCGGATTGCAGGAAATATCGTAGCTCGGCGTGCCGTTGGCCGTGCAGTATTGGAAGGCGATTTGCCCGTTGGCGGCGAGTTGGGCGACCACTTCCGGCGAAGCCGTGAAGTTGCCTTCACCGTGGGAGGCGGGGACGGTGAACACGTCGCCGACGTTGACGTTGGCGAGCCAGGGCGATTTCACCGTGGCAACGCGCGTGTGCACGTAGCGGGAAATGTGGCGGCCGATGCGGTTGTGGAAGAGCGTCGGGCAGTTGGCGTCCATGTCGCGAATTTCGCCGAAGGGCACGAGGCCGAGCTTGATGAGCGCCTGGAAGCCGTTGCAAATCCCGAGGATGAGACCGTCGCGTTCCTTGATGAGCGCGTTCGTGGCGTCGCGGACTGCGGGGTTCTTGAAGACGGCGGCGATGAACTTGCCGGATCCGTCCGGTTCGTCCCCGGCGGAGAAGCCGCCCGGAATCATCAGGATTTGCGTCTTGGCAATCTTGTCGGCCAAAGCGCGCAGGGATTCATCGACGGCAGCGGTCGTCAGGTTGCGGACGACAAAGATTTCCGGTTCGGCTCCGGCTTCGCGGAACGCGCGTGCGGTGTCGTACTCGCAGTTCGAACCCGGGAAGACCGGAATGAGGACGCGCGGCTTGGCGACGGTGATTTTGGCGTGCTTCTGTGCCGGGCGTTCGTCGCAGGAGAAGGTTTGCGGTGCCGGAGCGGTGTCAGCGGGAACGGCGCGTGTCGGGAAGACGTTTTCGAGAGCGAATTCCCAGGCGTCTCGCATGTCGGAAAGAGCGAGCGAACCGCCTTCCCAAGCGGCGACCGCTTTTTCCTGCGTGAAGCCGATGACGCTGTGCTCCAAGCCGTCGAGCGCTTCGTCGGCTGCGACTTCGAGAATCCAGGAACCGTGTTCGACCGCGAAGAAGGCGGCATCGGGGGCTTTTTCCAGCTTAAACCCGATTTCGTTACCGAGGGCCATTTCCGCGAGGGCAACGGCTTTCCCGCCTTCGCGAACGGTGCGGGCGGCAAGAATTTTTCCGGCGAGAATGAGCTCGTGGATTTTCGCGAGCTTCGTGCGGAGATCTTCCCAGTCCGGCATTTGATCTGCCGTGAGCTTGGCCGGAACGTGAACGAGCTTCGAGCCGACCTTTTTGAATTCCGGAGAAATGACCTTCGAGGCCTTGGCCGGAACGATGGCGAAGGAGACGAGCGTCGGCGGGACGTCGAGGTTCTTGAACGAACCGGACATCGAGTCTTTTCCGCCGATGGCGCCGTTGCCGAGTTCAAGCTGTGCCGTGAACGCGCCGAGCAGAGCGGCAAGCGGCTTGCCCCAGCGCTTCGGATCGTTGCCGAGTTTTTCAAAGTATTCCTGGAGCGTCAGACGCGCCTTTGCGGGATTGCCGCCGGCCGCGACGAGGCGTGCCACGGAATCGACGACGGCGAAAGCTGCGCCGTGGGCAGGCGACCAGCTCGAGACTTCCGGATCGAAACCGAAGCTCATCAGCGTGCAGTCGTCCGTTTCACCTTCGAGGACCGGAATCTTGGCTGCCATGGCTTCCGTCGGCGTTGTTTGCGTTTTCCCGCCGAAGGGATGGAGCACCGTGCCTGCGCCGATGGAGGCGTCGAAGCGTTCCACCAAGCCGCGCTGTCCGCAGCAACGCAGGTCGCCGAGGACGTTCATCCAGGTGGCCTTGACGTCGTTGCTCAGAAGCGGTTTCGGGAGGAACGGATTGGCAATCGGGTCCGGAGCGGCGACGTGTGCGTCCGCTTCCTGCGTGGCGCCGTTGGTGTCGAGGAAAGCGCGGAGCAGGTTAACAATCGTGTTCCCTTGCCAGAACATGCGGAGGCGGCCGGTGTCGGTGACGTCGGCGACATGCGTGGATTCCAAGTTTTCGCGTTCGGCGGCGGCGCGGAATTTTTCCAGGTCGGCCGGATCGATGACGACCGCCATGCGTTCCTGCGATTCGGAAATCGCGAGTTCCGTTCCGTTCAGGCCTTCGTATTTGCGGGGAACGCGGTCGAGATGGATGTCGAGCGAGGGCGCGAGTTCGCCGATGGCGACGGAGACCCCGCCGGCGCCGAAGTCGTTACAGCGCTTGATGAGGCGGGAAACTTCCGCGTCGCGGAACAGGCGTTGGAGCTTGCGTTCGGTCGGAGCATCGCCTTTTTGGACTTCCGCGCTGTTTTCGAGCGCCTTTTCGGTGTGCTCCTTGGAGGAACCGGTTGCACCGCCGATCCCGTCGCGGCCCGTGCGTCCGCCGACGAGCACGATAATATCACCGGGGGCCGGCGTGCCGCGAACGACGTTTTCTTTCAGTCCGGCAGCGACGACGGCGCCGATTTCGAGGCGCTTGGCAACGTAGCCCGGGTGATAAATTTCATGAACCATACCCGTCGCAAGGCCGATTTGGTTGCCGTAGGAGGAGTAACCCTGGGCTGCGCCGCGCACGATTTTGCGCTGCGGGAGCTTGCCCGGAAGCGTCTTGGAGAAAGGAACGCGGGGATCCGCTGCGCCGGTGACGCGCATGGCTTGGTAAACGTAGCTGCGTCCGGAGAGCGGGTCGCGGATGGCGCCGCCGAGGCAGGTTGCCGCACCGCC
This sequence comes from Opitutales bacterium, assembly GCA_017546455.1. Taxonomy (GTDB): domain Bacteria; phylum Verrucomicrobiota; class Verrucomicrobiia; order Opitutales; family UBA953; genus Spyradosoma. The sequence continues at coordinate 45,352 of JAFYWY010000069.1, forward strand.
GAAGGGTTCGATTTCCGTCGGGTGGTTGTGCGTTTCGTTTTTGAACATGACGAGCCAGTCTTCCGTCACGCCGTCGATGGTGACGGGGACGACGATGGAAGCGGCGTTGATTTCTTCGGAAACTTCGAGGTCGTCGAGCTTACCCTGTTTTTTGAGTTCGCGCATGGCGAGCAGGGCGACGTCCATGAGGCAGACGGTCTTTTCTTCGCGTCCGAGGGCCTTGCGGATTTCGAGGTATTTGTTCCACGCCTTTTCGACCGGGGCGACGAGCGGGGAATTGTCGAAGGAAACCTTGTTGAGGCGCGTCAGGAACGTGGTGTGGCGACAGTGGTCGGACCAGTAGGTGTCGAGTACGCGGATTTCCGTGAGCGTCGGGTTGCGGTGTTCTTCGTCGCGGTAGTACTTTTGGACGAAACCGATGTCGGCATCGCTCATGGCCAGGCCGAGTTCTTTGCGTAGAGCGGAAAGTTCATCGGCTGTTTTTTCGGTAAAGTTTTCGATGCTCGGAATCGCGGCGGGCGCCGGAATTTCCTGTTTGAGCGTCGCGGGGACGTCGAGAGAGGCTTCGCGGGAATCGACCGGATTGATGAGGTAGGCCTTGATGCGTTCCAGGTCTTCTTCGCTGGCGCCGCAGACGGCGTAAACGCGGGCGGAAGCGATCAGCGGGCGTTCCTTGAGCGTGAGCATCTGAACGCATTGCGCGGCGGAGTCGGCGCGTTGGTCGAACTGGCCGGGCAGGTATTCAACCGCGAAAACGGCGGCTTCTTTGCTACAGGGAAATACGTCTTCGTAAATGTCGTCCACCTGCGGCTCGGCAAAAACGGTCAAAAGCGTTTTGCGGAAGTCTTCCTCGGAGAGCCCGTCGATGTCGTAGCGCTGGGCGATACGCAACTCGGACAGTCCCGAGAGGCCGAGCGATTCGCGCAGGTCTTGAAGGACACTGTGCGTCTGTTCACGGAAAGCGTTTTTTTTCTCAACAAAGATGCGTTTCATAAAAGAAAGTGTAAGTGCTAATTTTTCCTAATCCGTTCCCGCGAGGCAACGAAAATCCCTGCTTGCCCGCGCGGTAACGCTTGTGTTGCGGTGTTTCGGTTTTTCGGTTTAGAGCATGGCGACTGCGGGGACGTAGTCGTGTACGGCGAGCATGCGCGCCTGGATGGCTTCCGGCTCCATCGTTTGGAGGGCTTCCAGGGTTACGGCCTGATCGAGATTGAATTTTCCGGAGGCGACGCGGCGGAGGGCGGTCAGGTGAGCGCCCGGGCCGAGCTTGCGTCCGAGGTCGTGGGCGATGGTGCGCACATAGGTGCCCTTCGAGCATTCGACGTAAAAATCGACGTCTCTGTTGCCGCGCATCTCTCGCATTTCAAATTTGGAAATACGAATAAAGCGTTTTTCGCGTTCGACTTCCTTGCCTTTGCGGGCGGCCTTGTAAAGCGGTTGTCCGTTAATCTTAATCGCGGAAAACATCGGCGGAATTTGGTATTGGTCGCCTTCCATGGCGTGCATGGCGTCCTCGATTTTTTCCCGCGTGAGCTCGGCGGGAACCGGATTTTCTTCCATGACTTCGCCGTCCGAGTCCTGAGAATTGGTGACGACGCCGAGGCGCAGCGTGCCCGTGTAAATCTTGTCTTGGCTCATGAGATACTGAGAAGCCTTACAAGCCGGGCCGACGAGAATGACGAGCAGGCCGGTGGCGAGCGGGTCGAGCGTGCCTGCGTGGCCGATGCGCTTGGTGTGCAAGACGCCGCGCAATTTGGCGACGACGTCGTGCGACGTCCATTCCTGCGGTTTGTCGATGAGAAGGATACCGTTAAAGTCCATGCCTACATCTTTCCCGAAATCGCGGGGGAAATCAATGCTTGAGCAACGGGTTGTCCGAAAAGCTTGGGCTTCTCCCGTTGTATTAATGCTAATCGTCGGAGGTTCGGGCGTTTCGGGAGGCGTCCGTTTACTGGGCGGCGCTTTGGGAAACGGAGAAGATCGTCAGCACGATGCTGAGGAGGCAGAGGAAGACGATGGCGACGGCGGAGCTGAGCAGTACGCTGGAGAGAGCGACGATGAGGCGCTTCAGTGCAGCGTCGAGGGCTTTTTCGTGGCTTTGTGCGAGTTGGCGGAACGCGGCGGGAAGCGTTCCCGTGGATTCGCCGACGGTGACGATGTCCAAGTCGATTTGCGGAAGTACCTGATGGCGGCGGAAGGCGTTGGTGAACGAGGCCCCGTCGCTGATGAGCTTGCGCGCGGCGGCGATGCGTTCCCGTTCGATTTGGTTGCCTGCGGCACGTTCGGCCATACGCAGGGCATCAGGCGTGTTCATGCCGTTGTCCATCAGCGTGGAAACGAGCGAGCAGAGGCGAGAGGCTTCCACGTTGGAAACGATGCGCCCGATAAGCGGGAGGCGCAGAATCCAGTCGTCGGTTTTGCGGAGACCTTCGTCGCTTTGACGCCAATTTTTAATCGAGAAAAAGGCGGAGACGGCGACGACGGCAAAGACGGGCGCGCCGTAAATAACGACCTGGGAAATGGCGACGAGGATGCGCGTCGTAAGGTTCATTTCCCCGCCGAGTTTTTCCATCATGTCCTGAAGCATCGGCATCAGGAAGAAAATGAAGAAGGCGATGACGCCGCAGGCGAGCGTGATAATGAAAACCGGATAGGCCATGCTCGCGAGAATCTTGGCGCGCAGGGATTCGCGGGATTCGTAGTGGTCGAGCAGGCGTTTGACGACGGGGGTGAGGGTGCCCGTGGCTTCGCCGGCTTCCACGAGTCGCACATCGGTGGCTTCGAAGACTTCGGGGAAACGTGCCATCGCACCTGCGAGCGGAAGCCCTTCGGAAAGGTCACGCCAGATTCTTGCACAGAGCGCGCGCAGGGCGGGGTCGGTGACGCGCTGGCTCAGGAGTTTGACGGCATCGCCGGCGGGAAGACCGCTTGTGAGCAGGGAATAGAGTTTCTCCATGAAGCTGCTCGCGATTTTGTGTGTTCCGAAAAGGCGTTTTTTATGAAGCGCGTCATGGTCTTCGCTCGCAGGCAGATTGATTTCTTCGGCGGAGTTAACCTGGCTTTTAGCGGCGCTTCCCGCATCGCCGACGGTGAGGCGTACGGGGGTGAGGCCGCGGCGGGCGAGGCGTTGTGCGGCGGAGCGGCGATCGGGGGCTTCGAGCGTTCCCGAGAGGGTTTCGCCGGAGGCGTTTTGAGCAATGTAGTTGAAATTGGGCACGGGAGGAATGCGTCAATCGTGCGCGATTGACTGATTGAATACAACGCAAAAAGGGAAACAAAGTTTCAGCGCTTGTTTCGTGTCGCCTATTCCGTTGCCGGCGGAATGTGCGGAAGGGGCTTCGGGCGGACTGCGTAACGGCTTCGGGAGGGTAAAATTCGAAATTGGCAAAGCTCGGAACGATGCCTTAGACTCTCCCGAATAATTTTATGGGGTCTAATTCCAAGAAAAAGCGTCGCGAAGAAGGCGCGCTGATTTATCGAGTCTTTCAGGAGCCGCAAGTTCCTTTGGGAGAACGCCTGCGGCGTTTGTTCGCGGGAACGTGGGTACTATTGCTCTTCGGTACCTTACTCTCGTTCGTCGCCTTTTTCGGGCGGCCGCCGCGTGCGCCGGTCGTTTACGAAGGGCAGGTGCCGAATTATTCTTTCGCCGCACCTTTTAGTTTTTCCTACACGAGTAAAATCCGCCGTTCGGAACAGGAAGAAAATGCCCGCCTCCATGTCGGTCCGGTTTATACGCTGAAACTCGAGGCGCAGGAGCGCCTGCTGGAATTTTTTGTCCGCGTTTCCGAAAAGAACATTGCGGAGTTTCCCCGCCTGAAGCAATTGAAGGTGCGGACGACGCGCGATGCGGCGATTGTCGAAAATCTCCGCAGTGTTTTCGAGTCGATGAAGCTTGAGACACTCAATCCGCGTCTGAATCGTCCGGAGGCACTTCAGGAACTGGCGATGGGACAGTCGCGCCTGATTGAATATTGCAATAACGCCAAAGATTACGAAAAGCTCGTCCTCGCTTCGCGGGATGTCTTTTTGAATCTCGCGAAGGAAGGGATTTTTGAGGACGGCTTCGGCCGCGGTAAGACGGCGGCTTTCGATGAGTCCCGCGGCACCGAAAGAGCCGGTTATACGGAAAGTGAATTCAAGCGTGCGTTTTCGGAGCGCCTGCAAAATGTCCTGTGGCAGCGCGTGTTTGCCGATCGTACCCGTAGCAACCTTACTAAAATCGTCGATGAGGTGGAGTATATTTTTCAGGTCTCCTCGCTGTTCCGGACCAATATGTTCTTCGACCGCGAAGCCACGATCCGCCAAAAGGACCTGGCGGCGGAGAGTGTCGGCGACACGGTTGTCCATGTGCATGCCGGGGAATATCTGCTGAACGAGCGTGTGCCTGTTTCTGCGGAAATGCTCGAGCGATGGAAGGCTTATCGGGCGGAAGAAGATAAGAGCCGCAGCCGTGTTTTCGGTGACGTGCGTTCCTTCTTTTCGGATACGTTTTATACCTGTTGCATCCTGCTGAGTGCGGCTATTTTCTGCATTATCTTCGTGCCGAATGTGTTCCGCGAGCGCCGCAATGTCATCGCACTTGCGGGGACGCTGATTCTTCTGGATACCGCTCTCGTGCGTCTGTTGGCCGGCATTGTCGAATCCCCGCGCTTCGAACAGATTTTTGCCCAAACGGAGAATATTCAAATCTGGCTTTCGGCTCCGACGATTGTTGCAATTCTCGCCGCCGTTATGTTGGGAACGCCGTTGGCCGTCATTACTTCCATGACCGCCGCCGCCGTCATCGCGCTGATGCTCGGCGGGAGCGTCGAATGCCTGTTGGTTTCCGCCGTGGCCGTCGTTACCTCCGTTTACATTGCCCGTGATGCCCGCAAGCGTGCCGTGCTTCTGCGCGCCGGTCTTTACGCCGGGATCGCCACTGCGCTGACCTCGCTGCTGGTCGGATTCCACGACGGAACAAGCTGGCAGTCCGTAGCTTATAATTTTATGACGGCGTTGGTCGTGGGCGGCATTTCCGGGGTCATCGCTTCCGGCGTGCTCTCCGTTTTCGAAGGCATCTTTAAGACGACAACGAATATTACTTTGCTCGAGCTCGCCGATTACGACCACCCGCTTTTGAGACGTCTTCAGGTGGTTGCGCCGGGGACATTCCTGCATAGCGTTATGGTGGCGGACTTCGCTGCCAAGGCGGCTCAGGCGGCGGGAGCGAATGCCGTGCTTTGCCGTTGTGCGGCCCTTTATCACGACGTCGGAAAGACCCTGAAGCCGGAGTTCTTTACGGAAAACCAAAAGGCCGGCATGGAAAACCCGCACGAACAGCTTACGCCGGCGATGTCCGCCCTGATTATTAAGAGTCACGTGCGCGAAGGTGTTGAACTCGCGGAAGAATACCACTTGCCGCGTCCGGTTTGCGACGTCATCCGCCAGCACCACGGGAAAAGCCTCGTCGGCTACTTCATCCGTAAAGCCCAACAGCTCGCGATTCTCAGCGGCGACGAAGCGCTTGTGGACGAATCGAATTATCGTTACGACGGGCCGCGTCCGCAAACAATGGAAGCTGCGATTCTGATGCTTTGCGATATCGTGGAAGCGTCTTCGCGTTCCCTCAAAAAGGTGACGCAGCAGGCTGTTGAGGATTTGGTGGAAAAACTCGTTTATGAACGCGTAAAGGACGGCGAACTCAGCGATTGCCCGATCACCCTGCGTCAAATCGATGTTATCCGCAAGAGCCTCGTAAACTCCGTCCTGATGAGCTATCACAAGCGCATCTCCTATGCGGATGCGGATAAGGAAAAACCGCCTGTTCCCGCGAATGCGGACGAGGCCGGAAAAGTACCGCAGATTCGCATTCTCGGCAAAGACGCTTTCCCGAAGGAAGATGCGCCCAAGGCGGAAGATAATCCCGTAAATGCCAAGTCATGAACGACGCGATTGCCATTCGTTGCCGCGGCTTCAAAATCTGCCGCAGACAGGTCAAAAAAGTGCTGAAAACCCTGCGGGAACGCGCCCCTTGGGAGTTCCCCGCCGGCAGCCTTTCGATTGCATTCGTTGACGATGCAACGACCTGCGAACTTCACGAGCAATTCCTCGACGATCCCTCCAAAACGGATGTGATTACTTTTCCCGGCGACGAAATTTTTACGCAGCCCGAGCGCCGTGATCCCGCTGCCGCTTCCGATTGTAAGGCGGATTCCGACGAGGGCGCTTTTGCCGGTGAAATCGTTGTTTGCGTGCCGCAGGCCCAGCGCGCCGCCGAGCAATTCGGTACGACCCCCGCCGATGAAATCCTGCTCTACCTCGTCCACGGCTGGTTGCACCTCGCCGGGTTGGATGATCTTGCCGACGACACGCGTCGGCAGATGCGCGCTGCCGAGACCGAAGCGCTCGACCTCCTGCGCGCCGCCGGAGTCGCACCTTTTACGCGAATTACGTTTCCGGATCGGGATTCCGAATAATCGGCTTTCGAGAGACGAAAAAACGCATTCCCGCAGATCACGGGAATGCGTTTTTTTATTTTGCGAATTTGGCGACTATACCTGTATGCCGCGCTTGGCGTAAACTTCCTTTTCCGCTTTGATAAATACGCGTGCGATTACTTCGTAAGCCTTGCTCCAAGCGGCGATTTTACCGATTACGCTTTTCGTGCGCTGATTTTTTTGGCGCGTAATCACGGTAAGCGCTGCACGGTCGATGAATTGGCGGCAGCTTTGGAAACGTCTCCGCACCACATGAAAAAAGTCGTTTGCAAGCTCGCGGCGGGAGCT